>NZ_JBVIDV010000016.1:59323-212974 GCF_055572195.1 Streptomyces sp. NPDC030809
CCCCACCAACCCCCCCCCCCCCCCCCCCCCCTCCCCCCCCCCCCCCCCTCCCCTCCCCCCCCCCCCCCCCCCCCTCCCCCCCCCCCCCCCTTCCCCCCCCCCCCCCCCCCCCCCCCCCCCCCCCGGGCCCCGCCCGGGGCACGGCCCCGGGGCACCGCGCACCCATTCACCACCCACCGGGGGAGTTGGAAGCACCTGTGAGCACCTCGACCGAGCACCTCGGCCGGACCGGGAACGGCGGCGGCCCCGCGGCGCCCGGCGGCACCGGCAGCACGCCCGGCACCGGCAGCACGCCCGCGGCGGGCCCGGCCACGGTCACCGGCGACGCCACGGTCACCGGCGGGCCCGGCAGCGGCGCGCCCGGCACGGGCACGGGCGCCGGAGCGGGCGGCGACAGCGGCACGGGCACCGGCGCCGGAGCGGGCGGCGACAGCGGCAAGGACACCGCCGCCCGCACCGGCACGCGCCCCGCGGACGCCGCCGCCCGCCCCCTGTCGCTCACCGCCCCGAGCGGCATCGACCGCGCCGCCCACCACCGCCTCGACGAGGCCTGGCTGGCCGCCGCCTGGAGCCACCCCACCACCCGCGTCTTCGTCGTCTCCGGCGGGCAGGTCCTCATCGACGACCTGCCCGACGGCACCACCGGGATCGTCATGACCCCGGCCTTCGAGGCCCCGCCCACCGAGACCCACCGCTACTTCCTCGGCACCGACGAGGACGGCATCAGCTACTTCGCCCTCCAGAAGGACTCCCTGCCCGGCCGCATCGACCAGTCCGCCCGCCCGGCCGGCCTGCGCGAGGCCGGCCTCCTGCTCTCCCCCCGCGACACCGGCCTCATGGTCCACGCCGTCGCCCTGGAGAACTGGCAGCGCCTCCACCGCTTCTGCTCCCGCTGCGGCGAGCGCACCGCCGTGGCCGCGGCCGGCCACGTCCGCCGCTGCCCGGCCTGCGGGGCCGAGCACTACCCGCGCACCGACCCGGCCGTGATCATGCTGGTCACGGACGAGCAGGACCGCGCCCTCCTCGGCCGCCAGGTGCACTGGCCCGAAGGCCGCTTCTCGACCCTCGCCGGCTTCGTCGAGCCCGGAGAGTCCATCGAGCAGTCCGTCGTCCGCGAGGTCTGGGAGGAGGCCGGTGTCACCGTCGGCGAGGTCGAGTACGTCGCCAGCCAGCCCTGGCCCTTCCCGTCCAGCCTGATGCTCGGCTTCATGGCCCGCGCCACCTCCTCCGACATCGACGTGGACGGCGAGGAGATCCAGGAGGCCCGCTGGTTCTCCCGCGAGGACCTGCGCACCGCCATCGAGACCGGCGAGGTCCTGCCGCCCTCCGGGATCTCCATCGCCGCCCGCCTCGTCGAGCTCTGGTACGGCGAACCCCTCCCCACCGGCCGCGCCTGACCAGCCCGCCCCGGCCCAGGCCGGGCCGGGGCTCCGGCCCGCAGACGCACAGAGGCCCCCGGCGCCGCACGAAGCGGCCGGGGGCCTCGGCCCGGAAAGCGCCGGATCAGACCGCGAGGGCCTGCTTGACCTGCGCCAGGCTCGGGTTCGTCATGACGGACTCGCTGCCCGACACGGCCTTCACCAGCACGGTCGGAACGGTCTGGTTGCCGTTGTTCGCCTTCTCCACGAACGCGGCCGACGCGGGGTCCTGCTCGATGTTGATCTCGGTGTACGCGATGCCTTCCCGGTCCAGCTGGGTCTTCAGCCGGCGGCAGTAGCCGCACCAGGTCGTGCTGTACATCGTCACGGAACCCTGCATGGCGGGTGCGCTCCTCTGGGGACGGGGACATTCCAGGGACTCGAACGTACGGAACCACCGCCCCATTCCCCAAGCCGCCCCGGACGTGATGCGTACAACCTCCCACCGGCCGCCCACCCCCGCCCCTCCGCACCCGGCCGCCCACCCCCGCCCCTCCGCACCCGGCACCCGCGCCCGGCCGCCCGCACCCGCACCCGGCTGCCCGCACCCGGCCGCCCGCACCCGGCGGCACCCGCGCCGGAGCGTGATCCCCGCTACACCCCCGCACCCCCCGGCCCAAGCCCCCGCAGGTGATTCGTACGACCGGCGGCCGCACCCTGTGGACAACTTTCCCGCCCGACCCCGCAGACCTGGCAGCATGGCGGGGTGACAGCAGCAACCCACTCCCCAGCCTTCCCGCCCGTCGCGGAGTCCGCGGACGAGGTGCTCCTGGGCCTGGACCCGGAACAGCGCGAGGTCGCCACGACCCTGCGCGGCCCGGTGTGCGTCCTCGCGGGAGCGGGCACCGGCAAGACCCGCGCCATCACCCACCGCATCGCCTACGGGGTCCGGGCCGGCATCCTGCCGCCCGCCGGCGTGCTCGCCGTCACCTTCACCAACCGCGCCGCCGGCGAGATGCGCGGCCGGCTCCGCGCCCTCGGCGCCGCCGGGGTCCAAGCCCGTACGTTCCACTCCGCGGCCCTGCGCCAGCTCCAGTACTTCTGGCCCCGCGCCGTCGGCGGCGACATGCCCCGCCTCGTCGAACGCAAGATCCAGCTCGTCGCCGAGGCCGCCGCCCGCTGCCGCATCCGCCTCGACCGCAACGAGCTGCGCGACGTCACCGGCGAGATCGAATGGTCCAAGGTCACCCAGACCGTCCCCGCCGACTACGCGGCCGCCGCCGTCAAGGCCCACCGCGAGCCGCCCCGCGACGCCGCGGAGATCTCCCAGATCTACGGGCTCTACGAGCAGCTCAAGCGCGACCGCATGCTCATCGACTTCGAGGACGTCCTGCTCCTCACCGTCGGCATCCTCCACGACCGCCAGGACATCGCCGAACAGATCCGCGCCCAGTACCAGCACTTCGTCGTCGACGAGTACCAGGACGTCAGCCCCCTCCAGCAGCGGCTGCTCGACCTGTGGCTCGGCGACCGCGACAGCCTCTGCGTGGTCGGCGACGTCGGCCAGACCATCTACTCCTTCACCGGTGCCACCCCCGACCACCTGCTGAACTTCCGCAACCGCTACCCGCAGGCCAAGGTCGTCAAGCTGGTCCGCGACTACCGCTCCACCCCCCAGGTCGTCCACCTCGCCAACGGGGTCCTCGCCCAGGCCCGCGGCCGCGCCGCCGAACACCGCCTCGAACTCGTCTCCCAGCGCGAGCCCGGCCCCGAGCCCGCCTACACCGAATACCCCGACGAGCCCGCCGAGGCCGAGGGCGTCGCCCGCCGCATCCGCGACCTGATCGCCGCCGGGGTCCCCGCCGGCGAGATCGCCGTCCTCTTCCGCATCAACGCCCAGTCCGAGGTCTACGAGCAGGCCCTCGCCGACGCCGGAGTGCCCTACCAGCTCCGCGGCGCCGAGCGCTTCTTCGAACGCCAGGAGGTCCGCAAGGCCCTCGTCTCCCTGCGCGGAGCCGCCCACTCGGGGGCCAACGACCCGCTGCTCGACGCCGTCGTCGACCTCGCCTCGCAGGTCCGCGCCGTCCTCAGCGTGCACGGCTGGTCGCCCGAGCCGCCCGCAGGCTCCGGGGCCGTCCGCGACCAGTGGGAATCGCTGGCCGCCCTGGTCCGCCTCGCCGAGGACTTCTCCCGCGCCAAGCACGGCGCCACCCTCGGCGACCTCGTCGTCGAACTCGACGAGCGGGCCGCCGCCCAGCACGCCCCCACCGTCCAGGGGGTCACCCTCGCCTCCCTGCACGCGGCGAAGGGCCTCGAATGGGACGCCGTCTTCCTCGTCGGCCTCACCGACGGCATGCTCCCCATCACCTACGCCAAGACCGACGACCAGATGGAGGAGGAGCGCCGCCTGCTCTACGTGGGCATCACCCGCGCCCGCTTCCACCTCACCCTGTCCTGGGCGCTGTCCCGCGCCCCCGGCGGCCGCAGCTCCCGCCGCCCCAGCCGCTTCCTGAACGGCCTGCGGCCCGGCTCGGCGGCCGCGGGGCCCCGTACCGGCGGCGCGGCCGCGGGAGGCGCCCCGGGAGCCCGCAGCCGCGGCCGCCGCGGACCGGTCCAGTGCCGGGTCTGCCGCAAGACGCTCACCGACGCCGGCGAGATGAAGCTCATGCGCTGCGAGGACTGCCCGTCCGACATGGACGAAGGCCTCTACGAGCGCCTGCGCGAGTGGCGCGCGGAGCAGGCGAGGCAGCTGGGGCAGCCGGCGTACTGCGTCTTCACCGACAAGACCCTGATGGCCATCGCCGAGGCCGCCCCCGCCGCCGCGGGCGAGCTCGCGATGATCTCGGGAGTGGGTGCCCGCAAGCTTGAGCGGTTCGGAGCCGAGGTCCTTGCCATCTGTGCAGGTCAGGAGCTTGGGGAGGGTGACGGGGGAGACGCGTAGAAACTCGTCGGAAAAATAGTTTGCACATGCCCCGCACAGCCCCATAGGTTCTTAACAAGGAAACAGGAGCTTCTCTGAAGCCCTGTCTCCGTGCTGTACCCATCCGAATACGTTGGGACAGGCCCCCGGGCCACCGTCCCCGAGACGCCGAGAGGAGGCGAGACCAGTGACCAGCTTCATGACCACCACCAAAATGACCGATCGCTCGGTTGCCGCTTCCTGCCTGCTCGGCTCCACCTCTGTCGTCTCCATGCTGCCCTCCGTCAAGGCCACCGGTCTGGCCACCGGTCTGTCCACCGGTCTTGTCGGCAGCGCCGCCATCGTTGCCTCCCTGCCGATCCGGGAGCGCATCGAGGGCAATGAGCGACCGACCCAGGCACCGGTGGCAGTAATGGCGGGGGCAGCAGATGCCTATGCCTTTGCGGCAGCCGGTGCCGGATTCCCTCAGCAGCAGACGACGCAGCACCACACGATGTGGGCCTTCCGTGGGCTCGAACCCTGGAGTGATCCAGCCTGATCGCCTGATCAGGCCGGCGCCTTCAGGGCCGCGGAACCCCACCCGGGATCCGCGGCCCTTCTGTTTGTCCCCGAACGGGGACGACGGAGCGAAGGGGCCTCGGGACTGGCAAGACCAGGTACCAGCCGCCCCCGGCCACAAAGCCGGAACGACTAACGACACAGACGAGGAAGAAAACACCGTGCAACTCGAAGCGCACGCCCCGTCCGTACCGCAGACCCAAACGATCTCCCCGCCCGCAGTCCCGGAGGACTCCACCTTGACTCCGCTCACCTCGCTCACCGCGCTCGACGACGCCATCGAGAACCTCGGCGTCCCGGTCCCCTGCCGCTCGTACGACCCGGAGGTCTTCTTCGCCGAGTCCCCCGCCGACGTCGAGTACGCCAAGTCGCTCTGCCGCACCTGCCCGCTCGTCGAGGCCTGCCTCGCCGGGGCGCAGGAGCGCCGCGAGCCCTGGGGCGTCTGGGGTGGCGAGCTCTTCGTCCAGGGCGTGGTCGTCGCCCGCAAGCGGCCCCGCGGCCGCCCGCGCAAGAACCCGGTCGCGGCATGAACACCGCAGGAACGATCGACCGCCCCCTCACGCACGACCCCCTGAAGCAGGCCCCGATGACCCCCACCAGCAGCGAGCAGCCGTCCGGCTCCGCCCACGCACACTTCACCACCGCCGGCGCGATCACCGCGCGAAAGAACAGGACCCGCGAAATGCAACTCATCCCAGAAGCCCTGGCCCGAGCCCATATGCACGACCGCATGCGTGAGGTCGAGGCCGACCGTCAGGCCCTGCGCCTGATCGCCGCCCGCCGCATGCAGCGGAAGGCCGAGCGCGTCTCCATGCGCGCCCGCCGTGCCCTGGCCATGGCCGTCATGCACTGACGTCCCAGGGACGCCCGGAAGCCACACGCTCCGCACCACGAGGGGGGGCCGGTCCGAACGGACCGGTCCCCCCGGTGCGTTGCAGCCCGCCGTCAACCCGACGGCGATATCGTCTGGAGGTGGACCAGCCGACTCCCCACCCCGCGCCGCCGGGGCCCGAGGCCGGGACGGTCGTGTGCGCACGCTGCGGCGCGACCTCCCCCGAAGGAGCCCCGCCCACCTGGACCTGTTCCGTGGAGAACGGCACCAGACAGTACTTCTGCCACGACTGCGCCCGGGCCAACATCCGGGCCATCGAGGGCCGCCTCGACTCCGCCTGGTGGTGACGAGGGGCGAGGGACGAGGGGGGCCACCCCCCGCCCCCACCCCGCCCCGCCCCCGCTCCCGGTCAGTCCTCCGGCCGGAAGCCCGGGAGCCAGGCTTCCAGTTCGGTGCGCAGCCGTACCGTCGCGCCGAGCTGGCACAGCACGCCGATGGTGCTGAGCGTGACCCGGTGGATGAGCAGGTACGACGGCGGCAGGTTGAGCTGCTTGCCCAACTGGTGCGCGGGGGAGCGGGGATCGGCGAGCCGGGTCGCCTGGCCGCGCAGCCAGTCCCGGGTGAAGGTGAACTCCTCGACCAGGGCCGGTTCGATGATGGGCTTGAGGTAGTCCAGCACCGCGTCCGGATCGAGTGCGACCGACTCCTTCACGAAGCCCTCCTCGCACAGGTGCCGGTAGACCGACTCGGCGTCGCCCTCCAGCGTCCGGCGCAGGGAGAGGCCGATGGTCGGCGGCAGGCCGCCCGGCAGCCGGTCCACCGTCCCGAAGTCCAGCACGCCCAGCCGCGGCCGCCCGTCCGCCCCGGTCAGCAGGCGGAAGTTGCCCGGATGCGGATCGGCGTGCAGCAGGCCGGTGCGCGCCGGGCCGGAGAAGAGGAACCGGGCGAGCAGCTGTCCCGCCCCGTCCCGCTGCTCCGGGGTCCCGTCGGCTATGACCTCCGACAGCGGTATCCCGTCCATCCACTCCGTCACCAGCACCTGCTCGCCCTGGTGCACCACCGCCGGGACCACCACGTCCGGATCGTCCGCGAACACCTCGGCGTGCGCCCGCTGGGACTCCGCCTCCAGCGCGTAGTCCAGCTCCTCGGCCACCCGGTCCCGCAGCTCGGTGATCAGCGGCTTGATCTCCATGCCCGGTATGAGCGGCCCCAGCAGCCCCGCGAAGCGGCCGAGCTGCCGCAGATCGGACAGCAGTGCCTCCCCGGCCCCCGGGTACTGCACCTTCACGGCGACCTCCCGGCCGTCGTGCCACACCGCCCGGTGCACCTGCCCGATCGAGGCCGCCGCCGCGGGCCTGTCCTCGAACTCCCGGAACAGCTCACGCCAGTCGGGCCCGATCCGCTCGGCGAGCACCGCGTGCACGGTCGCGGCCGGCAGCGGCGGAGCCGCCTCCTGGAGCCGGGTCAGCGCCGCCCGGTAGGGGCCGGCCACGTCCTCCGGGAGGGCGGACTCGAAGACCGAGAGGGCCTGGCCGAGTTTCATGGCCCCGCCCTTCAGCTCCCCGAGCACCCGGAACAGCTGCTCCGCCGTGCGCTGTTGGAGCTCGCGCGCCACGATCTCGGCAGACTTCCCGCCGATCCGCTTGCCCAGCCCCCACGTCGCCCGCCCCGCCATCCCGAGCGGCAGCGCGGCCAGCTTGGCGGTACGGGTGACCGCTTTCCGGGGAAGATCAGACATGCGTGCCCCTCCAGTTCCCAGACAGCCCTGCACCGCAAGGCGGTTGCCCGGCCATTGTGTCCTGCGGCCCCACGGGCCCCGCGGTGCGCACCCCCTCGTCCGCGGCCGCCGCACCGCACGGGCAGTGCGGATGCGCCGGCACCGGCTGTCTGCGCCACTCCAGCTGCGGCAGCGAAGCCTCCCAGCGGGCCCCCGCCGAGTCCGGCAACTCCCCGTCGAGGAAGGCGAGTGCATGCGCCGCGGCGGTGCCTGCCACCGCGGCGGCCAGGGCCAGGTCGCAGGCCGGTGCGCCCCGGCGGTGGACGGCCCGCCACTGGGTGAGCATCCGCGGCCAGGCCGCGTCCCCGTCCACCCGCTCCCGCTCCATGCAGCCGGCGCACCCCGTGGCCCCCGGCAGGACCAGTGGCCCCACCAGGCCGGTGGCCTCCAGCACCCCGGCGTACAGGTGCGGGGTCCCGGTGGCGATCCAGCCCTCCGCCCCGTCCGGATCGGGTGCGTACGCGGCCAGTCCGTCCCGCGGTGCGACCACCACCAGGGAGAGCCCCGGCTCCGGCGGCCCGGCGCCGGACCCCGCGCCCGGTCCGGCGGCCCGCGGCGGCGGGCCGGGCGCGGCCGTGGCCACGAGCTCGCGGACCGCCACCGCGCGCCGCCGGCCCACCGCCTCGGCCGGCAAGCCGCCCGGTGCCACGTCGGACGGTTCGACCAGCCCGCCGTCCAGCACCTCCACCCGGCCCACCCCGGCCCCGGCCAGCACCGAGGCGATGAGCCCGCCGACCCGGCCGCCGCCGCGCACCTGCACCCGCAGGGCCCGCCGGGCCGCCAGTCCGCGCATCGCCCCGCCCGGCTCCCGGCGCAGCAGGGACAGCGAGCCGAGGTCGGGGGCGAGCCGCTCGACCACCGCGGTCCGCTCCCGTATGGCCTGGGCGGCCGGGCCGCCCACGGTGCTGTCGTCGATCAGCCCCGCCCCGACCAGCCGGCGCACCAGTCCGTCCGCGTGGCCGTCGGGCAGCCCCAGCGCCCGGGCCTCCGTGCGCAGCAGCTCCATGCTGCGGGTCCCGTCGATCATGCCGAGGAAACTCGCCGTGGTCTGGTCGAGCGGGCCGAAGACCACGGCCCGCGCGGGAGTCACCCCGAACTGGACGGTGCCGAGATCGCGCCAGGCGCGCGCAAGCGCCTGCTTCAGCTTCGGATACATCAATGCCCCCGTTTCCGGCCGCAGCCGTCCGCGGCCTTCCGCCGGTCCCGGCGGTGCCTTCGGTGTGCGCCGGGATTCCGTGCGCACACCGGGACGATGCCCGTTCCGGGAATTCGGTGCGGAAAGTTGTCCACAGGCAGGGGGTATCCGTGTGATGAGCTGATCGGTGCCGGACGGGACTTCCGCAGCGCGCAGCCGGTACCGTCGTGGCGTGTCCGCCGATCCACTGCCCCGTACCGTCGAAGTCCGCCGGAGCGCGCGCCGCCGCAGAACCGTGTCCGCCTACCGCGAGGGCGACCGCACGGTCGTCCTGATCCCGGCCCGGATGTCCGAGGCGGAGGAGCAGCGCTGGGTGGGCGTCATGCTGGACAAGCTCGCGGCGCAGGAGAGCCGGCGGGTCCTCGGCGACGGGGCCCTGACCGAGCGGGCCGCGCACCTGTCCGGGCAGTACCTCGGGGGCCGCGCACGCCCCTCCTCGGTGCGCTGGGTGACCAACCAGAACACCCGCTGGGGTTCGTGCACCCCCGCCGAGGGCAGCATCCGCCTCTCCCACCGCCTCCAGGGCATGCCCGAGTACGTGGTCGACTACGTGCTGCTGCACGAGCTGGCGCACCTTCTGGTGCCCGGCCACGGGGCGGACTTCTGGCGGCTGCTCGAGCCGTACCCCCGTACCGAGCGGGCCCGCGGCTACCTGGAGGGCGTGATCGCCGCCGACCGGCTGCCCCGGGTCCCGCCCGCCCGCGACGAATGACGGAACGCGGGGCGGAACCGGCCCGGAGACGGGGCGGCCGTACGTGAATTGTCCCGGGTCGGTACCGGCTTGGCTGGATTCCGGGGATTGCCGTTAGCCTGGCGGGACGCATTCACGTTCGGGATGGGGGACGGTCGTTACGTATGGCCAGGGAATTCCAACGCGGCCACAAGGCCAAGATCAGTGACCTGACGGCAGGGACGGATCTGTACGTGGGCGTCCAGATCACCGGGCCCGGTATGTCCTTCGACATCAGCTGTTTCGGTCTCGACGCGGACGAACAGCTTTCGGACGACCGGTACTTCATCTTCTACAACCAGCCGAAGTCGCCCGAGGAATCCATCCAGCAGCTGGGTCCGCAGGCGGGCGACACCGAGTCCTTCCGCGTGACCCTCGACCGCATCCCGGCCGCCGTCCACAGGCTGTCCTTCACCGCGACCATCGACGGCGCCGGACAGATGTCGCAGATCGGCCCCGGCTACATCCGCATCGTCGCCGGCGGCGAAGAGGTCCTCAGGTACGCGTTCACCGGCGCGGAGTTCAGCACCGAGCGGGCCGTGATGCTCGGCGACTTCTACCTCAAGGACGTGTGGCGGTTCGCCGCCGTCGGCCAGGGCTTCGACGGCGGACTCGAAGCGCTGCTGAGGAACTTCGGCGGCGAGGTCGCCGAGGAGCAGCCCGCCGCGCCCGCGCCGCAGCCGGAGGCGGCCCCCGCCTTCGCCCCGCCCGCCTTCGCCCCGCCGTCGGCCCCCGCCGCGCCCGCGCCCGTACCGGCGCCCGCTCCGGCCTTCGGCACCCCCGCACCGCAGCCCGCCGTCCCGGCTCCGGCCCCCGCACCGCAGGCTCCCGCACCGGCACCGGCCCCGGCGTTCGGCACCCCGGCCCCGCAGACCGCCGCCTTCGGTGCCCCGCCCGCGGCCGCGCCCGCCCCGGCCCCCGCCGCCCCCGTCCCGCCCCAGGCCCCGCCCGCCGCCGTGCCGCCGCCGTTCACCCCCGCGCCGCAGGCCCCCGGGGTCGCCCAGCCGCCGCCGTTCGGCGCGGTCCCGGCGCCCGGCGCGCCCCCGGCCGCCGGCGCCCCGCCCTTCGGGGCCGTCCAGGCCCTCGCCCCGGTCCCGCCGGAAGCCGGCCTGCGCGTGGTGCTCAGCAAGTACGCCGAGGTCCCCGTCGGAGACCGGTGGACCGAGCAGAACCCGCAGCAGGTCCGCGTCACCCTGTCGAAGAACCAGGCCATCCTCGCCCGCCAGGGCAGCATGGTCGCCTACCAGGGCGACATCGACTTCGCCCACAAGGGCTCCGGACTCCTCGGCAAGCTCACCGGGCAGCTCACCGGCCAGGGCATGTCCCTGATGCGCTGCTCCGGCGACGGCGAGGTCTTCCTCGCCGACGAGGCCAGCCGGCTCTTCGTGATCCGCCTCGAAGGCCACGACCAGCTCTACACCAGCGCCCAGGGCGTGCTCGCCTTCGACGAGTCCCTCGGCACCGAGGTCCGCCGGATCGAGGGCGCCGGCCTGCCCGGCGGCGGCCTGTTCTCCATGCTCTTCTCCGGCACCGGCGCCGTGGTCGTCAAGACCCGCGGCATCCCCGTGGTCCTGCCCGTGGGCCCCGCCACCTACGTCGACGGCAACGCGGTGATCGCCTGGTCCGCCGGCGCGCAGGCGGTCACGACCACCGCCCTGCGGCTGCGCCGCTCCGGCTACGCGAGCCGCTCCGGGGAGGCCGTGAACCTCCAGTTCCGGGGCGCCCCCGGCAACTTCGTCGTCGTACAGCCCTTCGAGGCGTGAGGCAGGCCATGGACTCGCAGACACTCAGCGCACACACCGCCGCCACCGCGCCCGGCGCCCGGATGGCCGTGCACAACGCCAAGACCCTCAAGGTCACGATGGTCACCGGCCACGACCTCATCGCCAAGGCCGGGTCGATGATCGCCTACGACGGGTACGTCCAGTTCGACGCGGCCCCCGCCGGGCTGCGGCGCTCCGCCGAGGAGATGGTCACCGGAGAGGGCGGCAAGCTCATGTTGTGCCGCGGCGACGGAGACCTCTACCTCGCCGACTACGGGGCCGACGTGGTCGTCCTCCACCTCGCCGACGAGGCCCTCTCCGTCAACGGGGCCACCCTCCTCGCCTGCGACGCGACCCTCCAGCTGGCCATCGAGCCCGTCAAGGGCCTGGCCAAGCTGTCCGGCTCCGGACTCACCAACCTCGTCGTCCGCGGCACCGGCTGGGTCGCCCTCGTCAGCCGCGGCATCCCCACCGTCCTCGACTGCGCCGAGCGCGAGACGTACGTGGACCCCGACGCGCTCATCGGCTGGACCACCGGCCTGGAGCTCAAGCCCCGCCGCACCATGAAGGCCGGCGCCCTGATCGGCCGCGGCAGCGGCGAGGCCCTCCAGATCGGCTTCAAGGGCCAGGGCTTCGTCGTCGTGCAGCCGAGCGAGGACACCGGCGACCGTTTCAAGATCCGGGGCTGAGAGGAGCACCGAGCCACCATGCACAGCACACTCTTCGCGCACGTCCCGGTGCCGTCCACCGGCCGCTACACCCTGCAGAACCCGCAGCTGCTCAAGGCCGACCTGACCCAGGGCGCCGGCCACGTCCTCGCCCGCCAGGGCGCCATGGTCGCCTTCGAGGGCCAGGTCGACTTCCAGAGCCAGTACCGCAACAACAGCTGGCGCAACGTCCAGCGGATGGCGGGCGAAGGCCTCGAACTCATGAAGTGCAAGGGCAACGGGCAGGTCTACCTGGCCAACTTCGCCCAGCACGTCCACGTCATGGAGGCCGGCCGCGGCATCACCGTCGACAGCAAGTACGTCCTCGCCTTCGACAGCACCCTCGGTGTCGGCATCGTCGCCATCGACAGCGCCGTCGAGGTCGCCTCGGCGGGCGCGTACAACCTGGAACTCACCGGCGCCGGCCAGGTCGCGCTGCTCACCTCCGGCGAGCCGCTCGTCCTGGAGGTCGGCCCCGGCCGCAACATCTGCGCCGACGCCGACGCGGTGATCGCCTGGTCCACCTCCCTGCGCACCCAGATGCAGGCCCCGACCTCCTCCTCCGGCGTCTGGCGGCGCCGCGGGGCCACCGGCGAGGGCTGGGAGATGCAGTTCCAGGGCACCGGGCACGTGCTCGTCCAGCCCAGCGAGCTGCTGCCGCCCACCCACCTGCGCGGCGGGGTGCTCGGCTTCAACATGCGCGGCAACTCCCTCGGCGGCAGCCGCGCCTGACCGCGCACCCGGCGCACCACGTACGAACGGCGCGCCGCGCTGCACCCGCAGCACGGCGCGCCGCCGTCCCCGCCCCGCGTCAGAGCCGGGCGAGCGTGTCCTCCAGCAGCCGCACCACCGAGGTGTCGGCCACCCCCGCCACCTCGTCGTACGCGAACCAGCGCAGGTCCAGCGACTCCTCGCTGATCTCCGCGACCGCCTCCGCCGGGGCCAGCGCCGCGTACTGCACGTCCAGGTGCCAGTTGCACGGCGCCGGGATCGCGTGCCGGTCCAGCCGCACCGGGCCGCCCGGCAGCAGGGTCAGCCCGCTCGCGATGCCCGACTCCTCCCGGGCCTCCCGCAGCGCCACCTCCGTCAGCATCGTGTCGCCCGGCTCGCAGTGGCCGCCCATCTGGAGCCACATCCCGAGCTTGCGGTGCAGGGTCAGCAGCACCCGGCCGCGCGCCGGGTCGATCACGAGCGCACTGCCCGTGACGTGCCCGGCGGTGCACGGCTTCCACACCCCGTCCGGGTGCGCCGCCAGGTGCTCCAGGTACACCTCGCGCAGCGCCGCCTGCTCCCCGTCCGGGTCCGCCTGCGGGTCGTAGGCCTTCAGTACGCGGACGGCGTCCTCGTGCAGGGTCATTACTTGTCTTCGCCGTTCTCGTCGCGCTTCTCTGCGGCCTCGCCGAGCATCTTGTCCAGCTCGGAGAAGTCGAGCTGCTCGCGGTGCACGAAGCCGTCCGGGTCGTCCAGGTCGGTCGCCGTCGGCAGCATGTCCGGGTGCTCCCACAGGGCGTCGCGGCCGTCCATCCCGCGGGCGTCGGTGAGGGAGGCCCACAGCCGGGAGGCGTCGCGCAGCCGGCGCGGCCGCAGCTCCAGGCCGATGAGCGTGGCGAAGGTCTGCTCGGCCGGGCCGCCCGTGGCGCGCCGCCGCCGCAGGGTCTCCCGCAGGGCGTCCGCCGAGGTCAGGCGCGGCTTCGCGGCCTCGTGGACCACGGCGTCCACCCAGCCCTCGACCAGCGCGAGGGCGGTCTCCAGCCGGGCCAGGGCCGCCTTCTGCTCCTCGGTGTCCTGCGGCTGGAACATGCCGCCCTGCAGGGCCTCCTGCAGCTCCTCCGGGTTCGACGGGTCGAGGCGGCCGACCACGTCCTCCAGCTTCGAGGTGTCGACCTTGATCCCGCGGGCGTAGCCCTCGACGGCACCGAACAGGTGCGAGCGCAGCCACGGCACGTGGGCGAAGAGCCGCTGGTGGGCGGCCTCGCGCAGGGCCAGGTAGAGGCGGACCTCGTCCGAGGGCACCCCCAGGTCCTTGCCGAAGCTCTCGATGTTCAGCGGCAGCAGGGCCGCCTTGCCGGCCGGGCCCAGCGGCAGGCCGACGTCGGTGGAGCCGACGACCTCGCCCGCGAGGGTGCCGACGGCCTGCCCGATCTGCTGGCCGAACATGGCCCCGCCCATGGAGCGCATCATGCCGAGCAGCGGGCCCGCCATGGCCTGCATCTCCTCGGGCAGCACGCTGCCCATGGCCGCGCCCACCCGCTCGGCCACCGGGTCGACGAGCTCCTTCCACACCGGCAGGGTCGCCTCGACCCACTCGGCGCGGCTCCACGCCACCGCCATGCCCGCCCCCGAGGGCAGCGAGGTCGCGCCGTCCAGCCACAGGTCGGCCAGGCGGACGGCCTCCTCGACCGCCGCGCGCTCGGCCACGCCCACGCTGGTGTCCTTCACGCCGTCCGCGGTGCCCTGGGCGACGGTCTGCCGGGCGATGTCCTTGGCCATGTCCCAGTTCACGGGACCGCCCTCGTAGCTCAGCATCTGGCCGAGCTGCTGGAACGCGGCGCCGAGGTCGTTCGGGTTCATCGAGCCGAACATCGCGGCGAACGGATTGTCCGCGCCGCCCGGCAGGCCGGCCGCACCGAACCCGAACGGATTCGCGGGGCCGCCCTGGCCGCCCTTCTTGCCCTCGTCGCCGCTCTCCGGCTCCTCCGGCGGAAGGCCGAATCCGAATGGGGTGTCACTCACGGGTTTCCTCGGCTCGTAGGGCCGCGCGGCAGGGCGCCGGCGGCGATGGTCCGACAACACAACCAGCGTAGACACCGCACCCGGATCCGGGCTCGGTGCTCCGCCCGTCGCCGGGCTGCGGCAGGATGGACATCACCTGGTACGTACGCGTCAGGACGCGCACCTACTGAAGACAACCGCTGGAGACGCCCGGTGAGTTCCCCTGATCCTCAGGTTCGAGCAGTGCACGACCCCGAAATTCGCCCCGGGCACGGCGAGGACGTTCGCCCGCGGCGAAACGGCGGTGTGCGCGGCCCCGTGATCGCCGTGACCGGTGCCGCCTCGGGCGTCGGCGCCGCCCTGGTGCAGCGCCTGGCCGAGTCCGACGAGGTCAAGCAGGTCGTCGCGATCGACGAGCGGCGCGGCGAGTGCGCGGCCGCCCAGTGGCACATCCTCGACGTGCGCGACCCGGCGATCGCCGACAAGCTGCGCGGCGCCGACGTGGTCGTGCACCTGGCGCTCGACCTCGACCTGGAGAGCGACCCCGCGGCCCGTACGGCGTACAACGTGCGCGGCACCCAGACCGTGCTGACCGCCGCGGCCGCCGCCGGGGTGCACCGGGTGGTGCTGTGCACCTCCGCCATGGTCTACGGGGCCCTGCCCGACAATGACATCCCGCTCTCCGAGGACGCCGAGCTGCGGGCCACCGCCGAGGCCACCGGCGTCGGGGACCTGCTGGAGATCGAGCGGCTGGGCCGCCGGGCCCCCCGCGCGCACCCCGGCCTCAACGTGACGGTGGTCCGGCCCGCCGTGCTGGTCGGCGGCACCGACACCGCCCTGACCCGCTACTTCGAGTCCCCGCGGCTGCTGGTCGTGGCCGGCTCCCGCCCCACCTGGCAGTTCTGCCACGTGGAGGACCTGGTCAGCGCGCTGGAGTACGCCGCGCTGGAGAAGGTCGAGGGGGAGCTCGCGGTGGGCTGCGAGGGCTGGCTGGAGCAGGAGGAGGTGGAGGAGCTCAGCGGCATCCGCCGGATGGAGCTGCCCTCCGCGGTGGCCCTGGGCGCCGCCGCCCGGCTGCACCGGATCGGCCTCACCCCCTCGCCCGCGGGGGACCTCGCGTACACGATGCACCCGTGGGTGGTGAGCGTCAGCCGGCTGCACGCGGCGGGCTGGCGGCCCCGGTGGACCAACGAGGAGGTGCTCGCCGAGCTGCTCCAGGAGGTCGCCGGCCGGCACACCGTCGCGGGCCGCCGGCTGGGCCGCAAGGACGCCACCGCCGCCGGGGCCGCGGGCGCGACCGTGGCCCTGCTGGGCGCCGCCGCCGTGGTGCGCCGGGCGCGCCGCCGCCGCGGCCTCTGAGCGGGCCGCTGCGGCCGGACCCGGCCGCGGGCCTGCGGGTCCTGTAGAAGACTCCAAGATCCGGCCCGCCACCCCCGGGCGAATCGGCTATTCCACGCTGTCAGGGCGGTGGTGCACGATGGACGGCATGGACGCACCGACCTTCGACCACCCCGGCGAGCAGGCAGCAGCGGAGCCGATCCGGCTGCTGGCGATCCGCGAGGCCCCGCTCTCCCTCGACGAGGTCCACCGGGCCGTCGGCGACGACGCGGCGGGCGGCACCACGCTGTTCGTGGGCACGGTACGCAACCACGACGGCGGCACCGACGTGGACTCGCTCGGCTACTCCTGCCACCCCTCCGCCGAGGCGGAGATGCGCCGGATCGCCCAGCGCGTCGTGGACAAGTACCCGGTCCGCGCCCTGGCCGCCGTCCACCGGGTGGGCGATCTGGCGGTCGGCGACATCGCGGTGATCGTCGCCGTCTCCTGCCCGCACCGCGGGGAGGCCTTCGAGGCCGCCCGGATGCTCATCGACGACCTGAAGCACGAGGTCCCGATCTGGAAGCACCAGCGCTTCTCCGACGGCACCGAGGAGTGGGTCGGCGCCTGCTGAGGAGCGGCCCCGCACCCGGCCCGCCACCCGGGCCCCCTCCGGGCCGCAGCCCGATTTGCGTAACCCTGCTCCGGGGACCAGCGTTAGCTGCAACATCCGTTCTTTGCGGTCGGCCGGAGCCGATCCCCAGGGGCAGGGAGGCACGGGAATGGCGTCACTGGCGTGGTTGCTGATTCCGCTGTTCGCCGCCGTCGGAGTGGCGATATGGGCGAGCTGGGCCGCCCGGGACCGCACCTCCGGTGACATATCGGAACTCGCCGGCTACGCGCGCTTCCGCGAGGCGATGGACCGGGAACACACCGGTTCCGACGCCCTCTGACGCGTCCCGTACTGTCGTTCCATGCCACGCCGCACCGCGACGATGCTCGCCTCCGTGTTCATGCTCTTCGCGTTCCTCATCTGTGGGGTCATGATCAAGGTTCCCTACTCCGAGATGAGTCCGGGGCCCACGGTGAACACCCTCGGCGAGTCCGACGGCGAGGCGGTCCTGCAGATCTCCGGCCGCAAGACGTACCCGACCAGCGGGCACCTCAACATGACGACCGTCCGGGTGACCGGCGCGGACTACGACATGAACCTGCTGGAGGCGGTCTACGGCTGGCTGTCCCACGACAACGTGGTCGTGCCGCACGAGAACCTCTACCCGGACGGCAAGACCGAGGAGCAGTCGACCCAGGAGAACGCCGAGGAGTTCAGCCAGTCCCAGGAGAGCGCCAAGGTCGCCGCCCTCAAGGAGCTGGGCATCCCCGTCACCGCCCGGGTCGTCGTCGGCACCGTGGTCAAGGGCAGCCCCGCCGAGGGCCGGCTGCACGCCGGGGACGTGCTCAAGGCCGTGGACGGCACCCCCGTGAAGGACCCGGCGGACGTGGCCCGGCTGGTCACCCGGCACAAGGCCGGCGAGAAGGTCGAGTTCACCGTCGTCCCGGCCAAGGAGGCCGCGGCCGCCGAGGCGGCCCGCCGCGAGCCCACGGGCACCGAGAAGATCACCGTGCCCACCAAGGCGGCCGAGGACGACGGCCACGCCATCGTCGGCATCCGGGCCGGCACCGACCACACCTTCCCGTTCACCGTGGACATCAAGCTCGCCGACGTCGGCGGGCCCAGCGCCGGCCTGATGTTCGCCCTCGGCATCGTCGACAAGCTGACCCCCGAGGACCTCACCGGCGGGAAGTTCGTCGCCGGCACCGGCACCATCGACGACGCGGGCAAGGTCGGCCCGATCGGCGGCATCCAGCTCAAGACCATCGGCGCGCGCAACGCGGGCGCCCGCTGGTTCCTCACCCCCGCCGAGAACTGCGCGGCGGCCGCCGCCGACACCCCGGACGGCCTGACCCTGGTGAAGGTCGACACCATCGCGGACGCCCGCACGTCCCTGGAGAAGATCGCGAAGGGGGACACGGCCGGGCTGCCGCAGTGCAGCCGCTGACCGCGCCCCCTCCCGCCCGGGTCCCCGCGGACCCGGGCCCGGGCCGCTCAGGCCTCGAAGGTCGCGGCCAGCGCCTCGGCCAGCCCCGGCACCAGGTCGGACCCGGTGAGCACCTCGCTCGCCGCGTCCTTGTCGCGCAGCCGGACGGCCGACTCGCGGGCGCCGTCGCGCAGCACGCCCACCGTCAGCCGCACCTCCTGGCGCTCCGGGTGGGAGGCCACCCACGCGGCGAGCTCCTTCTCGCCCATGTCCTGCGGAACGTTCGCCTCCGCGGACGGGGGCAGCATCAGCCGCTCCACCGTCAGCGCGCAGCCGACGACGGCGTCCGGCCAGGCGACCGTGCCGAGGAACCGGTCGAGCTCGGTGCCGGCCGGCACCTCGTCCTGGAGGATCGGCGTGTACGAGGTGGTGCCTGCGGCGTCGCCCTGCGGCTCGTCGAGGCCGAGCTGCGCCGCGAGCTGCGGCTCCTGGGCGCGCAGCTGCGCGGTGTCGACGAGCGCGAAGAAGCGGGCGGGCTGGTCCCAGCCGAGCCCGGCCGCGTATTCGTCGATTTCGAGTACGGCACGGGTCAGCGGGCTCGCCGCCATCGGAGTGCCGGAGGGAGAAAGGTTGGACATGGGCAACATCCTGCCTCCTTCCGGGGTGATAACGGGAACTGACCAAAGCCTCAGTAAGTTGCAGGAGTGGGCTCTACGATCGGGGGCCCGTCGGACAAAGACACAGTGACTTCGAGGTGCGCACCTTGGCTTTCCAGATGCCGGACCGCGGCGGAGGCCCTTCCGGGCCACGGATCAGAGTCGGCCGCCCGTCCCGGCGTGCCCGGACCCTGCTGATGACCTTGGGTGTCCTGGCCGTGCTGGCCATGGCGTTCATCATGTTCGCCGGCTTCTGGACGGACTGGCTGTGGTACCGCTCCGTCCACTACTCGTCCGTCTTCACCACCACGCTGTGGACCAAGGTCGGACTGTTCTCGGTGTTCGGCCTGCTCATGGCCGGGGCCGTGGGCCTGAACATCTGGCTGGCGCACCGGCTGCGGCCGCCGCTCAGCGCGATGTCGCTGGAGCAGCAGAGCCTCGACCGCTACCGGATGAGCATCGCCCCGTTCAAGAAGTGGCTGCTCGTCGGGATCGCCGCCCTGGTCGGGCTGATCGCCGGCGCCTCCGCCGCCGGCCAGTGGCGCACCTGGCTGATGTACGTGAACGGGGTGAAGTTCGGCAAGAAGGACCCGCAGTTCGGGCTGGACGTCGCGTTCTACGCCTTCGACCTGCCCTGGTACCGCTTCCTGCTGGGCTTCGGCTTCGCCGCCGTCGTGCTCTGCCTGATCGCCGCCGCCGTCGTGCACTACCTGTACGGCGGGCTGCGCATCACCAGCCCCGGCGCCCGCGCCACCGCGGCGGCCACCGGGCACCTGTCGGTGCTCCTCGGCCTCTTCGTCGCGCTCAAGGCGGTCGCGTACTGGCTGGACCGCTACGGGCTGGCCGTGAAGTCCAGCGACTTCAAGGCCGCGGACAACTGGACGGGCCTGCGGTACGTCGACGCCAACGCCTACCTGCCGGCCAAGACCATCCTCTTCTGCATCGCCGCGATCTGCGCCGTGCTGTTCTTCGCGACGCTGTGGCGCCGCACCTGGCAGCTTCCGGTGATCGGCTTCGGCCTGATGGTGCTCTCCGCCATCCTCATCGGCGGGCTGTACCCGGCGATCGTGCAGAAGTTCCAGGTCCAGCCGAACGAGCAGGCCAAGGAGTCGCCGTACGTCGAGAAGAACATCCGGGCCACGCGCGACGCGTACGGGATCGACGACTCCGAGGTCAAGGAGTACCCCGGGGTCAGCGCGAACAAGGACCAGGCCGCGCTGCGCAAGGCCGCCGACACCACGGCGAGCATCCGGCTCCTCGACCCGAACATCGTCTCCCCGACCTTCCAGCAGCTCCAGCAGATCAAGGGCTACTACGGCTTCCCGTCCACGCTGGCCGTGGACCGGTACAAGGGCCAGGACACGGTGATCGGGCTGCGCGAGCTGAACCTCGCGGGCATCCCGAAGAACAACTGGATCAACGACCACTTCAAGTACACCCACGGGTACGGCGTGGTCGCCGCCAAGGGCACCGAGGCCGACCGCGAGGGCCGCCCGGTCTTCACCCAGTCCGACCTGCCCTCCAAGGGCGAGTTCGGCACCGACTTCGAGCAGCGCGTCTACTACGGCGAGATGACGAAGCAGTACTCGATCGTCGGCGGCCCGCAGAAGGAGCTCGACTACTCGGACGACAGCGGCGAGAAGGAGACGAGCTACCGGGGCAAGAGCGGGGTCAGCCTCGACAACCCGGTCAACCGGGCCGCGTACGCCCTCGCCTTCAGCGAGCCGCAGATCCTCTACTCCGGGGCCATCGGCGAGGGTTCGCGGATCCTCTACAACCGCACCCCCAAGGAGCGGGTGGAGTCCGTCGCCCCCTGGCTCACCATCGACGGCGCGGCCTACCCGGCCGTGATCGACGGCCGGATCCAGTGGATCGTCGACGCGTACACGACCACCAACGGGTACCCGTACGCCTCGCGCACCACGCTCGGCGACACCACCGCCGACTCGCTGACCAACCAGCAGCGCGCGGTCGTCGCCCAGGAGAACCAGGTCAACTACATCCGCAACTCCGTCAAGGCGACGGTCGACGCCTACGACGGCACGGTGCGGCTGTACCAGTGGGACACCCAGGACCCGGTCCTGAAGACCTGGATGAAGGCGTTCCCCGACACGGTCAAGGCCAAGAGCGAGATCCCGAAGTCGCTCATGGAGCACATGCGCTACCCGCAGGACCTGTTCAAGGTCCAGCGCGAGCTGCTGACCCGCTACCACGTGACCGACCCGCAGACCTTCCTCAGCGGCTCGGAGGTCTGGGCGGTGCCGGACGACCCGACCACCAAGGCCGAGAACGCGGTCCCGCCGTACTACCTGTCGATGAAGATGCCGGGGCAGCCGGAGGCCGGCCAGGTCTTCTCGCTGACGACCACCTTCACGCCCAACGGCCGCGACAACCTGAGCGCCTTCATGGCGGTCAACGCGGACCCCGCCACCTCCGACTACGGCAAGATCAGAATCCTGAAGCTGCCGACCAGCCGGACGGTCGACGGGCCCAAGCAGGTGCAGAGCCAGTTCAACTCCGAGCAGAAGATCGCCGAGTCGATCAGGCTGCTGCGCGGCGGCGACTCCGAGGTCGAGTACGGCAACCTGCTCACGGTGCCGCTCGACGGCGGGATGCTCTACGTGGAGCCGGTGTACGTGCGCGGCGGCGGCCTGAAGTACCCGCTGCTGCGGAAGGTGCTCGTGACCTACGGGGGCCAGACGGCCTTCGAGGACACCCTGGAGAAGGCGCTCAACGTGGTCTTCGGGGCCGAGGCGCCGACCGTCCCGCCGGGCGACGGCACCAAGCCGCCCACCACGACCACCCCGGGCAACCCGACGGTCAAGCAGGCGCTCGCCGACGCCGCCAAGGCGCTGGAAGCGGCCGACAAGGCCATGAAGGCCGGGGACTGGGCCGCGTACGGCAAGGCGCAGGACGATCTGGAGGCCGCGCTCAAGCGGGCCCAGGAGGCCGAGGCCAAGACCGCGCAGCCCAAGCCGGGCGCCACCCCGAAGGCCCCGGAACCGGGGGCCGCGGACCCGTCGAAGACGCCCGCACCGCCCGCCGGCGGTCAATAGGTCAAAGCTCTCCCCCGCGTCGTGATACGGTGGTTTCACCGACGCGGGGTGGAGCAGCTCGGTAGCTCGCTGGGCTCATAACCCAGAGGTCGCAGGTTCAAATCCTGTCCCCGCTACTCCGAACGAAGGCCCGGATCCACTGGATCCGGGCCTTCGTCATGTGTCCGCTCGTTGATCTGTCACCCGGTGGGGGTGAGTTGAGGCGGGAGCGTGTTTGACTTGTCACTCTGTGGGCATGTCGACAAAACGCTGTAGTGACCTCACTGGCTGCGACATACCAGGTGTACGCGGGTTGCAGGTGATGCGACGATGGGATTTATGGGGGACAGGTCAACTCTGCTGGAGACAGGGCGGTTTGTGCGGGCGGAATCCGACGAGAACAAGACCACGGGTACCGAGGCACTCCTGGCCGAGGCGGTCGACACCGCGATGACCGAAGCGGTGGCCGACGCCGAGCTGGAGGCGCGGCACCGCGCTGCCGCCGACGCGGGGGACGCGGCGTCGATGAGCGTGCTCGGAGCCTCCCTGCTGCGCCGCGGCGACCTCGACGGCGCCGAACCCTACCTCCGCGGAGCCACCGCCTCCGGCGACCGGGCCGCCGCCAACAACCTCGGCGTCCTGCTGCACCAGCGGGGTCGCGCCGAGGAGGCCGCCGGCTGGTGGCGGGTCGCCGCCGTCGCCGGCTCCGCCGCGGCCGCCCACGCCCTGGGCCGCCACTACCGCGAGCGCGGTGACGAGCCGGCCGCCGAGTACTGGCTGCGCCAGGCCGCCGAATCCGGCCACACCCTGGGCGCGTACGCCCTCGCCGACCTGCTGGAGCACCGCGGGGACGCGGCCGCCGAGCGCTGGCTGCGCGCCGCCGCCGAGCAGGGCCACCGCGAGGCCGCGTACCGCCTGGCCCGGCTGCTGCGCCGGGACCGCAAGGCCGAGGCCGAACAGTGGTACCGGCAGGCCGCCGCCCGCGGCCACCGCCGGGCCGCCCTGCACCTCGGCACGCTCCTGGAGGCCCGCGGGGAGGTCAAGGAGGCGGGCCGCTGGTACCTGACCTCCGCCAAGCAGGGCGAGGCCCGGGCCGCCTGCGCCCTCGGCTTCCTGCTGCGCGACGCCGGGGACGAGGAGGGCGCGGCCTCCTGGTGGCTGCGCGCCGCCGAGGACGGCGACGGCAACGCGGCCAACGCGCTGGGCGCCCTGCACGCCGCCCGCGGCGAGACCCAGACCGCGGAGAAGTGGTACCGCGCCGCCATGGACGCGGGCGACGACAACGGCGCCTACAACCTGGGACTGCTGTGCGCCGCGCAGGAGCGCATGCAGCAGGCCGAGCAGTGGTACCGGCGGGCCGCCTACGCGGGCCACCGCGAGGCGGCGAACGCGCTCGCGATCCTGCTGCTCCAGGTCGGGGACGCGGCCGGGGCCGAGCCCTGGTTCTCCAAGGCGGCCGAGGCGGGCAGCGTGGACGCCGCCTTCAACCTCGGGATCCTCTTCGCCGGCCGGGACGAGGACCGCACCGCCCTGAAGTGGTACGAGCGCGCCGCCTCGGCCGGCCACACCGACGCCGCCCTCCAGGTCGGCATCGCGCTGGTGCGCGACGGCGAGGAGCGGGCGGCCGAGCGGCACCTGCGGTGCGCGGCCGGCGGGGGCAGCGCGGAGGCGGCCTTCCGGCTGGCCGCGCTGCTCGAATCGCTGGCCCCGCCCGCCGAGCCCCCGGCCCTCGGCGAGCCCGCGCCGGGCAAGACCGAGAGCGAGGAGTGGTACGAGCGCGCCGCCGAGCAGGGCCACCGGCGGGCCCAGGTCCGCGTGGGCATGCTCGCGGCGGGCCGCGGGGAACTGGGCACGGCCGCCCGCTGGTACCGGGAGGCCGCCGAGGCCGGCAGCCGCAACGGGGCCTTCAACCTCGGCCTGCTCCTCGCCCGCGAGGGCAGCGAGCCGGAGGCCGCCCTGTGGTGGACCCGGGCCGCGGTGGCGGGCCACGGCCGGGCCGCCCTGCGCCTGGGGCTGCTCGCCGCGCGCCACGGGGACCTCAACGAGGCGCGCAAGTGGTGCGCGCGGGCCGTGGAGCTGGGGCCGGCGGAGGTGGCCCAGCGGGCGGCGCGGCTGCGCGAGGCCCTGGAGGAGGAACTCACGGCGTAGCGCGGGGTCCCCGGCCGGGGGTCCGCCGGGCCCGCTGCAATGGATTTGCACCTGGTCGGGGCCATCGCGTAACGTGGGGTTCACCGACGCGGGGTGGAGCAGCTCGGTAGCTCGCTGGGCTCATAACCCAGAGGTCGCAGGTTCAAATCCTGTCCCCGCTACTGAAGAGAAGGCCCGGATCCAGGGAACTGGATCCGGGCCTTCTTGCGCGTGTGCTGCGGTCCGGCCAGGGCCGCCTGCGGTCCCGCCTCCCTGCGGCGCGGAAGACGAAGAGGGCCCCCGCCGGGCGGGGACCCTCTTCCCGTTCGTTCGTACCGTGCCGGGCCGGGCGGTGCGGGCCCGCTCAGGCGGCGGCGCAGCTCGGGCAGATGCCGCGGTAGGTGACCTCCACGTCCGAGACGACGAAGCCGAAGCGCTCGGAGTCGGGCAGGTCCGACAGCGGATTGCCCGACGGGTGCACGTCGCGGATCGCGCCGCAGCGGGCGCACACCAGGTGCTGGTGCGGGCGGTGGGCGTTCGGGTCGTAGCGCTTGGCCCGCCGGTCGGTCGCGACCTCCAGCACCTCGCCGAGGGAGACCAGCTCGCCCAGGGTGTTGTAGACGGTCGCCCGGGAGATCTCGGGCAGTTTCGCCACGGCACGCGCATGCACTTCGTCGGCCGTCAGGTGCACGTGGTCACCGTCGAGCACCTCGGCCACGACGCGCCGCTGTGCGGTCATGCGCCATCCGCGTCCGCGAAGTCGTTCCAGCAGGTCACTCATACCCGCCAGCCTAACAGCGGAGGGATCCGGTGTAGTTCCCGAACGGGTTCGGAATTGGATCTTCAATCGATCTGGACGAAGTCCATTCCGGGGCGGGGTCCGGACCGGACCGCCGCCGGAGTGGGCCGGCGGGCCGGGCCCCGGCGGGGGTGCCGGCCCGCCGGCGCGTCACGCGGGGACCGTGCGCCGGGCCGGGACCCAGCAGCGGATGACGTCGCGGACCGAGACGATGCCCACGGGGCCGCCGTCCGCGAGCACGATCAGGTGCCGGAAGCCGCCGTGGGCCATGGCCTCGGCGGCTTCCTGAAGCGTGGCGTCGGGGGTGCAGAACACCACGTTGTTCGTGGTGTGCGCGCCGACGGTCTCGCGGTCGGGATCGTGTCCCGCGCCCAGCGAGTTCAGGATGTCGCGCTCGGTGAGGATGCCGATCCCGCTGGTGTCGGGGTCGAGGACGACGGCTGCGCCGACGCGCCGGCCGGACATCAGGCAGGCGGCCTGCCGGAGGGTGTGGGCGGGTCCGAGGGTCAGGATGAGCGTGCTCATGGCGTCACGGACGAGCATGAAGAGAGCCACCTCCTAGGCGTTCCCCCCGCCCTGGCCGCATTCGAGAAGGAATTCACAAACGCACAAGCGGGGGGATTCTCAGGGTGGCACGGACACGGAGAGCGAACAAGGGGGCACGGCGCGCATGCGGCCGGCGAGGTGTGCGACCCCTGGCCCGGAGCCGGGGCGCAAAGCCCCCGCTCAGCGCCGGCACGGAAAGCCCCCGCTCAGCGCCGGCGCGGGAAGACCCCGGCCCGGCGCCGGTACGGGAAGACCCCGGCCCGGCGCCGCATCCGGGCGGACGGCCTCAGCTGCGGTTCAGGAAGCCGAGCAGTTCCTCGTGGAGCAGGCCGTTCGAGGCCGCCGCGTTGCCGCCGTGCACCCCGGGGGTCCCGTCCAGGGCGGTGAAGCGGCCGCCCGCCTCCTGCACCACGATCGCGTTCGCCGCCATGTCCCACAGGGACAGCTCCGGCTCGGCGCAGATGTCCACCGCACCCTCGGCGACCAGCATGTACGGCCAGAAGTCCCCGTACGCGCGGGTGCGCCAGACACTGCGGGTCAGGTCCAGGAAGCCGGGCAGCCGGCCCTGCTCCTCCCAGCCGCTCAGCGAGGAGTACGCGAAGGAGGCGTCCGCCAGCGAGCCCACCTGCGAGACCCCGATGCGGCGGCCCTGCTCCGGGCCCGGGCCGGTGTACGCGCCGCCGCCCTCGGAGGCCCACCAGCGGCGGCCCAGCGCCGGGGCGGACACCACGCCGACCACCGGGCGCCACACCCCGTCCGCCCCCTCGGCCATCAGGGCGATCAGGGTGGCCCACACGGGGACCCCGCGCACGTAGTTCTTCGTCCCGTCGATCGGGTCCACGACCCAGCGGCGCGGGCCCGAGCCCTCGACCCCGTACTCCTCGCCCAGCACCGCGTCGTCCGGCCGGGCGGCCTTCAGCAGTGCCCGTACGACCTCCTCGGCGGCCTTGTCGGCCTCGCTCACCGGGGTCATGTCCGGCTTGGTCTCGACCTTGAGGTCCAGGGCCTGGAACCGCTGCATGGTGGCGGCGTCGGCCGCGTCCGCGAGCGCGTGGGCAAGGCGCAGATCATCGTCATACTCGGGCATGGCCGAACAGTATCGGCACGGAATCGGCCGGACCACACGGTGTCCACGTCATGGCGCGCGGGCCCCCTTGACAGGGTGCGGCGGCCCGTCAACGCTGGCGGAGATGGCTGAGGTTCCCGGACGGAGTGCGGGGCGGGAGGCGATGATGCCGGCAGCGCGGGAATCCCTGCTGGAGGCAGCCCAGGTGGCGCTGACGGGCCGGCCCTGGCCCGCCGTGCGGATGGTGGACGTGGCCGCCGCCGCCGGGGTCTCGCGGCAGACCCTCTACAACGAGTTCGGCGGCAAGGACGGCCTGGCCCGGGCGCTGGTGCGGCGGGAGGCCGACTGGTACCTCGCCGGGGTGGACCGGGCCCTCGGGGCCCCGGCCGCGCCCCGCGAGCGGCTGCTCGCGGTCGCCGAGTGGACCGTGCGGGCCGCGCGGGCGCACCCGCTGCTGCGCGCCCTGCTCACCGGCTGCTGGGATCCGGACCTGCCGGCCCGGCGCCGTCCGGACTCCGTCCCCGGGCCCGCCGACCTGGCCCGCGCCGTGCGCGACCGGGCGGCGGAGGCCCTGGCGGACGGGGAGGCCGGGGCGCTGCGCTGCGAACTCGCCGTACGGGTGGCCCTGTCCTACCTGGTCGCGCCCGACGGGGAAGCGGACGGCCGGGAGCTCGGGGAACTGCTGGAGCTGGTGCTGTGAGCGGCCGGGGGACCGGCCCGGCGGCCGGGGCCCCCGCTCAGTGGGCGCTCCCGGACAGCTGGAGGCCGATCACCCCGATGATGACGAACGAGATCGAGACGATCTTCAGGGTGGAGACGAGGTCGCCGAGGAAGACCATGCCGTAGATCGCGGTGCCGGCCGCCCCGATGCCGGTCCACACCGCGTACGCGGGACCCACGTCGAGCTTGCGCAGGGCCAGGGTCAGCAGGCCGAAGCTGCCGAGCGCGAAGGCGGCGAAGGCGATCGTCGGCCACAGCCGGGTGAAGCCGTGGGACAGCTTGAGGCAGACCGCGAACCCCGTTTCGAGGATTCCCGCCACGACAACCAGCAGCCACGCCATGTCGGATGCCTCCCCGCGTCATGTGACACGGCCTCGCGCCACTTGGTGCGATTATGCATTTACCAGACACGGCACCGGCCAAACCCGGCCGCCCGCGCGCCGCACGGGCCCGCGGCCGCCGCCCCGCCCGGGGAGGCGGCGCCCGCGGGCCTCAGTCGCCCTCGCGCCGTTCGCGGGTGGCCAGCAGCCGGCGCAGCGAGAACAGCCGGGCCGGCTCGGCGTGCCCGTCGGCCACCCACTGGTCCAGCGCGCAGTCCGGCTCGTCGTGGCTGCACGCCCGCGGGCAGCCCTCCGTACCCGGCTCCAGGTCCGGGAAGGCGTGGATCACCCGGGAGGGCTCGATGTGGTGCAGGCCGAAGGAGCGTACGCCCGGGGTGTCGATGACCCAGCCCTCCGCCCCCGGCAGCGGCAGGGCCAGCGCCGAGGTGGTGGTGTGCCGGCCGCGGCCGGTGACCGCGTTGACGTGGCCGGTGGCCCGCTGCCGGTCGGCCGCCACCAGCGAGTTGACCAGGGTGGTCTTGCCCACGCCCGAGTGGCCGACGAAGGCGGTGATCCGGCCCACCAGGCGCTCGCGCACCCGGTCGGCCGCCGCGCCCTCCGCCAGCTCCTCCCGGTTGGTGACCACGTAGTCCACTCCGAGCGTGGAGTACGTCTCCAGCAGCTTGTCGGGGGAGGCCAGGTCGGACTTGGTCAGCACCAGCAGCGGCTCCAGCCCCGCGTCGTACGCGGCGACCAGGCAGCGGTCGATCATGCGGGGGCGCGGCTCCGGGTCGGCGAGCGCCGTCACGATCGCCAGCTGGTCGGCGTTGGCGACGACCACCCGCTCGTACGGGTCGTCGTCGTCGGCCGTGCGCCGCAGGACCGACTTGCGCTCCTCGATCCGGACGATGCGGGCGAGGGTGTCCTTCTTCCCCGACAGGTCGCCGACGATCCACACCCGGTCGCCCACGACCGCCGCCTTGCGGCCCAGCTCGCGGGCCTTCATCGCGGTGACCCTGCGGTCGTCGACCAGGCAGGTCAGGCGGCCGCGGTCGACGGTGAGCACGAAGCCCTCGGCCGCGTCCTCGTGCTTGGGCCGGATGTTGGTCCGGGGCCGGTTGCCCTTCGGGTTGGGCCGGGCCCGGATGTCGTCCTCGTCGGTGTGCTTGCCGTACCGGCGCATCGCGCTACGCTCCCGCTCCCGCGAGCATGTCCGCCCACATCCGCGGGAAGTCCGGCAGGGTCTTCGCGGTGGTGGCCACGTTCTCGATCTGCACTCCCCGGACCGCCAGGCCGATCACCGCGCCCGCGGTGGCCATCCGGTGGTCGTCGTACGTGTGGAACACCCCGCCGCGCAGCGGGCGCGGCCGGATGCGCAGGCCGTCGGCGGTCTCGGTGACGTCGCCGCCGAGCCCGTTGATCTCCTTGGTCAGGGCCGCCAGCCGGTCCGTCTCGTGGAGGCGCAGGTGCGCGACCCCGCGGAGCACGGACTCCGAGTCGGCCAGGGCGGCCACGGCGGCGATGCCCGGGGTGAGCTCGCCGACCTCGCTCAGGTCCACGTCGATGCCGTGGATCTTGCCGGTGCCGGTGAAGACCAGGCCGGCGTCGGTGAGCTCGCAGGAGCCGCCCATCTCGGTGAAGATCGTGCGCAGCGCGTCACCGGGCTGAGTGGTGCGGTGCGGCCAGTCGGGGATGGTCACGGTGCCGCCGGTGACCATCGCCGCGGCCAGGAACGGCTGCGCGTTCGACAGGTCCGGCTCGACCACCAGGTCGCGGCCGAGCAGGGCGCCGGGGGCGACCCGCCACACGTTCTTCTCGCCGCCCGACTCCGGGGTGTCCACCTGGGCGCCCGCGGCCCGCAGCATGTCCACCGTCATGCGGATGTGCGGCATGGAGGGCAGGGTCTCGCCGGTGTGCCGGACCTCGACGCCCTGGTTGAAGCGGGGGGCGGAGAGCAGCAGTGCGGAGACGAACTGGGAGGAGTTCGAGGCGTCGATCTCGACCACCCCGCCGTCCAGGGCCCCGCCGCCGTGCACCGTCAGCGGCAGCGCGCCGCGGCCCTCGTCGTCGATGCGGGCGCCCAGGGTGCGCAGGGCGGTGATGACCTGGCCCAGGGGGCGCTCGTACGAGCGGGGGTCGCCGTCGAAGCGGACCGTGCCGTCGGCCAGGGCCGCGACCGGCGGGAGGAAGCGCATGACCGTGCCCGCGTTGCCCACGTCCACCGCGGCCGGGCCGTGCAGCGGGGCGGGGATGACCCGCCAGGCCTCGCCCGTGGCGCCCGCGGCGGAGCTGGAGGAGACCGTTTCCTCGATGCCCACGCCCAGCGCGCGCAGGGCGTCCGACATCAGCTGGGAGTCGCGGGAGCGCAGCGGACGGCGCACCCAGCCCGGCTCGGCGGCCAGGGCGGCCAGCACGAGGGCGCGGTTGGTGACCGACTTGGAGCCCGGCACGGTGACGGTGGCGCGCACGGCCCCGTCGGCGAGCGGGGCGGGCCAGAGGTCGTGGGGCGCTGAGGTCGAGGTCATGGCCCTTACTTTAGGCCCTGGGCCGGGTGCCGGAGCCGGAGCGCCCGCCGGGTCTCACAGTCCGAGCAGCCACCGGCCGCCGCCGCTCAGCGAGGTGAGCGAGACGACGTGGAAGAACAGGAGCCAGGCGCCGGCGGGGGTGTGGGTGAGCCGCCCGAGCTGGTCGGCGTCCGAGTCCGGGGCGCCCTGGAGCCGCCGTTTGCGCTGGAGCTCGAAGGGCGGGCGGACACCGCCCAGCAGCAGGAACCAGACCGCCGTGTAGGCGAAGGCGGCCTGCACCCCCTCGGGGGCCAGCCAGGACACCAGCAGGAAGGTCCCGCCGCTGAGGAGGACCGTGAAGACCCCGTACGCGTTCCTGATGGACAGCAGCATGAGGAGCAGCAGGGCGGTGGCCACCCACAGCAGCAGGGTCACGCGGTGCGCGGCCAGCAGCCAGGCCCCGCCCAGGCCCAGCAGCGAGGGGGCGGTGTAGCCGGCGGCGGCGGTGAGGATCATGCCGGGCCCGGTGGGGCGGCCGCGGCTGACGGTCAGCCCGCTGGTGTCCGAGTGCAGCCGGATGCCGCGGAGCCGGCGGTTCGTGAGGACCGCGGCCAGCCCGTGCCCGCCCTCGTGGGCGATGGTGATCGCGTTGCGGGCGACCAGCCACACCGGGCGCGGGACGACGGCGGCGAGCGCGGCCGCGGCGGTCGCGGCCACCAGCCAGGGCGCGGGCGCCTCCTGTATGCCGGTGAGCCGGTCCCAGAGGCCGGCGAGGGAGGTGCTGTCCATCAGGTGGCGGACTCCTTGCGGTGCGGGGTGGCGGCCATGGCAGTGTGGCAGCCATGTGCGGTAGGTATGCAGCGAGCCGGCGGCCCGAGGACCTCGTCGAACAGTTCGGCATCGAGAAGTGGGAACCCTCGGAGACCCTCGCCCCCGATTGGAACGTGGCCCCCACCAAGGAGGTCCACGTGGTGCTCGACCGCCCTCTGAAAGACGCGGCGGACCGCCGTCCGGTTCGGCAGCTGCGGGTCCTCCGGTGGGGGCTGGTGCCCTCCTGGGCGCCGAACGCGGAGGGCGCCGCCCGGATGATCAACGCCCGCTCCGAGACCGTGCACGAGAAGCCCTCGTTCCGCGGCCCCTTCGCCCAGCGCCGCTGCATCGTCCCCGCCGACGGCTACTACGAGTGGGTCACCGGCGCCGAGGAACGGCAGCTGGAGGTCGAGGGCCGGCGCAAGCGGCCCCGCAAGCAGCCGTACTTCGTGCTGCCCGCCGACGGCTCGGTGTTCGCCATGGCCGGCATATACGAGTTCTGGCGCGACCCGGCCCTGCCCGACGGGCACCCGCAGGCCTGGTGGGCCACCTGCTCCGTGCTGACCGCCGAGGCCGAGACCGCCCCGCTGGCGGCCGCCCCCGCCGACGGGCCGCGCAGCCTCGCCGAGATCCACCCCCGGATGCCGCTGATGCTCACCCCGGACCGCTGGGACGCCTGGCTGGACCCGGCCCGCACCGGCGCCGAGGAGCTGCGCGGGCTGCTGGAGCCGCCCCCGCCCGGGCTGATGCGCGCCTACCCGGTGGCCACCGCCGTGAGCAACGTGCGCAACAACGGGCCCGAGCTGCTCGCCGAACTCGCCGCGCCGGAGCTCGGAACCCTGTTCTGACCTGCGGCGGGCAGCGGGCAGGATGGGCCCATGACGCGCATCGAGACCGTCCCCACCCCGGCCGGGGACGCCCGAGTCACCTGGGTCCCCGCCGCCCGGGCCCGTGCGGTCCTCGCCGTGGGCCACGGCGCGGGCGGCGGCATCGAGGCCCGCGACCTGCAGGCGCTGTCGGAGGCCCTGCCCGCCCGCGGGTTCTCCGTGGCCCTGGTCGAGCAGCCCTGGCGGGTGGCCGGGAAGAAGGTCGCCCCCGCCCCCAAGACCCTGGACGAGGGCTGGCGCGGGCTGTGGCCGGCCCTCGCGGAGCCGGGGCTGCCGGTGGTCGCCGGCGGCCGCAGCGCGGGCGCCCGGGTGGCCTGCCGGACCGGGGCCGCGCTGGGGGCCGCGGCCGTGCTCGCGCTGTCCTTCCCGCTGCACCCGCCGGGGAAGCCGGAGCGCTCGCGGGCCGGGGAGCTGACCGGGGCGGGCCTGCCCGCCCTCGTGGTGCAGGGCGGCCGGGACCCCTTCGGGCGGCCGGAGGAATTCCCGGAAGGGGACCACGAGCTGGTCGGGGTGCCGTTCGCCGACCACGGGTTCGCCGTGCCCAAGAAGGCGGAGCTCACCCAGGAGGCGGCCCTGGAACTGATCGCCGGGACCGTCGGCGACTGGCTGGAACGCCTCTTCCCCTGAGCGGAGCCCGGAGGTCCGGGGCCCCCGGGAGCGGGCCCCGCCGCGTGACGCGCGGCCGATGCCCCGTGACGCAGCTCGCACGACTGGCGCCGGCAGCGGGAATGTGCTGCGCGGCGGCCGGGTTGTACGGGACGTCGGTACGTACAGCACAGCCAGAGGAGAAGAGGCACCGCATGGGCTCGACCATCTGCCCCGACCGCCCGCAGGCCGCTGACCTGGAGTGGGTGGTGCTCGCGGCGCCCAAGACGGACCTCAAGAAGGCCCCCATTCGAGCGGCGGACCGTCGGGATGGTCGCGTATTCTCCGATTCGAGCGGGTCCGCGTTCGGGTCTGCCACGGTCTTGGAGGAGGTGGGTCCTGTTTCCGGGACCGACGACGTCCGCGCGGAGGAGTCGACCGAGGAGCGCAGCCTGCGCTTCGAGCGGGACGCCCTCGGCTACCTCGACCAGATGTACTCCGCGGCCCTGCGCATGACGCGCAACCCGGCCGATGCGGAGGACCTGGTGCAGGAGACGTACGCCAAGGCGTACGCGTCCTTCCACCAGTTCCGCGAGGGGACCAATCTGAAGGCGTGGCTGTACCGCATCCTGACCAACACCTTCATCAACTCGTACCGCAAGAAGCAGCGCGAGCCGCAGCGCAGCGCGGCCGAGGAGATCGAGGACTGGCAGCTGGCGCGCGCCGAGTCGCACATGTCCACCGGTCTGCGTTCCGCCGAGTCGCAGGCCCTCGACCACCTGCCCGATTCCGATGTGAAGGAAGCTCTTCAGGCCATTCCGGAAGAGTTCCGCATCGCCGTGTATCTCGCGGACGTCGAGGGGTTTGCGTACAAGGAGATCGCGGACATCATGGGTACACCCATCGGTACGGTCATGTCGCGACTGCACCGTGGCCGCCGTCAACTCCGCGGGATGCTGGAGGACTACGCCCGTGAGCGCGGGCTGGTCCCCGCCGGTGCGGGAGAGTCGAACGACCGGAAAGGCTCGGGCTCATGAGCTGCGGAGAGCCGCACGAGACGGACTGCTCTGAGGTCCTGGACCACCTGTATGAGTTCCTCGACCACGAGATGCCGGACAGCGACTGCACGAAGTTCGAAACGCACTTCGGCGAGTGCAATCCCTGCCTGGAGAAGTACGGCCTGGAACAGGCCGTGAAGAAGCTGGTGAAGCGCTGCTGCGGTTCGGACGACGTCCCGACCGACCTGCGCTCCAAGGTCATGGGCCGGATCGAGCTGATCCGCTCCGGCCAGGCCGTCCCCGACCAGGACATCACGGCGGGCCCCGCGGCCGCCGGACCCGCCGCGACCTGAGCCCGCCGGGGCTCCCGGCGGCCCGCGCGCATTCGCCTCCCGGTCACCCGAACGCCCCCGGAACAGACGCACTTCGTTCACCCGAAGGTGCTAATCCGGGGGCGCCCGGACGGCGCAATACGAAAATGGGCCCCGTCGGCATCGGGCGCCGCCATATTCTCCCCAGTCGGTACCGCTCTTCGAGGCGGCACCCCGACTTGCCTGGGCACACGGGGAGGAGCAGCGCGATGCGGGTGCTTCCGCCGGCGGCGCGTGTCTATATCGTGTGCGCCGTTCTCGGCGCAATCGCCTGTGCCGTTCCCGCACCGGCCGACGAAAGCACCCCCTGGGCGGCCCTGTTGACGCTGGCCGCGCTCTATCCCGCACTGGAAGTCCTCAAAGCGCCCCGGCTCCTGGGCAGCCGGGTGCCCGAGGGCATCGGCGCCTTCTTCCCGGTGCTGCTCGCCGCCGTCTTCCTCCTCCCGCCCGCGGGCGCTGCGCTCGCGGCCGTGCCCGGCGCCCTGGCCGGCCGGGTGAGCCAGCGGCCCGCCCTGGTCCGCCGGGTGTGGCACGCCGCCCAGCAGGCCCTGGCCGCCTGGTCCGCCGGACGGGTGTACGCCCTGCTCGGCGGGCCCGAGGCGCTCGCCGGCCGGGGCCCGGGCTGGGTCCCGGACTTCCCGTACGTCCTCCTCCCGGCGGCCGCGGCGGCCGTGGTCTTCGGGCTGGTGCTGGCCGCCCTCGAAGGCGGGGTGCTGGCCGCCGCCGAACGGCTGCCGGCCCGCGCCGCCTGGCGGGGACTGCTGCCCGGCGCCCTCGGACCGCACGCCGTGCACGGGCCGGCCGGGCTGATGATGGCCGTCATGTGGCGCAGCCCCTACGGGATCCCGGCCGCGCTCCTGGTCCTGCTCCCGATGTACATCTCCTGCTGGGTCTTCGCCCAGTACCACCGCGAGCGCACCGCCCACCAGGCCACCATCCGCGCCCTGGTCCAGGCCGTGGACATCAAGGACCGCTACACCCGCGGCCACAGCGAGCGGGTGGGCCAGGCCTCCGCCATGATCGCCCGCGAGCTGGGCATGGGGGAGGACCGGCTGGAGGTGGTCCGCATCGCGGGGATCCTCCACGACGTGGGCAAGCTCGGCGTGCCCACCCGGCTGCTGCGCAAGGACGGGCCGCTCACACCGGAGGAGCGCCGGATCATCGAGCTGCACCCGGAGTACGGGCACGAGATGGTGCGCGGGATCGGCTTCCTCGGCGAGGCCCGTACGGCGATCCTGCACCACCACGAACGGGTGGACGGCTCCGGCTACCCGTACGGGCTGACCGGGGACCAGATCCCGGTGCTGGCCCGGGTGGTGGCCGTGGCCGACGCCTTCGACGCGATGACCTCCACCCGCTCCTACAGCCGGGCCCGCCCGGTGCCGGTGGCCATGGCCGAGCTGGAGCGGTGCGCCGGGGCGCAGTTCGACCCGGCCATGGTGGCGGCCCTGGTGCGGGCCGTGGACCGGCACGGCTGGCGGCCGGTGGTGACATCGGACGCCGACCTCCAGGTGATCCCGGCGGGCGGGGGCCTGCCGGGCCTGCCCGCCCAGCCGGCCGCCCCCGCGGACGCCGTCCCCCCGGCCGCCCCGGCCGGTCCCGCCGCCCGGCCCGACCACATCCGCGAGCCCGGCAGCGGCGGCGGCCCGGCCGGCGGTCCCGGCGGCACCGGAGGCGCGCGGTGAGGACGGCCACCGTGTGGGGCGTGCGGGCCGCGGCCGGGGTGCTGACCGCGGCCGGGCTCTGGCACACCCTCTGGCACGGGGTCGTGGAACCCCGCATCGCCCTCGCCTTCGGGGTGCTCGTCACCGTCGGGGAGCTGGCCCGCCGGGACATGCGCGACCGGGCCGGGCGGCTGCCCCCCGGGGACCGCCAGCCCGCCCCGCTGGGCTCCGCCGGGGCCCTCGCGTACGCCCTGCTCGGGCAGAACGCCGGCCAGGCCACCCACCACGGGGTGCTCCAGGTCGTCGCCGTGGTCGTCGCGGCCGCGCTCGTCGGGGTCGTGCCGCACGTGGCCCTGGGCCGCGGGCCCGCCCTCGACCACGTCGCCCGCCGGGTGCTCACCGTGGCCTTCGCCGCCGCCTGCTTCCAGCCGCTCCACCACTCCGGACGGCTCACCGACCGGCTGGGCCAGGGCCCGTACCTGGTGCTCTTCCTGGTCCTCCTGCTCGGGCTGAGCGCCCTGTGCGACGCGGTGCTCGCCGCCGCGCTCGCCGCCGCGCGCACCGGATGGCCGTACGGGCCGCTGCTGCGCGACCAGCTGCGCGCGCTCGCCGGGATCGGCTCGGCCATCTGCGCGACCGGGGTGGTGATGGCCCTCGGGGTGGCCGGCGCCGGGCTGTGGGCCCTGCCCGTCCTCAGCGTGCCGCTGGTGCTCACCCAGCTGTCCTTCCGCCGGATCGCCGCCGTCCGCACCACCTACCGGCAGACGATCACCTCGCTGGCCCGGGCCACCGAGATCGCCGGCTGCACGCAGCCCGGGCACGCCCGCCGGGTCGCCGCGCTCAGCTGCGCCGTCGGCCGGGACCTGGGCCTCTCCGAGCGGGAGCTCACCGTCCTGGAGTACGCCGCCCTCATGCACGACATCGGGCAGCTGGCCCTCGTCGACCCGGTGCCCGGCGGGGCCACTGCCCCGCTGCCCGAGGCCGACCGGCGCCGGATCGCCGAGCTGGGCGGCGAGGTGGCCCGGCAGACCGGGGTGCCCCAGGAGGTGGCCGTCGTGGTCGAGCGCCAGGCCGACCCGTACCGGCAGCAGCCGCTCAGCGCCCGGATCGTGCGCACGGTCAACGCCTACGACGACCTCGCGGGCGGGGCCCGGCACCCGGGCGGCTCCCTCGCCGCCCTGGAGCAGCTGCGGCTGGGCACCGCGCACGACTACCAGCCCGCCGTGGTCGAGGCCCTGGCCCGGGTGCTCCAGCGGGGCGGCCGCCGGGCTGCGCCGGGGGGCCGTCCGAGTGGTGTGCGCGGACCGCGGCCGGGCGGCCGGAAAGGCCCCGGACGTGCCGGAGTCGCCCCGTCTGCACCGGGGTAACCCATGGGTAATGAGCGGCCGTCCGAGTGGGCATGGTTGGATGCGAGTGAGAGTGTCCGCAAGGCTGCACCGTAGTCCCCCAGCCACCGCTGGGAGGTGCCCCCAGGCAGGCGGGAATCGTGAGGATCTTCGGGAAGGTACGGCATCGGCCCTCCGCCTCGTGGCGGCAGGCCACCGACCGCGCGTTCACGCTGATCGGCGACGGCCGGTACGAGGACGCGGGGGCGCTGCTGACGCGCGCCGCCGACATGGAGCCATGGCTGTCGGAGTCCTGGTTCAACCTGGCCCTGCTGCACAAGTTCCGGCACGACTGGGAGCAGGCGCGGGCCGCGGGGCTGCGCGCCGTGGCCCTGCTCGACCGGGAGACCGGGGCACCCGACTGGTGGAACGTGGGGATCGCCGCCACCGCCCTGCAGGACTGGCCGCTGGCCCGGCGGGCCTGGCAGGCGTACGGGCTGAAGGTGCCGGGCGACCAGCGCGGCGGCGTGGGCACCGGGGAGCCGGTGGGCATGGAGCTCGGCAGCGCGGCGGTGCGGCTCTCGCCCGAGGGCGAGGCCGAGGTCGTGTGGGGCCGCAGGCTCGATCCGGCCCGGATGGAGGTCCTCTCGATCCCGCTGCCCTCGTCCGGGCGGCGCTGGGGCGAGGTGGTCCTGCACGACGGGGTGCCGCACGGCGAGCGGGTGACCGCGGCCGGTCCGGCGTACCCGGTCTTCGACGAGATCGAGCTGTGGGCGCCCTCGCCGGTGCCGACCTGGGTGGTGCTGCTGGAAGCGGCCACCGAGGCGGACCGGGACGCCCTGGAGCAGCTGGCCTCGGACGCCGGCTTCGCCGCGGAGGACTGGTCCTCCTCGGTACGGCTGCTGTGCCGGACCTGCTCGGAGAGCGCGATGCCCAGCGGTGAGGGCGACGGGGAGCACCTGGACCCGCACGACCACAGCGAGCCCGGGCACCCGGGACCGCTGGGCCACCGGACGGCGGGCTCCGGCTCGCTGTGGGTGCCCGAGCGGGAGTGCGGGATCGCGGCCCCGGCCGGGCTGGTGCGCGGACTGCTCGACGGGTGGGTGGCCGACAGCCCGGACACCCGGGAGTGGCGGGATCTCGAAGAAGTCTGCTGAGAGCTCCCCGTAGTCTGTACGGGCACACCGGAGACTTACGGAAGGCGTACGGCGGAGATGGCGCAGCAGGAGAACACGGTCGGCGAGCCCGCAGAGGTCAACGACGGCTACGTCGTGGACACCGAGGACTGCGAGGCGCGTGAGCTCGCCTACCGGGAGCGCGGTACGGCCCGCCCCATCACGGTCGTCGGCAACCCCGTGCTCCACCGCGAGTGCAAGGACGTCACCGAGTTCGGCGACGAGCTGGCCGCGCTGATCGACGACATGTTCGCGAGCCAGAAGGCCGCCGAGGGCGTGGGCCTGGCCGCCAACCAGATCGGCGTGGACCTGAAGGTCTTCGTGTACGACTGCCCCGACGACGAGGGCGTGCGCCACACCGGCGTGGTCGTCAACCCGGTCCTCCAGGAGCTGCCGGCCGACCGCCGCATCCTCGACGACTCCAACGAGGGCTGCCTGTCGGTCCCGACCGCGTACGCGGCGCTGGCCCGCCCGGACTACGCCGAGGTGCACGGCCAGGACGCCCAGGGCAACCCGATCAAGGTCCGCGGCACCGGCTACTTCGCCCGCTGCCTCCAGCACGAGACCGACCACCTGTACGGCTACCTGTACATCGACCGCCTCTCGAAGCGCGACCGCAAGGACGCGCTGCGCCAGATGGCCGAGGGCACCCCGCGCTACGAGACCGTCCCGAACCCGCAGTAGCCGTACGGCCGCCGGGCCGCGCGGGTCACGCCGCCCCCGTCACCTCCGCGGCCTGCGGGCCGCGGAAGGTGCGGCGGAAGGCGTTCGGGGTGGTGCCGAGCGTGCGCAGGAAGTGGTGGCGCAGTGCGGCGGCGTTGCCGAAGCCGCAGCGGCCGGCGACCGAGTCCACCGTGTCGTCGGTCGTCTCCAGCAGCTCCTGCGCGAACAGCACCCGGCGGCGCAGCAGCCAGCGGTACGGGGTGGTGCCCGTCTCCTGGAGGAAGCGGCGGGCGAAGGTGCGCGGTGACATGTGCGCCCGGTCCGCGAGCTGCTCCACGGTGATCTCCTCCGCCAAGTGCTCGGTCATCCAGCCGAGCACCTCGCCGACCGTGTCGCAGCTGGTGCGCGGCAGCGGGCGCTGGATGAACTGGGCCTGGCCGCCGTCCCGGTGGGGCGGCACGACCATCCGGCGGGCGATCGTGTTGGCCACCTCGGCGCCGTGCTCCTGCCGCACCACGTGCAGGCAGGCGTCGATCCCGGACGCGGTGCCCGCGGCGGTGATCACCGGGCCTTCGTCCACGTAGAGCACGTCCGGGTCCACCAGGGCCCGGGGGAAGCGCCGGGCCAGGGCCTGGGCGTGCATCCAGTGGGTCGTGCAGCGGCGTCCGTCGAGCAGCCCGGCCGCCCCCAGGACGAACGCGCCGCTGCACACGCTCAGGACGCGGGCGCCGCGGTCCACGGCGGCGCGGACCGCCTCCAGCAGGGGTTCGGGGTAGTCGCGCACCGGTGCCTCCCGGTCGGCGGGCAGGCAGACCAGGTCCGCTTCGGCGAGGCGCTCCAGCCCGTGCGGGGCGAGCACCCGGAAGGCGCCGGCGCCGACCGTGAGCGGCTCCGGGCCCGGCTCGGCGGCGCACACGGCGAAGTCGTACACCGGCAGTCCCATCTCGCTGCGGTCGATGCCGAAGACCTCGCAGAAGACCCCGAGCTCGAAGGGGGCGACCCCGTTCACGACGGCCACGGCCACGTTGTTCAGCATGCCTCCAGTGTGGCAGCAATTCGTTGTTTCATGACAGTCCTGCCACTGCCGGGAAGGCGACGGCCCCACGAGAGTGGAGCCATGAGCACGTTCCTGAACTACCTCGCCGTCCTGTCCGCCGCCGCCCTGCTCCTCGGCCCCGCCCTGTACGGAACCCTCCGCGACCGCCGCATCGACCGGCAGCTGCGCGCGGCCTCCCTGCGCGCCGAGCGCATCGCCGCCGGGAACTGCGCGACGGAGACCGGCCGCCGCCGGCCCCGCATCGCCGTCCGGCACGCCGCGGGCGGCTGACGGGCCGCGCGACGGGAACCCCGCCCGGACGCGGCGATGCCGCCCCCGGACCCACGGTCCGGAAGCGGCATCGGCGGTGCACAAGGGGTCCCGCGGAACTCCTAGAAGTCCTCGTCGAGGTCCACGGTGCCCTCGACGGCCACCTGGTACGCCGACGGGCGGCGCTCGAAGAAGTTCGTCAGCTCCTGGACGCCCTGGAGCTCCATGAAGGAGAACGGGTTCTCCGAGCCGTAGACCGGGGCGAAGCCGAGGCGCACCAGGCGCTGGTCGGCGACGCACTGGAGGTACTCGCGCATCGACTCGGTGTTCATGCCGGGCAGGCCGTCGCCGCACAGGTCGCGGCCGAACTGCAGCTCCGCCTCGACGGCCTCCTTCAGCATGTCCGTGACCTGCTGCCGCAGCTCGTCGTCGAAGAGCTCGGGCTCCTCCTTGCGGACCGTGTCCACGACCTCGAACGCGAAGTTCATGTGCATGGTCTCGTCGCGGAACACCCAGTTGGTGCCGGTGGCCAGGCCGTGCAGCAGGCCGCGCGACCGGAACCAGTACACGTACGCGAAGGCGCCGTAGAAGAACAGGCCCTCGATGCACGCGGCGAAGCAGATCAGGTTCAGCAGGAAGCGCCGGCGGTCGGCCTGCGTCTCCAGCCGGTCGATCTTCTCGACCGAGTCCATCCACTTGAAGCAGAACTGCGCCTTCTCGCGGATGGAGGGGATGTTCTCGACCGCCGCGAAGGCCGCCGCGCGGTCCTCCGGATCGGGCAGGTAGGTGTCGAGCAGCGTCAGGTAGAACTGGACGTGCACGGCCTCCTCGAACAGCTGGCGCGACAGGTACAGGCGCGCCTCCGGGGAGTTGATGTGCTTGTACAGCGTCAGGACCAGGTTGTTCGCCACGATCGAGTCGCCGGTGGCGAAGAACGCGACCAGGCGGCCGATCATGTGCTGCTCGGCCGGCGTCAGCTTCGCGAGGTCGGCCACGTCCGAGTGGAGATCGACCTCCTCCACGGTCCAGGTGTTCTTGATCGCGTCCCGGTAGCGCTCGTAGAAGTCCGGGTAGCGCATCGGGCGCAGGGTCAGCTCGAAGCCGGGGTCGAGCAGGTTCTGCTTACGGGTGGTGCTCATTACTGGCAGGCCTCGCAGGACTCGGGGTTCTCAAGGGAGCAGGCCAGCGCCTCGGCGTCGAGCGCCTGGGGGAGCTGGGCCGCAGGGGCTGCGGCCGGGACGGCGGACGCGGCCGACGCGGCGCGGGCGATCTTCGTCGCCGGGCGCGAGCGCAGGTAGTACGTGGTCTTCAGGCCCTGCTTCCAGGCGTACGCGTACATCGAGCTGAGCTTGCCGATGGTGGGCGTCTCCATGAACAGGTTCAGGGACTGGCTCTGGTCGAGGTACGGGGTGCGGGCCGCCGCCATGTCGATCAGGCCGCGCTGCGGGATCTCCCACGCCGTGCGGTACAGCTCGCGCACCTCGGCCGGGATCCAGCCGAAGCCGGCCACCGAGCCGGAGGCGTCGCGCAGCGCCTCGCGGGTCTGCGCGTCCCACACGCCCAGCTTCTTGAGGTCCTCGACCAGGTAGCCGTTGACCTGGAGGAACTCACCGCTGAGGGTCTCGCGCTTGAAGAGGTTGGAGACCTGCGGCTCGATGCACTCGTACACGCCCGCGATCGAGGCGATCGTGGCGGTCGGCGCGATCGCCAGCAGCAGCGAGTTGCGCATGCCGGTCTCGGCGATGCGGGCGCGCAGCGCCTCCCAGCGCTCCGGCCAGTGGCGCTCGGCCGCGCTGTTGTAGTGGTCCGGGTGCAGGACGCCCTGGGCGGTACGGGTCTGCTCCCACGCGGGCACCGGGCCGTTGCGCTCGGCGAGGTCCGCGGAGGCCTCGTACGCGGCGAGCATGATGCGCTCGGCGATCTGCGTGGACAGGGCCTTCGCCTCGGCCGAGTCGAAGGGCAGGCGCAGCTTGAAGAACACGTCCTGGAGGCCCATGGCGCCCAGGCCCACCGGCCGCCAGCGGGCGTTGGAGCGGCCCGCCTGCTCGGTCGGGTAGAAGTTGATGTCCACGACCCGGTCGAGGAAGGTCACGGCGGTGCGGACGGTCTCGTCCAGCCGCTCCCAGTCCATCGCGCCGTCGGCCACGAACGCGCCGAGGTTGACCGAGCCGAGGTTGCAGACGGCCGTCTCGCCGTCGTCGGTGACCTCGATGATCTCGGTGCAGAGGTTGGAGGAGTGGACCACGCTGCCGGGCAGGGCGGTCTGGTTCGCGGTCCGGTTGGAGGCGTCCTTGAACGTCATCCAGCCCTGGCCGGTCTGCGCGAGGGTGCGCATCATGCGGCCGTACAGCTCGCGGGCCGGCATGGACTTCTTGGCCAGGCCTGCCGCCTCGGCCTTGCGGTACGCCTCGTCGAACTCGTCGCCGTACAGGTCGACCAGCTCGGGCACGTCGGACGGGGAGAACAGCGACCACTCGCCGTCGGCGTTCACGCGGCGCATGAACTCGTCCGGGATCCAGTGCGCGAGGTTGAGGTTGTGGGTGCGGCGGGCGTCCTCGCCCGTGTTGTCCCGCAGCTCCAGGAACTCCTCGATGTCCGCGTGCCAGGTCTCCAGGTACACGGCGGCGGCGCCCTTGCGGCGGCCGCCCTGGTTCACCGCGGCCACGGAGGCGTCGAGGGTCTTCAGGAACGGGACGATGCCGTTGGAGTGGCCGTTGGTGCCGCGGATCAGCGAACCGCGGGCGCGGATGCGCGAGTAGGACAGGCCGATGCCGCCCGCGTGCTTCGACAGGCGCGCCACCTGGTGGTAGCGGTCGTAGATCGAGTCCAGCTCGTCCAGCGGGGAGTCCAGCAGGTAGCAGGAGGACATCTGCGGGTGCCGGGTGCCGGAGTTGAAGAGGGTGGGGGAGGACGGCAGGTAGTCCAGGCGGCTCATCAGCCGGTACAGCGAGGCCACCTCCTCCACCGCGCGCACCGACTCGTCCTCGGCCAGGCCGCAGGCCACGCGCAGCATGAAGTGCTGCGGGGTCTCGACGACCTGCCGGGTGATCGGGTGGCGCAGCAGGTAGCGGCTGTGCAGGGTGCGCAGGCCGAAGAAGCCGAAGCGGTCGTCGGCCCCCTCCGCGAGGGACTGCTCGACCAGGGCGTCCAGCCGGGCCGCGTGGGCGCGGACGAACTCCGCGGTGCGGTCGGCGATCAGGCCCTCGGCGTGGCCGGTGGCGACGGAGGCCGAGAAGGAGGTCGCGCCCTGACCGGCGGCCTCCTCCGCGATGGCGAGGGTGAGCAGGCGGGCGGCGAGCTTGGAGTACGCCGGGTCCTCGGAGATGAGCCCCGCGGCCGCCTCGGTGGCAAGCCCGCGCAGCTCGGCCTCGTCCGCGTCGGCGCTGCGGCCGCGCAGGGCGGCGGCGGCCACCCGGCCGGGGTCGGTGTCGGGCAGGTCGGCGGTGAGGTCGGTGAGGGTGCGCAGCAGCGCGGCGCCGGGGCCTTCGGCCTCGGGCTGGTCGGACTCGGCGCGCGGTGCGGAAGGCGCGATGGTCACGGTGGGGGCTCTCCCTCGCTCGGCCCGTTGCCTTCGGGGCGGGGTGCGAGCGCGCACGCGGAAGGGGGCGCGCGGCGGCCCGTGGCAGGGCGGGCAGCGCGTCTCCGCATGGCGTCCGCCGGCCCAACCCGCGAGACCCGGACGTGTCTGGACCCGGCTCGGTCGACCCGGGTGCGCTGTCGGCAGGTCTTCGGACTCGCATCGCACAGATCAGTGCATCTCATACCGTTGCGGGACAGTTCCGGATTCCCACCGGATTCCCCTGCGACGACAGCGAGGACGAGCATACATGTGGGGGCAGCCTCGTGTGCGACCCCCTAGATGTTGTGTCCGGCTGATTGCGCTACGCCTTCGCCTGGGGGCTGTACGTGAGCACGGCCTGTTCCGGAAGGGCCCGTTGACCGGCTCGGGGCGGGTACGGCGAAGGGCCCCGCCGGGTGCGGCGGGGCCCTTCGTACGGGGCGGGGAGGGGGTTCAGCAGCAGCGGAAGCCCTCGCGGGGGTCCCCCTCGCGGGCGTCCGTGCGGGCCCGTTCGAACGCCCGCCGGCTCAGGACGGGCGCCTGCGGGTCGTGTCCGCGGGTGTGGGCGACGTAACGGTCGTAGGCCGCCTCGCCGGAGAACTCGCGGACGTAGAAGCGGATCCGGGCGAGGAGTGCGCGGGCGCTCACGGCGCCACGGACTCCCGCTGCCGGCCCCCGCCCGAGTCCAGGCCGGCGGCGGCCAGTTCGGCCCGCTCCTCCTCGGTGGGCAGGAGCCCGGCCGGGGCCACGATCGCGGAGCGGGTGTACGGGGTCTCGTGCAGCCGGACCGACTCCGGGCTGCGGACGGCCTTGATGCAGACCCGGGCGGCGTCCGCCAGCACGACCACGATCAGCAGGGCGAAGAGGGCGGACAGGACCCCGTCCACGGTGGCGTTGGTGACCACGGTGTGCATCTCGTCCATGGTCTTGGCGGGCGGCAGCACCTTGTCGGCGTCGATGCCCGCCTGGAACTTGTCGCGCTGGGCGAAGAAGCCCACCCGCGGGTCCTCGGAGAACACCTTCTGCCAGCTGGCGGTGAGGGTGACCACGGCGTCCCAGGCGAGCGGCACGCCGGTGACCCAGGCCCACTTCAGCCGGCCGGACTTCACGAGCAGGGTGGTGCAGACGGCCAGGGCCACCGCGGCGAGCAGCTGGTTCGCGATGCCGAACAGCGGGAAGAGCTGGTTGATGCCGCCCAGCGGGTCCTTCACGCCCACCCACAGGAAGTAGCCCCAGGCCCCGACGACCACCGCGCTGGTGATCCACACGCCGGGCTTCCAGCTGACCTGCTTGAAGGGCTTGGCCACGTTGCCCAGGGTGTCCTGGAGCATGAAGCGGCCCACGCGGGTGCCGGCGTCGAGGGTGGTGAGGATGAAGAGGGCCTCGAACATGATCGCGAAGTGGTACCAGAACGCCTTCATCGAGGACCCGCCGAACACCGACGAGAAGATCTCCGACATTCCGAGTGCGAAGGTCGGGGCGCCGCCGGTGCGGGAGAGCAGGGTGGCCTCCTCCACGTCCTTGGCGGCCTGGGCCAGGTCCGCCCCGGAGAGGGCGAAGCCGAAGTTCCCGACGGCCTGCGAGGCGGCCTCGACGGTGGTGCCGACGACCCCCGGCGGGGAGTTCACGGCGAAGAAGAGGCCGGGCTCGATGATGCAGGCCGCGATGACGGCCATGACCGCGACGAAGGACTCCGTGAGCATGGCCCCGTAGCCGATCATCCGGACCTGGGTCTCCTTCTGGATCATCTTCGGGGTGGTGCCCGAGGAGACCAGGGAGTGGAAGCCGGAGAGCGCGCCGCAGGCGATGGTGATGAAGACGAAGGGGAACATCGAGCCGGCGAAGACCGGGCCGTCGCCGCGGCTCGCGAAGTCCGTGACGGCGGGCATCTTCAGGGTGGGCATGGCGACGACCACGCCCACGGCGAGGAGGGCGATGGTGCCGATCTTCATGAAGGTGGAGAGGTAGTCGCGGGGGGCGAGGAGCAGCCACACCGGCAGCACCGAGGCCAGGAAGCCGTAGACGACCATCCAGACGACCAGGGTCTCCTTCTCCAGCGTGAAGACGTCCGCGAAGGAGGACTCGGCCACCCAGCCGCCGGCGACGATCGCGAGCAGCAGCAGGGCCACGCCGATCAGGGAGACCTCGGTGACCCGGCCCGGCCGCAGGATGCGCAGGTAGACGCCCATGAACAGGGCGATCGGGATGGTCATGCCGATGGAGAACACGCCCCACGGGGAGTGCGAGAGGGCGTTGACGATGATCAGCGCCAGCACCGCCAGCAGGATGATCATGATGGCGAACACCGCGAGGAGCGCGGCCGCCCCGCCGAACGGGCCGATCTCCTCGCGGGCCATCTGGCCGAGCGAACGGCCGTCGCGCCGGGTGGAGAAGAACAGGGTGACCATGTCCTGGACCGCGCCGGCGAAGATCACGCCGGCCACGATCCAGATGGTCCCGGGCAGGTAGCCCATCTGCGCGGCGAGGACCGGGCCGACCAGCGGGCCGGCCCCGGCCACGGCGGCGAAGTGGTGGCCGAAGAGCACCCGGCGGTCCGTCGGGTGGAAGTCGACACCGTTGTCAAGGCGCTCGGCGGGGGTGGCCCGCGTCTTGTCCACCTTCAGCACGCGGTGGGCGATGAAGCGCGCGTAGAACCGGTACGCGATGGCGTACGAGCCCAGGGCCGCGGCCAGCATCCAGGCGGCCGAGATCTCCTCGCCCCGGGAGAGCGCGAGCACGGCCCAGCCGACGGCTCCCACGAGGGCGACCAGCGACCAGACCGCGATCGACCTGGGCGTCATCCGCCCTGCAGAGGACGGCGAGTCCGGCCCTGCGGCCGAACCCGCCGTGTTCCGTTCCGTGCCGTTTGATCCAGGTTCCGGCATGATCTCGTCCCCTCGTTGATCATCTGCGTGATCGCAGGAATCTACGGGGACCGACCGCTGAACGTAAGCCCCCGTCCGACATCCGTACGAGAGTGTTCTACGGATCAGACGGCGGGGCGCTGGAGTCGGGCAACGAACTTGTATCGATCGCCGCGGTAGACCGAGCGGACCCACTCCACGGGCTCGCCCTCCGCGTCGAGGGAGTGCCGCGACAGCATGAGCATCGGCAGGCCGACGTCGGTGCCGAGCAGGCCGGCCTCGCGCGGGGTGGCCAGCGAGGTCTCGATGGTCTCCTCGGCCTCGGCGAGGTGCACGTCGTACACCTCCGCGAGGGCGGTGTAGAGGGACGTGTACTTGACGAGCGAGCGGCGCAGGGCCGGGAAGCGCTTCGCCGACAGGTGCGTGGTCTCGATGGCCATGGGCTCGCCGCTGGCCAGCCGCAGGCGCTCGATGCGCAGTACCCGGCCCCCGGTGGCGATCTTGAGCAGCCCGGCGAGGGTGTCGTCGGCGGTCACGTACCCGATGTCCAGCAGCTGGGACGTGGGCTCCAGCCCCTGGGCGCGCATGTCCTCCGTGTACGAGGTCAGTTGCAGCGCCTGGGAGACCTTGGGCTTGGCGACGAAGGTGCCCTTGCCCTGGATGCGCTCCAGCCGCCCTTCGACCACGAGCTCCTGCAGTGCCTGCCGGACCGTGGTCCGGGAGGTGTCGAACTCGGCCGCCAGCGTGCGCTCCGGCGGGACCGGGGTGCCGGGGGGCAGCGTTTCGGTCATTTCGAGCAAATGCCGCTTGAGCCGGTAGTACTTGGGCACGCGTGCGGTGCGAGTGGCTGCCCCGCTCTCCGGCTCCGTGAGCGCCCCTTCGGTGGCCATGGCCGCCCGCCTTCCCGACTCCAGTCCCGTTGCCAAAACCGGCTCCTCCGTTGTGTGCGGTCACATCGTGACACGGGCCGGAGCACGGACCTCGCCCCTCCCTGAGGTGTCGGTCCGGTAACGGACTGACACCTCGTTTATTAGACCCTTGACACCCCCAAAGGTCTAGGCCAAGCTCCAGGCTACTGGTCTAAACCAATATGGATCAGATCCCGGCCCCACGGGCAGTACTTGGCGATTGTCACCGTCGGCGGGCAGGGGGAGTGCAGGCATCCCTGAGGAGGGTGGCGTGAAGCGCAAGCTCATCGCGGCGGTTGGTGTCGCGGGCATGGTTATCGGCCTGGCGGCGTGTGGCGGTTCCGACGGCGACAAGAAGGAGGGCGGCAACAAGGCCTCCGGCGCCAAGGAGATCACCGTCTGGCTGACCGTCGACGCGCAGAACAACTGGCCGGACCTGGTCAAGGCGGCCGACGACGCCATTGCCGCCAAGCACCCGGGGCTGAAGGTCAAGCACGAGTACTACGGCTGGCCGGACAAGAACGCCAAGCTGGACGCCGTCCTCGCCACGGACAAGGCCCCCGACGTGGTCGAGATGGGCAACTCCGAGATGATCGGCTACATGTCCACCGGCGCCTTCGCCGAGGTGGACCCGTCGAAGTTCGACAACTCCTCCGCGTGGCTCGACGCCCTCAAGGAGTCCGTCACGTACGACGGCAAGACCTACGGCGTCCCCTACTACGCCGGCGGCCGCGTGGGCACCTGGCGCAAGGACATAGCCGCCGAGGCAGGCGTCAAGGCCGCCCCGAAGAGCTGGGCCGAGCTGACCAAGGCCCTCGACGCGGTCCAGAAGAAGAAGGGCGACAAGTTCAGCGCCTGGTACCAGCCCTCGCCGGACTGGTACGCCGCGATGTCCTTCGTCTACGACGCGGGCGGCGCGATCGCCAAGAACGAGGGCGGCCAGTGGAAGGCCTCGCTGTCCTCCCCCGAGTCGCTCAAGGGTCTCAAGCAGTACAAGGAGATCCTCGACAAGTACATGCACGCGGACAAGACCAAGGACGAGGCCGACCGCCCGGTCGTCTTCGGCCAGGGCAACGCGGCCACGATCTTCGCCGCCGCCTGGGAGGGCGCCACCTCCGCCACCCCGGAGAACGACAAGGTCGGCAAGCTCGCCGACAAGATCGAGAACTTCGTGATGCCCGGCCCGAACGGCAAGAACCTCCCGGTCTTCCTCGGCGGCTCCGACCTGGCCATCCCGTCCAAGTCGGACGCCCAGGACATCGCGGCCGAGTGGATCAACGCCTTCACCGGCGCCAAGGGCCAGGCCGGTCTGATCGCCAAGGGCAACCTGCCCAACAACAAGACGGACCTCGCGCCGCTGAAGGCCGACCCGAAGACCCAGGTCGCCGCCACCGCGGCCGAGTCCTCCTGGTTCGTCCCCACCGCTCCGGGCTGGGGCCAGGTCGAGAAGGCCAAGGTCCTCCAGACGATGCTCGTCGAGATCGGCAACGGCAAGAAGTCCGTCGAGGACGCCGCCAAGGCCGCCGACGCCGCCATCGACAAGGTCATCAACACCAAGTGACCTGAGCGAGCAGGGCCCCGCCGCTGACCGACGGCGGGGCCCTGCTGCCCGTGACAAGAGAGGGACCCCCGAGGAGCGCGCGATGAGTGCCGCACAGACAACCACCGCCGACCTGCCACCGGCGAAGCAGCAGCCTTCCACCGGAGCGGGCACAGGGATCACGGGCAGGCCGGGGAAGACCACCCGCAAGGGCTCCACAGCCACCCCCTGGCTGCTGCTGGCCCCCTGCCTGCTGGTCATCGTGCTCGTCATGGGATACCCGCTCTACAGACTGGTGTCCCTCTCCTTCCAGAGCTTCGGCAAGGCCGAGCTGTGGGGGTTCAAGGACGCCGAGTGGGTCGGCTTCGACAACTTCACCAAGATCCTCGGTGACGGCGTCTTCTGGTCCGTGGTCCTGCGCACGGTGCTCTTCACCGTCGGCGCGGTCATCCTGACCATGGTCATCGGCATGGTCATCGCCCTGCTCCTCCAGCGGGTCTCCGGCTGGGTCAAGACGCTGATCAACATCGCACTGGTCGCCAGCTGGGGCATGCCCATCCTGGTCGCCACCGCCATCTTCAAGTGGCTCTTCGACTCCGACTACGGCGTGCTCAACTACCTGCTGAGCAAGCTCCCCGGCGTGGACATGATCGGCCACAACTGGTTCGCCAGCGGCCCCGAGGGCCTCGCCGTGATCATGCTCCTCGTGGTCTGGGGCGCCGTGCCCTTCGTGGTCATCACCCTCAGCGCCGGCCTCACCCAGGTGCCCAAGGAGCTGGAGGAGGCCGCGCGCCTCGACGGCGCCGGCGCCTGGGGCGTGTTCCGCCACGTCACCCTGCCCATCCTGAAGCCGATCATCGTCATGCTGACCACCCTCTCGGTCATCTGGGACATGGGCGTCTTCCCGCAGGTCTTCGTGATGCGCAACGGCAACCCCGAAGCCGAGTTCCAGCTGCTGACCACGTACTCGTACCAGCAGGCCTTCGTGGTCAACGACTACTCCGGCGGCTCCGCCATCGCCCTGGTGACCGTCCTGCTGCTGCTCGGCGTCGTCGCCGCGTACATGCGCCAGATGCTCAAGATCGGAGAGGTGGAGTGACCACGACCACCGCGACCCCGCGCGGCGCAGGCCGCAAGGGCTTCAAGAAGTCGAAGCTCGGCTGGAACCTCCTCGGCCTGCTCGTCTTCGTCACGGCCGGCTTCCCCGTCTACTGGATGCTGAACACCGCGTTCAAGCCCGCCAAGGACGCCATCGACCCGAGCCCGCACTTCTTCCCGACCTCCTGGACCCTGGACAACTTCCGCCGGGCACTGGAGATCAGCGACTTCTGGGGACCGGTCGGCCGCTCCCTGACCGTCTCCCTCGTCGTCGTCCTCATCGGCATCTTCGTGGGCATGCTGGCCGCCCTGGCCATCTCGCGCTTCGCCTTCCGCGGCCGCAAGGCCGTCATCGTCGGCATCCTCGCCGTCCAGATGGTCCCGCTCGTCGCGATGATCATCCCGGTCTTCCTGCTGCTCAACGACCTGGGCCAGTACGACCGGCTGACCGGCCTGATCATCACGTACCTGACCTTCATCCTGCCCTTCACCGTGTGGACCCTGCGCGGCTTCATCGTGAACATCCCGAAGGAGCTCGAAGAGGCCGCCATGGTCGACGGCTGCACCCCGACCGGCGCCTTCATCCGCGTGGTCTTCCCGCTGCTCGCCCCGGGCATGGTCGCCACCTCGGTCTACGGGTTCATCCAGGCCTGGAACGAGTACCTGTACGCCCTGATGCTCATGAGCCAGCAGAACCAGACCGCCACCGTCTGGCTCAGCAACTTCATCACGAAGAACGGCACCGAGTTCGCCCCGATGATGGCCGGCTCCACCATGCTCGCGGTCCCGATCATCGCGCTGTTCCTGGTGGTCCAGCGCAAGATGGCCGCGGGTCTGACCGCCGGCGCAGTGAAGGGATGACCTGCTCCCGATGACGATCCTCGCGCACCGCTCCACCGCACCCGGAAACGACGGACTCACCCGTGACGCCCTGGCCGTGCTCCAGCCCGGCTTCCTCGGCACCACCGCCCCCGACTGGCTGCTGCGCCAGGTCTCCGAAGGCCTCACCGCGGTCGGCCTCTTCGGCCGCAACATCGCCGCGCCGGACCAGCTGGCCTCCCTCACCGCGCAACTGCGCGCCGAGCGCGAGGACGTCCTCGTCGCCATCGACGAGGAGGGCGGCGACGTCACCCGCCTGGAGGTCCGCGGCGGCTCCTCCTTCCCCGGCAACCTCGCCCTCGGCGCCGTGGACGACACCGCGCTCACCCGCGAGGTGGCCCGCGAACTCGGCCGCCGGCTCGCCGAGTGCGGGGTGAACCTCAACTGGGCCCCCTCGGCCGACGTCAACTCCAACCCCGACAACCCGGTCATCGGGGTGCGCTCCTTCGGCGCCGACACCGAGCTGGCCGCCCGGCACACCGCCGCGTACGTCGAGGGCCTCCAGGCCGCCGGCGTCGCCGCCTGCACCAAGCACTTCCCGGGCCACGGCGACACCAACGTCGACTCGCACCACGCGCTGCCGCGGATCGACGCCGGCCTGGACACGCTCTACGCCCGCGAACTCGTGCCCTTCAAGGCCGCCATGGCCGCGGGCACCAAGGCGATCATGAGCGCCCACATCCTGCTGCCCGCGCTCGACCCGACCCGGCCCGCCACCCTCAGCCCGCAGATCCTCACCGGCCTGCTGCGCGAGGAGCTGGGCTACCAGGGCCTGATCGTCACCGACGGCATGGAGATGAACGCCATCGCCGGCACCTACGGCATCGAGCGCGGCTCCGTGCTCGCCATCGCCGCCGGCGCCGACGCCATCTGCGTCGGCGGCGGACTCGCCGACGAGGACACCGTGCTGCGCCTGCGCGACGCACTCGTGAACGCCGTGCGCGAGGGACACCTCCCGGAGGAGCGGCTCGCCGACGCCGCCGCCCGGGTGCGGGCCCTCGCCGACTGGACCCGGCAGGCCCGGGCGGCCGCTGCGCCGGGCGCGCCCGTTGAGGAGGGGAGCGCGCCCGGCTCGGCCGGCATCGGCCTGACGGCGGCCCGCCGCGCGGTCCAGGTCACCGGCGAGCGCAAGCCGGTCACCTCGGCGTACGTGGCCACCCTCGCACCCGTCGCGAACATCGCGGTCGGCGACGAGACCCCGTGGGGTCCGGCCGCCGAACTCGCGGAGCTGGTCGCGGACACCGAGTCCGGCCGCTTCGGCGAGGGCGCCACGGCCGCCGAGGTGCTCGCCGCCGCGGGCGGCCGCACCATCGTGGCCGTCGTCCGCGACGCCCACCGGCACCCGTGGATGACCGAGGCGGTGGACGCCCTGGTCGCGGCCCGGCCGGACACCGTCGTGGTCGAGATGGGCCTGCCCCGGGCCGAGCCGCGCGGTGCGCTGCACATCGCCACGCACGGGGCCGCGCGGGTCTGCGGCCGAGCGGCCGCGGAGATCATCGCCGGCTGCTGAGAGCGGCAACGGATCCGGTGAGCCGAACCGGTATGCACAAGGGCCGGGCACCCCCAGGGGTGCCCGGCCCTTGTGCACACCGGAGCGGCCTAGAGGCCCTGCCACTCCGGCTTGCTCGCGTAGGCGTGGCGGAAGTAGTCGGCCAGCTTCAGCTTCGAGGCGGCGGCCTCGTCCACGACGACGGTGGCGTGCGGGTGCAGCTGGAGCGCGGAGGCCGGCACCAGGGAGGAGACCGGGCCCTCGACGGTCTGCGCGACCGCCTCGGCCTTGCCCTCGCCGGTGGCCAGCAGCACCAGGTGGCGGGCGTCGAGGATGGTGCCGATGCCCTGGGTGATGACGTGGTGCGGCACCTGGTCGATGTCGTCGTCGAAGAACCGCGCGTTGTCCACGCGGGTCTGCTCGGTGAGCGTCTTGATGCGGGTGCGTGAGGCCAGCGAGGAGCAGGGCTCGTTGAAGCCGATGTGGCCGTCCGTGCCGATGCCCAGCAGCTGGAGGTCCACCCCGCCGGCCTCGGCCAGCGCCCGGTCGTAGTCCTCGCAGGCCGCGACCACGTCGGCGGCGGCGCCGTCCGGGCCCATGAAGGACTCCGGGGTCAGGCCGAGCGGCTCGACGACCTCGCGCAGGACCACCGAGCGGTAGGACTCGGGGTGGCCGGCGGGCAGGCCGACGTACTCGTCGAGCTGGCAGATGCGGGCGCGCGAGGCGTCCACCTCACCGGCCCGCACCTTCGCCGCGAGGGCCTCGTAGATGGGCAGCGGGGTCGAGCCGGTCGCCACGCCGAGCAGGGCGTCGGGCTTGCGGCGGACCAGGGCGGCCATGGCCTCCGCGATGAGCTCGCCGCCTGCCTTGGCGTCCGGAACGATGACAACTTCCACGCTGGGCCTGCCGATCTGAGAAGAGGTGGACACGTGTGGTATAGACCAATCTAGCAGAAAAGCCCTCCACCGAGCGGCCCCCGCTGCGCCCAATCCCGCCCGGCTCCGACCCGTGCGGCCGGCTCGGCCCGCACCCCCGCAGCGCGTTCCGCGCCCCCTCTCCGCACCGGCCGCCCGCGCTCGGCTGGCGGCCGTACCGGCTTCCGTGCTCGACTGTTTCCATGGTCGGCCGAACCGGGCCCGGCGGCCTCCCGGGCCCGGGGTGCGGCCCGGCCCGCCGCGGACCCCCCGGAGGCAGGCGCATGGAACGTGCCGGCAGCATCATGGCCGCCGAGATCCGGCAGCAGCCCGCCGTCTGGCGGCGCATCCTCCAGGAGGCCGCCGACCCGGTCCGCGCCACCGCGGCCGCCGTCGCCGCCCGCGCCCCGCGCTTCGTCCTGCTCGCCGGCCGCGGCAGCTCCGACCATGCCGCCTTGTACGCGAAGTACCTGCTGGAGGTCCGGCACGGGCTGCCCTGCGGGCTCAGCTCGATGTCCACCATCACCGCGTACGGGGCCCGGCCCCGCCTCGACGACGTGCTCGTGATCACCGTCAGCCAGTCCGGCGGCTCCCCGGACCTGGTGGCCTCCACCCAGGCCGCCCGCGCCGCCGGGGCCGTCACCCTCGCCGTCACCAACAACCCGGACTCGGCCCTCGCGGCCGTCTCCGAGCACCACATCGACATCCTGGCGGGCCCCGAACGGGCCCTGCCGGCCACCAAGACGTACACCGCCTCGCTGCTGGCCCTGTACCTGTTCACCGAGGCCCTGCGCGGGGCCGACGGCAGCCGCGACGCCGCCGCCCTGCCCGCCCTCGCCGAGGAGGTCCTGGCCCGCGGGGAGGAGGTGCGCACGCTCGCCGCCCGGTACCGCTTCGCCGAGCGCATGGTCATCACCTCGCGCGGCTTCGGCTACCCGACCGCCCTGGAGGCCGCCCTCAAGCTGATGGAGACCAGCTACATCCCGGCCCTGGCCTACTCCGGCGCGGACCTGCTGCACGGCCCGCTCGCCATGGTCGACAACATCTCCCCGGTCATCGCCGTCGTCACCGAGGGCCGCGGGGGAGAGGCCCTGCGGCCGGTGCTCGACCGGCTGCGCGGGCGGGGCGCCGACCTGTTCGCGCTCGGCCCGAAGGAGCAGGTGGACTCCGCCTCCGCCGGGTTCGTGCTGCCCGTCGGCGGCTTGGGCGAGGAGCTGCAGCCCCTGCTGGAGATCATCCCGCTCCAGCTCCTCGCGTACGAGATCACGGTGGCCCGCGGCCAGGACCCGGACGCCCCGCGGGCCCTGGCCAAGGTCACCGAGACCCGCTGACGCCCGCCGCCCGGCGGATCAGCCCGCGGTCACCGGCGCCTGGAGCTCGGTCACCCACTGGTCCCGGTCCGCCGGGCACTCCAGGCTGATCTCGCGCGGATAGCCTGCCTCCCGGTAGCCGTGCCCGTCGATCCACCGGGCCAGGGCCTGGGCGGTGGGCAGCGCCTCGTCCATCGAACCGCGGTGCACGATGGTCGCCGCCTCGGCCACCGCCGGCAGGTCCAGCACCCGGAAGGGCCCCTCCCGCAGCGGGGCCGCCACCTCGACGGCGGCGTGCACGGTGATCGCCCCGCCGCCCTCGGGGGCGTCCTCGTAGTACGCGACCCCCGGCCCGGACGGCACGGTGCCCGCCTCTGCCAGCAGCCGGAACAGCTCCTCGTACAGCGGGCCGATCACCGGGCCGATGTGCTCCGGCTCGAAGCTCGCCGCCACGGCGGACAGCTCGGCCACGCGGACCGCGGGAAGGTGCTTGATCACGACGTCGTTCTCGGGCATGCGCCCCTCGCTCTCGATCGACCGGAGCCGCGCCTCGACCCGCACCAGCCGCGCCGCCGCCTCCGCCACCGCGGTCTCCAGCTCGGCCTGCCGGAGCCGCAGCATGCCGCGCAGCTCCTCGGCGCCCACCCGCTCGTCGAGGATCTCCCCGACCTGCTGGAGGGTGAAGCCGAGGTCCTTGAGCGCGATGACGCGGTTGAGGCGGGCCAGCTGGGCCCCGGTGTAGTACCGGTAGCCGGTGGCGGGGTCGACGTGGGCGGGCCGCAGCAGTCCGGTGGCGTCGTAGTGGCGCAGCATCCGGACCGATACGCGGCCGTGCCGGGCGAAGTCTCCGATGGTGAACATGATGTCTCCGAGTTCAGCGCCTGACACGGTGTGAGGGTCAAGGCCCGGTCGGCCGGGGCGGGTCCGGGGCCGCTCCGGGGCGATCCCGGGCCCCAGGCCGCTCCCGAGCGCGGGGGCCCTGCCGTGTTTCTACAGGAGGGCCATCTGGAGCCCGCCGGTGGCCGCCAGGTGCTGGCCGGTGACCCAGCGGGAGTCCTCGGAGGCCAGGAAGGCCACCACGTCCGCCACCTCCGGCGCGGTCCCGATCCGGCCGAAGACCGAGCGGGAGGCGGCGTGGGCCCGGGCCGCCGGGTCCGCCAGCCAGGCGCTGTTCAGGTCGGTCTCGGTGATGCCGGGGCCCACCGAGTTCACGGTGATCCCGCGCGGCGCGAGCTCCGCGGCCAGCGAGCGGGTGAGGGCGTTGACCGCGCCCTTGGCCATGACGGTGGCCGCGATCGCGGGGAGGGCGATGTCCGGGGTGCCGGTGACGTTGACGATCCGGCCGCCCTCGGGCAGCCGCGACAGCCCCTCCTTGATCACGAAGAAGGGGGCCTTCGCGTTGAGCGCGATCGCCCGGTCGAAGGCCTCCTCGTCGGTGTCCGCGATCCCCGCGAAGAAGGCCGCCCCCGCGTTGTTCACCAGGACGTCCACCTGCTCGGTGTGGTCCGGGTGCGCCGCGTACGCCGCCCACAGCGCGGCCGCGTCCCCCGGCACGCCGAGTTCGGCGCGGAGGGCGAAGGCCCGGCCGCCGGCCCCCGTGATCGCGGCCACCGTCTCCTTCGCGGCGGCCTCGTCCCGCCCGTAGTGGACGGCGACCAGGGCCCCGTCCCGGGCCAGCCGCTCGGCCACGGCCCGCCCGATGCCCCGGCTGCCGCCCGTGACCAGAGCCGTCTTCCCCTTGAGCACGCCCATGACGCGCCCCCCTTCGAATTCTCTAGTGGTCGCTACAGAAAGGGACCGTACCAGATTCAGTAACGCCCGCTATAGAATTGCCGCCATGGTTTCCGGACAGCGCGGCAGGCCCCGCTCCTTCGACCGCGGGGCAGCCCTCGCCCAGGCCATGCGCGCCTTCTGGGAGCGCGGCTACGAGGGCACCTCGATCGCCGACCTGACCCGCGCCATGGGCATCGGCGCCCCCAGCCTCTACGCGGCCTTCGGCGACAAGCGGGCCCTCTTCGACGAGGTGGTGCAGGCGTACGCCGAGTCCTTCGCCGCCTTCGCCCTGCGCGCCCTGGACGAGGAGCCCTCCGTACGGGAGGCGATGGCGCGGATCCTGCGCGAGGCCGCGGAGATCTACACCGATCCGGACCACCCGGCCGGCTGCCTGGTCATCAGCGCCGCCGTGAACTGCACGGTCCCCGAGGTGGCGGAGGCCCTGCGCGCCCGGCGCAACGCGAACATCGCCCTCTTCGAGAGCCGGATCCGCGCGGATGCGGCGGCCGGGCGGATCCCGGCGGACACCGATGCCGCCGCCCTGGCCCGGTACGCCGGCGCGGTGCTCCAGGGGATGTCCCAGCAGGCCCGCGACGGGGCGGCCCGGCAGGAGCTGCTGGCGGTGGGGGAGCGGGCGATGCAGGCCTGGCCCGCCTGACGGGGGGAGCCGTACCGGCCCCGGAAAGACCTCAGGGCCACGGTGCCGGGACGGGACCCTCAACCCGTCCGGCACCGCAGCCCGGAGTGCTTCGGCCGGCGGGTGTGCGGTCCCGGCGGCCGGCAGGAGGCGCCGGCGCGGTCAGGGCAGAACGCGCGGCTTACCTCGCTCCGTCCTCCTGTGCGGGGAGGGCGGAAGCATCACTTGCTCACTGCATTGTGGACTAGACCAATCTGTTCTGTCCATCCAATGACGGGGCCCCGATAACCGTCACTTCCTCCAACATACGCGGAACCTGGCCATCCTGGGTATTCCCTGGGGCGAAAGTCATGGCCCGGGCCCGGGGTACCCTCGCTCACGTGCCCTCCATGAACGACCTCGTACGCCAGCACACCGCTCTCAGTGACACCGACCTGGAGTGGCTCCACATGCTGGTCTCGGAGTGGCAGCTGCTCTCCGACCTGTCCTTCGCGGACCTCGTGCTGTGGGTGCCCACCCTGGACGGCACCCGCTACGTCTCGGTCGCCCAGATGCGCCCGAACACCGGCCCCACCTCCTACCAGGACGACATGGTCGGCCACCTGGTGCCGCGCGGCCGCCGCCCCATGCTCGACGCCGCCCTCGACGAGGGGCGGATCGTGCGCGAGGGCGACCCGGAGTGGCGCGAGGAGGTCCCGGTCCGCGTCGAGTCCATCCCGGTCCGGCGCGAGGGCCGGGTGCTCGGGGTGATCGCGCGCAACACGAACCTGCTCACCGTCCGCACCCCCAGCCGGCTGGAGCTCACCTACCTCCAGTCCGCCTCGGACCTGGCCCAGATGATCGCGGCCGGCACCTTCCCGTTCCCCGGCCAGCAGGTGGACATGGACGCCTCTCCGCGGGTGGGCGACGGCCTGATGCGGCTGGACGCCGAGGGCGTGGTCACGTACGCGAGCCCCAACGCCCTGTCCGCCTACCACCGTCTGGGCCTCGCCTCCGACCTGGTCGGCCAGCACCTGGGCACCATCACCGCCGAACTCGCCCCGTCCCGGGGCCCGGTGGACGAGGCCCTGGTCAAGCTGGCCAGCGGCTGGGCCCCGCGGGAGACCGAAGTCGACGGCAACGGCGGGGTGATCCAGCTCCGCGCGATCCCCCTCAAGCCCAAGGGCGTGCGCATCGGTTCGCTCGTCCTGTGCCGCGACGTGACCGAACTGCGCCGTCGCGAACGCGAACTGATCACCAAGGACGCGACGATCCGGGAGATCCACCACCGGGTCAAGAACAACCTCCAGACGGTGGCCGCGCTGCTGCGGCTCCAGGCCCGCCGGATGGACTCCGCCTCGGCCGGCGGCCGCAGTGCCCGCGAGGCCCTGAACGAGGCGGTCCGCCGGGTCGGCTCCATCGCCATCGTCCATGAGACGCTGTCTCAAAACCTGGATGAGCGCGTGGAGTTCGACGAAATCGCGGACCGCGTCATCGCCATGGTCGCGGAGATCTCGCCGGGCAAGGTGAGCTGCCGGCGCCTCGGCCGGTTCGGGATCCTGGACGCCGAGGTGGCCACCCCGCTGTCGATGGTGCTGACCGAAGTGCTGCAGAACGCGCTGGAGCACGCCTTCGCGCCGGCCGAGCAGGGCACGGTGGAGGTGGCCGCGGTGCGCAGCGGCACCGGCCGCAATGATTCGCGACTGCTGATCACGATCGTCGACGACGGCCGCGGGCTGCCCGAGGGGTTCGACCCGCAGCGGGCCGGGAACCTCGGCCTCCAGATCGTCCGGACCCTGGTCGAGGGGGAGCTCGGAGGCACCTTCGACATGCAGCCCGGCCCCGAGCGCGGCACCAAGGTCGTGCTCGACATCCCCGCCAGCCCGCAGAAATAGCACCGCCGGGGCCGTACGTCACGGAGAGTGACGGACGGCCCCGGCGGGCGCGGGACCTCCCGCGAAAGCACTGAGCCCCGAACCGGGAGTCACCTCCGGCGGTGGCTGGAGGGGGTTCCCGGACCGGGGCTCAAGAGCACGTCGCCGATCGCTTTCGGGGGTGCTACGCGCTGCGGCTCGAGGCTCGAAGTTGGTGTCAGGCGCTGGCGTTGCGCGCCCGGTTGCGGGCGGCGCGGCGCTTCATCGCGCGGCGCTCGTCCTCGCTGAGACCGCCCCAGACGCCGGAGTCCTGGCCGGACTCGAGCGCCCACTGCAGGCACTGCTCCATGACGGGGCAGCGGCGGCAGACGGCCTTGGCTTCCTCGATCTGCAGCAGCGCAGGACCGGTGTTGCCGATGGGGAAGAAGAGCTCGGGGTCTTCCTCGCGGCAAACGGCGTTGTGACGCCAGTCCATGGCTGCTCCATCTCCTTGGTATTGCGGGCAGGTTGCTTGTGAATGTGAACGCTTTCACGAATCCCTTCACGGGGGAAGGGACGTCGCCCAGGTTGCCCGGAGCGGTCCTTGATTCGTGGAGGGGTTCTGGCGGCCTTCGTGGGTGCCGGTTCTGCGGGCTGTCCCGATCGCCATGTAGAGATTCGCAAACCTCGGACGGGGATACAACCCCTTCCGGAAAGTTTTTTTTGATTCGTCGGTGTCGACTAGGTCACAGCCGTACTTCTATGGGGTGGACCCGCGTCTAAACGTTCGACTGAAAGGGTTAACGGCCCTTCCACTCACACAATCACACGCAGTGCACGGCGTACGCCTGTGAACCGCACGCTCGTGCGCAGTCCGAGGTGGTCGCCGTCCATCTGGAAAGGAAGCGGCACCTTCGAATGCAAGGTGAAGTCGGTCAGATCGTGCAGACTGACCGCATGCTTGCCGTGCGGACCCCGCTCAGGAGTCGAGGTCAGGAGCTGTGTCGCGTACCGCGCGATGGCCGGAGTTGACAAACGGCTCAGACCCAGCACGTCAAGTGCGGTGTCGAACGAGGCCTCCGGAGACGCGTAGAGCGGCTTGTTTCCCAGATATGTCCACGGTGACGTATTGCACACTATCGAGAGCACCAGGTCCGTCACCGGATCCGCGCCCGGACGCTCCAGCGTGACCGTCCCGTGCCGCCGGTTCGGCTCCTCCAGGAACTGGCGCAGCAGCTGCCGCACATAGAGGGCGTGCGTCGAACGCTTTCCGCGCTCCCGCTGCTGCTCGACCCGGCCCACCACCCCGGCGTCGAATCCGAATCCGGCGCAGAAGGTGAACCAGCGCGCCGGCACCGACTCGTCCTCGGTCCCCGGCACGCCCTCGGCCAGGCCCAGCCCGACCGTGCGCTCCCGGCGCTCGCGCAGCGCGTCCAGCAGGGCGCCGGTCGCCTCGACGGCGTCGTTCGGCAGGCCCAGCGCGCGGGCGAAGACGTTGGTGGAGCCCCCGGGGACCACCGCCAGACCGGGCAGCCGCTCGGGGTCCGGGCCGTTGTGCAGGAGCCCGTTCACCACCTCGTTGACGGTGCCGTCCCCGCCGAGCGCGACCACGAGCTCGATGTCCCGGCTCTCCGCCGCCCGCCGGCCCAGGTCCCGGGCGTGCCCGCGGTACTCGGTGGTGACCGCCTCCAGCTTCATCTCGCTGGCCAGGGCGTGGACGAGGACGTCGCGCGTGCGCGCACTGGTGGTCGTTGCCGCCGGGTTCGCCACGAGGAGTGCACGCATGAGCAGCAGCCTACCCACCCGTCGGTACACCTCCCATACCGGCTGCCCACCTCGACGGGGCTACCCTGCTGGGGTGAGTACGAAGCAGCCCTCCGCCACCCCCGCCGGACCCGTCCCGGCCCGGCTGACCGCCGCGGCCGCGCTCACCGCGCTGGAGGGGCTGGCCCTCGCCGGCCTGGGCCTGTCCATGCTGATCATGGGCCTGCTCGGGGACCCGGACTCCCCGCAGCAGGCCGAGACGGGCGGGCTCACCATGCTCGTGCTCGCCGCCCTGCCGCTCACCGCGGCCCGCGGCCTGCGCCTGCGCCGCCGCTGGAGCCGGGGGCCGGCCCTGATCACCCAGCTCATGGCCCTGCCCGTGGCCTGGACCCTCTACCACGCGGGCGGCGCCGTGATCGCCGCCGCAGCGGCCCTCGCGGCGGCCGCCGTGGCCGCGATCGTCCTGCTGTTCCACCCGGAGAGCACCGAGGCGCTGGGCGTCGGCGCCGGGCGGGGCTGAGGCCCGCGTACCGGTACGGGCCCGGGCGCGCTCCGCACCGGCCCCGCCCCCCGGGCCGGGCTCACTCCTCGACGAGGAGCTTGTCCCGCAGCTGCGCCAGGGTGCGCGCCAGCAGCCGGGACACGTGCATCTGCGAGATGCCGACCTCCTGCGCGATCTGCGACTGGGTCATGTTGCCGAAGAAGCGCAGCAGCAGGATCCGCTTCTCCCGCGGCGGCAGCCCTTCCAGCAGCGGCTTGAGGGACTCCCGGTACTCGACCCCCTCCAGCGCCTCGTCCTCCGCGCCGAGGGTGTCCGCGACCGCCGGGGACTCGTCGTCCGTGTCCGGCACGTCCAGGGACAGGGTGCTGTACGCATTGGCCGATTCCAGCCCCTCCAGCACCTCCTCCTCGGAGATCCCGAGCCGCTCCGCGAGCTCGTGCACGGTCGGCGACCGGCCGTGCTGCTGGGACAGCTCGGCCGTCGCCGTGGTCAGCGCGAGGCGCAGCTCCTGGAGCCGCCGCGGCACCCGGACCGCCCAGCCCTTGTCGCGGAAGTGCCGCTTGATCTCGCCGACCACGGTGGGCGTCGCGTACGTCGAGAACTCGACCCCGCGGTCCGGGTCGAACCGGTCCACCGACTTGATCAGGCCGATCGTGGCGACCTGGGTGAGGTCGTCGAGCGGCTCCCCGCGGTTGCGGAACCGCCGGGCCAGGTGCTCCACCAGCGGCAGGTGCATCCGCACCAGCCGGTTGCGCAGCTCGGCCCGCTCCGGCGAGCCCTCGGGGAGCTCCCGCAGCCGCAGGAACAGCGCCCGTGCGCCGCTGCGGTCCCGCGGGTCGTCCGCCGCCGGCTCCCGTTGCTCGTGATCGTTCTCGCTCATAGGGCCCGCCCGTCGCTCCGCCGAGTCCAAAAAGCCGTCTTGCGCGCCGTCTTCCGCGGGATGCGGACGCGCGTGCTGCTGCTCCGGAACGCCTCTGCCGGAAGCGTGCACCGGGGGCGCATCCCCGCCCCGCACCGGGATGTCCCCGCCGCTCACGCCGGGCCTGGTCCCGCGCCGCGCTGTTTGTAGAGGCTGATGCTGACGGTGCGGTCCTCCGCGACCGTGGACTCGACCTTGCCGGCCAGGGCCGACAGGACCGTCCACGCGAAGGTGTCGCGCTCGGGAGCCCGCCCGTCGGTGGTCGGGGCCGAGACCGTCACCTCCAGTGAATCGTCGATCAGCCGGAACACGCAGCTGAGGACGGAGCCGGGCACGGCCTGCTGGAGCAGGATCGCGCACGCCTCGTCCACCGCGATGCGCAGGTCCTCGATCTCGTCGAGGGTGAAGTCCAAGCGCGCCGCGAGACCGGCCGTGGCCGTGCGCAACACCGACAGATAGGCACCTGCGGCCGGCAGCCGGACTTCCACGAAGTCCTGGGTCCCGGGCTCGCCTGCGATCTGGGACACCCTCACCTCCAAGGTGGTACGAGCTCTGTTCGCCGGTGACGCTACCGCGACGACGGCGATCGTGTCGCGGCACCCCCGTTCCGCGGCAGTGACTGATGGTAAGCCGACGGGTACGCACAGTGGCTAGGGGTCTGCGGGCCCAAATAAAGGGAACCGGCGGAGGGTTGACCTACCCCTCTGCCGCCGATCGAACCTCACACGAGAGAAGCGTCCACGAAACACCAGCGCCAGGTCTCGCCCGGCTCGTAGCTGCGCATCACCGGATGCCCCGTCTCCTGGTAGTGGGCGGTCGCGTGCCGGTGCGGGGAGGAGTCGCAGCACGCCACGTGCCCGCACCACAGGCACATCCGCAGCTGCACCGGGTGGCTGCCGACCGCCAGGCAGTCCGGGCAGGTCATCGCCCGGGGCGCCGGCTCGGGGCGCGGCAGTTCGGGAACATGCGTGCACTCGCTCATGATGGCCAGGTTACGACGGCGCACGAGGGGAAGGGCGGGGTCGCGCGATGGAGATGTGGCCGCTGGTGGCACTGGTGGCGGGCAGTGCCGCCGTGGCGGGGGCGGCCCGCCGCACCCCGGTGCCGGCCCCGCTGCTGCTGGTCGCGGCGGGACTGGCCGCGGCCTACCTGCCGGGGGTGCCGGCGTACGGGCTCGACCCGCACGTCGTGCTCCCCCTCATGCTGCCGCCGCTGCTCTACACGGCCGCGGTGGACAGCTCGTACCTGGACCTGCGGGCGAACGTGCGGCCCGTCGCGATGCTGTCCGTCGGCTACGTCCTCTTCGCCACCCTCGCGGTCGGCTGGGCGGCGTACCTGGTGGTGCCGGGGCTGCCGCTGACCGCGGCGCTGGTGCTGGGCGCGGTCGTGGCCCCGCCGGACGCGGTCGCGGCCACCGCGATCGCCCGCCGGCTGCGGCTGCCCCCGCGGATCACGACCATCCTGCAGGGCGAGTCCCTCGTCAACGACGCCACCGCGATCACCGCCTACAAGGTGGCCCTCGCCGCCGTGGTGGGGGAGGGCGCCGGCTGGGCGGGCGGGATCGCCGAGTTCCTCCTCGCCTCGGTCGGCGGGGTGGGCGTGGGCCTGCTGCTCATGGTCCCGATCCACCACCTGCGGACCCGGCTGCGGGAGCCGCTGCTCCAGAACACCCTGTCGCTGCTCATCCCCTTCGTGGCGTACGCGGTCGCCGAGGAGGTGCACGCCTCCGGGGTGCTCGCGGTGGTCGTGGTCGCCCTCTACCTGGGGCACCGGGCCTGGCAGGTGGACTTCGCGACCCGGCTCCAGGAGGAGGCGGTGTGGAAGATGGTCGCCTTCGTGCTGGAGTCGGTGGTCTTCGCCCTGATCGGCCTCCAGCTCCCGGTGGTCCTGGCGGACCTGGGGGAGTACGAGGGACTGCACGCGGCCTGGTACGCGCTGGCGGTGTTCGCGGCGGTGGTCGTGAGCCGGTTCGTGTGGGTGTTCCCGGCCACCTTCCTGCCGCGGGCGGCCTCCGCGCGGATCCGCGAGCGGGAGCCGGACACCGACTGGAAGGCCCCGGTGATCGTGGGCTGGGCCGGGATGCGCGGGGTGGTCTCGCTGGCCATCGCCTTCTCGATCCCCGTGACGGTGGACGACGGCGGGGGCTTCCCGTACCGGAACCTGATCCTCTTCCTGACCTTCACCACGGTCATCGCCACCCTCGTGGTGCAGGGGCTGACCCTGCCCCCGCTGATCCGCCGGCTGAAGCTGCCGCCGCGGGACGCGCAGGCCGAGACCCTGGCCGAGGCCCAGGCCCAGAACCAGGCCTCGCAGGCGGCGGAGGACCGGCTGGCCGCCCTCCTGGAGGACCCGGCGAACGCCCTGCCGCCGCCGCTGGCCGAGCGGCTGCGCACGGTGCTGGAGCGGCGCCGGAACGCGGTGTGGGAGCGGCTGGGCGCGGTCAACCCGCAGACGGGGGAGTCCGCGGACGACACCTACCGGCGGCTGTCCCGCGAGATGATCTCCGCCGAGCGGGAGGTGTTCGTCTCCCTGCGCGACGCCCGCCGCATCGACGACGAGATGCTCCGCACCCTCCTGCGCCGCCTGGACCTGGAGGAGGCCGCGGCCTACCGGGAGTCGGAGGGCTGAGGGCCGGGCCGGAAGGCCGCCAGGGGCCGGGCCGCCCGGCCGCCGGCCCCGGTTCAGGGGGCCTGCGTGCCGTCCAGCGGCGGCCCGGTGACCACGGCGGCGACGGCCGAGCCGGGCGGGAAGGCGCCCTCGGCGGCGAGGGCGGTCAGGGCGAAGAGCAGCTTGGCCACGTAGAGCCGCTCCACCGGGAGCCCGTGCCGGTCCTCGAAGTCCGCCGCGAACGCGTCGAGTTCGGCCGGGACCCGGGCGAAGCCGCCGAAGTGGAAGCGCTCGTCCAGCGACCAGTCGCCGGCCGGGCCGCCGAACGCCGCCTGCTGGAAGGAACGTATCTCCGCGGCCAGGAACCCGCCCTTGAGCACCGGCACCCCCAGCGCCCGGGACCCGGGCCCCAGCCCGGCCGCCAGCCCCGCCAGGGTGCCGCCGGTCCCGCAGGGCAGCGCCACCACCCCGGCCGCCCCCCGCAGCTCCCGGCCCAGCTCGGCGCAGCCGCGCACCGCGAGCTCGTTGCTGCCGCCCTCGGGCACCGCGTACGCGTCCTGCGCCCCGGCCGCGCGCAGCAGCCGGGCGAGCCCCGCCGGATCGGCCTTCAGCCGGTAGTCGGAGCGGGAGACGAAGTGCAGCCGCATGCCGTCCGCGGCGCACCGGGCCAGCGAGTCGTTGAGCGGGGCCCCGGCCAGCTCCTCCCCGCGGACGATGCCCACCGTGCCCAGCCCGAGCAGCCGGCCGGCGGCCGCCGTGGCCCGCAGGTGGTTCGAGTAGGCCCCGCCGAAGGTGGCCACCTCCCGCGCCCCGCCCGCCACGGCGGCCCGCAGGTTGGGCACGAGCTTGCGCCACTTGTTCCCGGGGATCTCCGGGTGCACGAGGTCGTCCCGCTTGAGCAGCAGCCGGACCCCGTGCCGCTCGAAGCGGTCGTCGCGGACCTCCGCCAGCGGCGAGGGGAGCCGGGGGCGCAGGAGGGAGTCCAGGTCGGGGGCGCCGAGGTCGGGGGCGGGGCCGGGTGCGGTGTCCACCCCGCCATTGTGGGCCGCTGCCGGGCGGGCCGGCAGCGGGGGCGGGGGCAGGCGGCTACTTGAGGCGCTCGTGGACGCGGTCGCGCATGGACTGCATGGTGAAGCCGGCCGGGTCGATCTTGCCGGGCTGCCATTCCAGGTGGCCGATCACCGAGCGGGCGGTCCAGCCGTGCCGGCGGCACACGGCCGCGGCGGCGCGGGCGATCGCGTCGAGCTGGACGGGGGGCCAGGGGTCCTCGCCATCGCCGAGGTTCTCGCACTCGAAGCCGTAGAAGCGGGCGTTGCCGTCGACGTCCGCTTCGTTGTCGGGCGGCAGGGCCTTCTCGGCGACCACCGCGGCGAGGACGTCCCGGTCCCCGGAACCCGCGTGGTTGGCGCGGCCGTAGCCGACCAGGTGGACCCGGCCGTCCTTGGTGATGACCCCGTGGCACAGGGGGCCGGGGAGCCGCGCGTGGCCGTCCCGGCAGATACGGACGGTGTCCGCCGTGCCCCGGGTGACGGTGTGGTGGATCATCACCCCGTGCACCGGCCCCCAGGGGCCCTTGTGGTTGCGGTTGTGGTTGCGCCAGTCGCCGACCTCGACGACCGTCAGTCCTTCGTTCACCAGGGCGTGCTTGAACTCTCCCGCGGACATGGGTTCGGCCACCCGTGGCCTCCTTTGCGGACGTGACGGCCGCCGGTCGCAACCGCCCGTACCGGGGGTGTACCGGAGCATCGTGTTCCGGGCCAGCCCGTTCGTACGCCGTGCGAGCCGATCCGGTCACGCGCGGTGACCGGATCCGGTGCCGCCCGGGCCCTGGCGGTACGGACGTTCGTTCGATCGGCGCCCGGGGCGAGGCCCGGCGGCCGGGCGGGCCGTCGGATATCGGCCACACGGCCTGCCTCTCCCGGGTGGCGGGGGAGCCGCCGTGGTCCGCTGCCGGGCGCACCGGCACCCCGCAGGGCCGGCTCGGTGGATCGGGTCAAGCACACGGGGCCACCGGAGAGGACGTGCATCCGGGACGCAGGGGAAAGCGCCCCGCGGCGGCAGCCGAGCATGGCCGGATTCCGCGGGCGCCGGACGGCCCCGGCCCGCCAGGGCTGAACTCCAGAACGTGCCCACATCAGTGCGATCCAGTCCCACCCGTTCGTGTAATGGTCCGGTCACGCCCCGCGCTGAAAGGCTGCCCCGGCAGATCCATGGAGTGTCGAAGGGGAATGACATGTCGGTCCAGGCAGGTTCCGAATCCGAGGCGCAGGCGCTGCCGCAGCGCAGTCTCGCCACCTCGGCCGCGCGGAACTTGGCAACCACCACCAAGTCCGTGCCGCAGATGCAGGAGATCACCTCCCGGTGGCTCCTGAAGATGCTCCCCTGGGTTTCGGTGCAGGGCGGCACGTACCGGGTGAACCGGCGGCTGAGCTACGCGGTCGGCGACGGCCGCGTCACGTTCGTCAAGACCGGGGACCGGGTCCAGGTCATCCCGGCGGAGCTCGGTGAACTGCCGCTGCTGCGCTCGTACGAGGACCTGGAGGTGCTCACCGAGCTCGCCGAGCGCTGCCGGCAGGTCGACTTCGCCGCCGGACAGGAGCTGACCTCCTTCGGCAGCCCCTCCGACCAGGTCTACCTGGTGGCGCACGGCCGCATCGAGCAGATCGGCCCCGGCCACTACGGCGAGGACACCGTGCTGCGCACCGTCGCCGACGGCGCGTACTTCGGCGAGGACAGCCTCGTCGACGAGGAGTCCATCTGGGAGTTCACCGCCCGCGCCGTGACACCCGGCACCGCCCTCGTCCTGACCCGCCAGGACTTCCAGCTGCTCGCCGACCGCGTCGAGTCCCTGCGCCTGCACGTCGACCACGTGCGCTCGCTCCCCGAGCAGCGCACCAACGAGCACGGCGAGGCCGAGATCGACCTCTCCGCCGGCCACACCGGCGAGCCCGTGCTGCCCGGCACCTTCGTGGACTACGAGGCCCGCCCGCGCGAGTACGAACTCAGCATCGCCCAGACGGTGCTGCGCGTGCACACGCGCGTCGCCGACCTGTACAACCACCCGATGAACCAGACCGAGCAGCAGCTGCGGCTCACGGTCGAGGCGCTCCGCGAGCGCCAAGAGCACGAGATGATCAACAACCCCGAGTTCGGCCTGCTCCACAACGCCGACTACGACCAGCGCATCCAGCCGCACGACAGCGTGCCCACCCCCGACGACCTCGACGCGCTGCTCGCGATGCGCCGCGGCTCCAAGTTCTTCCTCGCGCACCCCCAGGCCATCGCCGCCCTGGGCCGCGAGTGGAACAAGCGCGGGATCTACCCCACCCCCGTCGAGGTGCACGGCCACCACATCCCGGCCTGGCGCGGGGTCCCGATCTTCCCGTGCAACAAGATCCCGATCAGCGACGCCCGCACCACCTCGATCCTGTGCATGCGCACCGGCGAGGACGAGCAGGGCGTCATCGGCCTGCACCAGCCCGGGCTGCCCGACGAGCTGGAGCCGAGCATGTCGGTCCGCTTCATGGGCATCAACGAGCAGGCGCTCATCTCCTACCTGGTGACCGCCTACTTCTCCACCGCCGTGCTCGTCCCCGACGCGCTCGGCGTACTGGAGAACGTCCAGATCGGCCGCTGGAACTGAGCGCGCCCGCAGTCGAGGGGCGGGAGGCGGCCGCCGCCCTGCTCGACACGACGAGAGAGACGGTCGGCCCGGAGCTGCGCCGGGCGGTCGGACAGCTCCCCGGCATGCTGCGCCGGGTGGCCGCGTACCACTTCGGCTGGGAGGAGGCCGACGGCCGCCCGGCGGCCGGGCGCGCCGGCAAGGCGATCCGACCGGCCCTGGTGCTCGCCGCGGCCGGGGCCCTCGGCGGCTCCGCCCGGGCGGCGGTCCGGCCCGCCGCGGCGGTGGAGCTCGCGCACAACTTCACCCTGCTCCACGACGACATCATCGACGAGGACGCCCGCCGCCGCGGCCGGCCCACGGCCTGGACCGTCTTCGGCATACCCGATGCGCTGCTCACCGGGGACGCCATGCTCGCCCTGGCCCTGCGGGTGCTGGCCGAGGACCGGCACCCGGCCTCGGCGCGGGCCGCGGCCCGGCTCGCGGACTGCGTGATCGAGCTGTCCATGGGCCAGCAGACCGACTGCGCCTTCGAGCGCAAGGCCGAGGTCACCCTCGACGAGTGCACGGCCATGGCCCTGGCCAAGACCGGTGCGCTGCTCGGCTGTTCGTGCGCGCTCGGCGGGCTCTACGCCGGTGCGGGCGAGGAGGAGGTCGAGGCACTGGACGCCTTCGGGCGGGAGGCGGGGCTCGCCTTCCAGCTCATCGACGACCTGATCGGCATCTGGGGAGACCCGGAGCACACGGGCAAGCCCGCGGGGGCCGACCTGGCCGCCCGCAAGAAGTCCCTGCCCGTCGTGGCCGCCCTCACCTCGGGCACGGCCGCCGGAGAGGAGCTGGCCCGGCTGTACGCGGGACCCATGACCGGGGACGACGTACGGCGGGCCGCCGAGGCGGTGGAACGGGCCGGCGCCCGCGACTGGGCGCAGGCCCACGCCGCGGACCGGATGGGCCGGGCCGTGCAGCAGCTGGCGCGCGCGGTGCCCGACCCGGCCGCGGCCGAAGGGCTGCTGGCGCTGGCGGAGTTCGTGACGCGCCGCACCCGGTAGCCGCCGGGCGCTGCGCTCCGGGGCCCGTCCGCAGGACCGTTTCGGTCGTGCGGACGGGCCTCCGGCATGTCCGGGCCCTGCGCAACTCTAGGATCTGCTCGCATTGTTGACCGATTCGAGCGTGACGGGTGGCGGCTGTGGGACTTCGGATACGACGGGCTGTGGAGAGCGACCGGGACGCGGTGGCGGCGCTGCTGGACGAGGCCTTCCGCGAGGACCCGGTGAGCAGCTGGGTCTTCCCGGACCCCGCCCACCGGCGGGCCGTGCACGGCAGGTTCCTCGGGGTGTTCGTGGACGTGGCCCTCGCCGAGGGCCGGGTGGACTACGCCGAGGACGGTTCGGCGGCCGCCCTGTGGCTGCGGGTCCCGGCGGGCGAGCCGGAGGGCGAGGACGAGGTCCCGGCGCTGATGCGGGAGACGGCGGACCCGGAGAACGAGCGGTGCGAGCTGGTGGGCCGGCTGACCGGGGCGGTGCACCCGACCGCGGAGGAGCACGAGTACCTGCTGATGATCGCCGTGTCCCCGGAGCGGCAGGGGCAGGGGCTGGGCACCGAGCTGATCCGGCCGGTCCTGGAGCGCTGCGACCGCGAGGGGCTGCCGGCGTACCTCGAGGCGAGCAGCGCCCGCAGCCGCGGACTGTACGAGCGGCTCGGCTTCGAGTTCACCGGCACGGCGGTGCAGCTGCCGGACGGGCCCCTGATGTGGCCCATGTGGCGCAAGCCGCGCGGCTGAGGGCGCCGTACGGAGGCTGCGGCGGGCCGTAAGGAAGCGGCGCGCGGGAATCCCTTGCGTGACCACTGCATGCGTAGTACTTTCAATGCAGTGGTCGCCATGGGGGCGGCCGCGGAACCCTCGGAAAGAGGCTGCTCTTGCGCAAGCTCACGTACTTCATCGCCACCTCCGTCGACGGCTTCATCGGCGACCCGGACGGTGACGGGAACTTCTTCTACCAGTGGGTGGGCGGGGAGTTCCTGGAGTACCTCAAGGCCGAATACCCGGAGACGATCGCCTCCGCCGGCCTCGCCCAGCTGGGCATCGACGCCTCGCAGGCCAAGCACTTCGACACGGTCCTGATGGGCCGCGGCACCTACGACGTGGGCTACAAACTGGGCGATTCCAGCCCGTACGCCCACCTGACCCAGTACGTGGTCTCCCGCTCCCTCACCGAGTCCCCGGACCCGGCCGTCCGCCTGATCGAGGGGGACGTGGCCGCCGCGGTGCGCCGGCTCAAGGCCGAGGACGGGCTCGGCATCTGGCTGTGCGGCGGGGCCGACCTGGCGGCGCAGCTCGTCGACGAGATCGACGAGATCGTGGTCAAGACCTACCCGGTCTTCGCCGGGACCGGCATGCCCATGTCCCGCGCCGGGTTCGCCCCCCGCGAGCTGGTCCTGGAGGAGACCCGCAGCTTCGACGGCTCCGTGCTCGTCACCCGGTACACGCGCAAGCGCTGACGCCGCCGCGGGCCTACCGTGGAGGCATGGGCGAAGAGAAGCAGCGGGAGCCGGTGCCGGCCCCGCAGGCGGGCACGGCGCAGCGCTTCTGCCCGGTCTGCGGCAGCGAGGTCGGGACGGTGGTGCAGCGGCACAAGAGCCTCGGGGTCTTCGTGCCGGAGTGGCGGCCGGGGCCGTGCCGGAACCCCGAGTGCCCGGAGTACGTGCCCGAGGCGGCGGCGTAGGCCGCGGCCTGACGGGGCCGGCTCCGGGCCGGTTCCGGGGCCGGCGCGGGCGGGTTCCGGGCCGGTTTCCGGCGCCGGGAACGGACGGGCAGGGGCACGCGGCCGGCGCCGCGTGCCCCTGCGCGCTTCCTGCCGTACGCCTACTTCGCGAGCGCGGCCGCCAGGCCGTTGCGCCACAGGTAGTCCACCCGGGAGCGCTCGGTCGAGTTCGGGTAGGCGTTGGTGCACGAGGTGCCGGGGCCGCCGCCGGACATCAGCTCGCTGCACGGGCCCGAGTAGTGGTCCGGCAGGCCGAGCACGTGGCCGGTCTCGTGGGCGGTCACGCGGGTGGAGTCGTACTGCTGGTTCTGCCGGTAGTCGAGGAAGATGTACCCGCGGCCGTGCCCGTCGGTGGACGCGTACGAACCGCGCGAGTCGTTGCCCTCGTAGTACTGGAAGTTTGCCCCGGAGCTGACCTCCTGGAGCTTCACGTTCGCCACCGAGCTGTTCCATATCTGGGTGCTGCGGGCGATCTGGGTGCGGAAGCTCGGGGCGTTGCGGGTGCTGTAGTACACCGTGACCGAGGCGGCGGCCGGGTTCGCGGCGCGCTTCTCGGCCACCGACTTCATCACGGCCTCGAAGAAGGCGCGGTTCGCGGCAGCGTTCTCCTTCGACTGCTCGTACGCCGCGTAGGAGGCGGCGGATCCGGTCGCCGGGGCGGGGGCGGCGCCGGCGGCCGGGGCCGCGCCGACGGCCGCGGCGAGGCCCAGGCCGAGCAGCGAAGCGAGCACGGTCATACGGGGATTGGGCATGGGGGGCTCCAACTTCATCCGGTGAACGAGGCGGTCGTTCGGTACCGGAGTCTGGGGGAGCGGAAGCCGCACGGGGATGATGCCGGACGCCGATAGGACGGCGTTATCGCCGCCTTCCGGCCGACTTTCACCGTTCCGTCAACTGCCGTGAAAATGGCGGAAATCGGTGGTTCACCAGTGGCTGGTGCGGCCCAGGGGGCCGCCCTACCCTCGGCTCATGGAGCTGGAGGTGAGGCATCTGCGCGCGCTGTGCGCCATCGCGGAAACGGGCAGCCTGCACAAGGCGGCGCGGCAGCTCGGCGTGAGCCAGCCCTCGCTGAGCACCCAGCTGCGCCGGATCGAACAGGCCCTGGAAGGCGAGCTGTTCCTGCGCGGGCGCACCGGCTGCCGGCCCACTCCGCTGGGGCGGCAGGTGCTGGGCCGGGCCCGCCCGCTGCTCGACGGCATGGCCGCGCTCGTCGAGGAGGCCCGGGCGGCCTCCCGCGGGCCGCGGCTGCGGATCGGCTCGACGGCCAGCCGGGCCCTGCCGGGCTGGCTGCGGAGGCTGCGGGGGCGGTTCCCGGCCGCCGAGGTCACCCTGCTGGTCGACGTTTCGGCCAACGCCCTGCTGCGGATGGTCGCTTCGGGGGTGCTCGACGTGGCCTTCGTCCACGAGGTCGAGGGCTGCCCGCTGCGGATGCCCGCCGGGCTGGCCCAGCGGGTGCTCGTCGAGCGGGAGCCCCAGTTCGTCGCCCTGGCCCGGGACCATCCCGCGGCCCGCCGGGCCGAAGTGGACCTCGCGGACCTGGCCGGCGACCGGTGGATGGTGGACCCCTCGGTGGACGGCGAATGGGACGGGCTGCGCCGGGTGCTCGCCGCGGCCGGCTTCGACCCGCCCTTCCTGCACGGCGACTACCACACGGCCGCCTCGATGGTCGTCACCGGCGAGGCGGTGGCCCCCTGCCAGCCCACCTCGGTCCCCCGCGAGGACATGGCGATCCGCCCGCTCCGCGGTGACCCGCTGGCGGTCCGCCTCCTCCTGGTCACCCGCCCCGGGGCGGGCGCCGCCGAGGCGTACGAGGACCTCCGCGCGTCCTACCGCGAGGCCGCCCTGCGCGCTCCCTCGTACCGGGCCTGGCTCCGGCGCCACCGCAGCCCGGTGCTGGCGGCGTCGTAGACGCCGGTTTCCGGGGGCGCGGTCAGACGGCCGCCGCCGGGCGGAGGGGCTGCGGGTGCGGGGCCAGGCGGTCCGGCAGCGGGAGGGTCCGCAGGGCGTGCAGGGTGGTACGGAGGGGGAGCGGGGCCCAGGCGGCTTCCGCCAGGCGCTCCAGGAGGGGGCCGGTCTCGGCGCGGTCGAGGCCCGGGAAGGCCGGCCGGTGCAGGCCTGCGAGGTGCAGGAGGCAGGCCAGGGCGCCGGTGCGGGGGTCCGGGGCGGTGCCGCCGAGGACCGCGTCCGCCAGGCGGGTGCGGATCTCCTGCTCGGCCCGGTCCGCGGTGCCGGGCGCGCGGCGGACGGGGAAGGGGCCGTCCGCGGCCCACCGGTCGGCCGGGAGCGCCAGGCCGCGGGCCCGCAGGCTGTCCGCCGCTGCCCCGGCCGCCGCGGAGAAGTCGTGGGCCAGCCAGTCGCCCGCCGTGGGGCGGCGGCGGCGCTCGGCCCAGTCGTGGGCCAGCCGCAGCCGGCCGTCCAGCAGGCGGGTGCCGGTCGGGGCGGTGTCCCGGACGCCGAGCCGTCCGCCGGTCACCGACAGCCGTCCGGCCAGGGTCAGTTCGACGAGGGTGCCGGCTGCGACCGCCCAGGCCGCGGCCGCCCGCTCGTGCTCTGCACCGGCCGGCGCGTCCAGCGCCAGCAGCATGATCTCCTCGCCCAGCGTGACCCGCATCGGTTTCCCCGTCCCCGTTCGACTCTGCCTACGGATCAGGGGACGTACGCGCCCCCGCGGTGGTTCCGCCCCCTGCCCCGCTCCCGAGCGGTCCCCGACCGGTCCTCGAGCGCCGGACGGGCCGGATCGCCCCCGGGCCGTCCCACGGCCCGCACCCAGCGACCGGCGAGGCCCCCGGGGCTCCGCCCCGCACCCCGGTCCTCAAACGCCGGACAGGCTGGATCTCGCCGCTCCCGGCTCGTTTGTGCGGCTTGCCTCGGGGGTGGAGCTGCCCCGTTCAGCTCGGCTCGCGTCGGGGCTGGATGCTGCGGGGCGGAATCAAGCCCCGCCGGCGTTTGAGGCGCGGGGTGCGGGGCGGAGCCCCGGAGCGGTGCCGCGGGTGATCCCGCGCGGGGTCACGCGGGGGGCCGGGACCGGCCGGAGGTCAGGGCGAGGGCGCCGTGGGTGGTGAGGAGCGCGCCGGCCGCGGCCCAGCCCGCATCGCGGCGGCGCGCGCCCCACACCAGCAGCGGCGCCCCCGCGGCCAGTTGGGCGGCGCCGAGCACGCGGGCGCCCGGTCCGCGGAACCACGCCCCGACCGCCCCCCGGCCCGACCACTCGACGGACTCGGCCCCCGGCGCCACCTTGGCCGCCTCGCGCAGCCGGTCGGCCGGCTCCCCGGGGGTCAGACCGGCCGGGAGGGCCAGCCCCTCCCGGGCGAGGGCCGCCACCAGGCCGACCATCCGGGCCCGTCCGTCGGCCGCCGGATCCGGCCGGGTCAGCTCCTCCAGCGCGGCCATGCCGAGGACCGGGTCCACGCCCAGCCGGGCCCCCAGGAGGCGCAGGGCGTCGGGATCGCCGTCCGGGGTCCCGTCGGCCCGCCAGCCGTACGCGATCGTGCGCCGGAATCCGGAGGCCAGCGCGAAACCGGTCCGTCCCTCGTCCCACCACAGGCCCAGCACCGGCCAGTTGACCCCCACGGCCAGCGCCGCGGCCCAGCCGGACAGGACCTCGTCCACCCGGTGCACCTCGCGGCCCCCGCCGCCCCCGGCCCGCCACGGCTTGTCCTGCGGGGTGAGCACGCTCCACCGCTCCCCGGCCGGGGCGAGCAACAGGGGTTCGCGCAGCAGGTGCGCAGCGGGGCGTACGGACGGCGGTTCGGCACGGCAGAGCAGCAGTCCGCCCGCGTTCGTCATCGAGATCGGCATGCCCACACGCTAAGGCAAAACGGGTGTTGTGGACATGAGCCCGGCATACCGGACGGAGCGGCCGGAAGGTGCGCCTTGACTTCACCTCGCCGCGATATATCGTGTCTCGTACGAGACACGATATGTTGCGTCGTGCTCCACCGAGTCGAGCCACGAGCCGAGGAGGACCAGTGACGATGACCCAGTCGACGTGGTCGGTCAGCGAGCCGCAGAAACTCCTCTTCGAGGAGCCGGTGGCGGAGCTGTGCGTCCGCGTCGTGAGCGGGGCGGTGAACATCGTGGGCGCCGAGGCCCCCGCCCGTCTGGAGGTCTCCCACCTCGACGGGCCGCCGCTGCATGTGACGCTGGCCGAGGGGGTCCTCACCGTCACCTACGAGGACCTCCAGTGGGCGAACCTCAAGAACTGGCTCGACGGCGAGGGCCGGCGGCGCACCGCCGTGGTCTCCCTCGCCGTACCGCCCGGCACCCGGGTCCGCGTCGGCGCCGTCGCGGCGGCCACCGTGGTCTCCGGGATCTCCGGCCCGGCCGAGGTCAAGGCGGCCACCGGGGACGTGACCCTCGTCGGGCTGTCCGGCCCGGTCCGCGCGGACACCGTGAGCGGCGGCATCGACGCCCAGTCGGTCACCGGCGGCCTGCGGGTCCGCTCGGTCTCCGGGGAGATCACCGTGGTCGACGGCGCGGACGCGGTGAAGGCCGAGTCGGTCAGCGGGGACGTGGTCCTCGACCTGGCCCTCGACCCGGCCGGCCCGCCCGCCGACATCAGCGTGGCCTCCGTCTCCGGTGAGGTGGCGATCCGGCTTCCGCACCCCGCGGACGCCCGCGTGGACGCGAACACCGCAGGCGGGGCCGTCACCAACGCCTTCGACGACCTGCGCGTCACCGGCCGGTTCGGGGCCAAGCGGATCACCGGCACCCTCGGCACCGGCGCCGGCACCCTCAAGGCCACCACGCTCTCCGGCTCCATCGCCCTGCTCCGCCGCCCCGACCCGGAGGCCGCCGGCCCGGCGGACGGACCGCTCGACCTCGACAAGAAGGTGCTCTGACATGCCGCCCGTCTTCGCCCACGGCCGCCTGCGCCTGTACCTGCTCAAGCTGCTCGACGAGGCGCCCCGGCACGGATACGAGGTGATCCGGCTGCTGGAGGAGCGCTTCCAGGGCCTGTACGCCCCCTCCGCAGGCACCGTGTACCCGCGGCTGGCCAAGCTGGAGGCCGAGGGGCTCGTCACCCACACCACCGAGGGCGGCCGCAAGGTCTACTCGATCACCGACGCGGGCCGCACCGAACTCGCCGGCCGCAGCGGCGAACTCGCCGACCTGGAAGTGGAGATCCGCGAGTCCGTGGCCGAACTCGCCGCGGAGATCCGCGAGGACGTCCGCGGGGCCGCGGGCGACCTGCGGCGCGAGATGCGGGCCGCGGCGGCCGCCTCCGGTCCCGGGCAGCGCCGGGACGAGACCTTCCTCGACAGCGAGGCCTGGCAGGCGGCCAAGGAGGAGCTGCGCCGGGCCAAGCAGGAGTGGAAGGAGCAGACCCGCCGGGCCAAGGACGAGAGCCGGCGGGCGCGCGAGGACGCGCAGAACGCGCGGCGGCAGGCCCAGGAGGCCCACGAGAAGGCGCGCGAGGACGTGCAGCGCATCGCCCGCCAGATGCAGGACCAGTTCACGAAGCTGGGGGTGCGGGAGGGGTTCTCCGAGCTGACCTCGCAGCTCGGCGGGCTGGCCCGGGAGGCCTCCGCCTGGCTCGGCCAGGACCGCGAGCCGGCGGCCGGCGGCAGCGGCGGCGAACGGGAGCCGGGCGGCGCCCCGGACTGGGCGGCCGACGTGCCGCGCAGCGGGGACCCGGCCCGGGACCTGGACCGGCTGCTGGACCGCTTCCGCGACGACGTCCGCGACGCGGCCCGCGACCACGGGGTGACCGACGGCCAGTACGAGGAGGCCCGCCGCCACCTGGCCGAGGCCGCCGCCGCCCTCGGCCGCACGCTGCGGCCGGGCGGCCGTACGGACTGAGCCGTACGGACTGAGCCGTACGGGCCGAGGCCGGGGCCGGGGGCGGGTGTCCCGTTCGACGGGACGCCCGGCCCCCGGCGGCGGGTTGGACGGCTCGGACGGCTCAGACGGTCAGGACCACCTTGCCGAACAGGTCGCCCGACTCCAGCTTCGCGAAGCCCTCGCGGGCCCGGTCGAGGGGCAGGACCTCGTCGATGACCGGCCGCACGCCGGTGGCCGCGCAGAAGGAGAGCAGGTCCTCCAGCTCGTCCTTCGAGCCCATCGTCGAGCCCACGACCTTGAGTTCGAGGAAGAAGATCCGGGTCAGCTCGGCGTGCGCCGGGCGGTCGCCGCTCGTGGCACCCGAGATGACCAGGGTGCCGCCGGGGCGCAGCGACTTGACCGAGTGCGACCAGGTCGCGGCGCCCACGGTCTCGATGACCGCGTCCACCCGGTGCGGCAGCCGGGCACCCGGCTCGAAGGCCTCCAGCGCGCCGAGCTCCACCGCGCGCTTGCGCTTGGCCTCGTCCCGGCTGGTCGCGAAGACCCGCAGGCCGGCGGCCTTGCCCAGGACGATCGCGGCGGTGGCCACGCCGCCGCCCGCGCCCTGGACCAGGACCGAATCCCCGGGGCGGACACCGGCATTGGTGAACAGCATCCGGTACGCGGTCAGCCACGCGGTGGGCAGGCAGGCGGCCTCCTCGAAGGAGAGCTCGGCGGGCTTGCGCAGCACGTTCCACGCGGGGACGGTGACCTGCTCGGCGAACGTGCCCTGGTAGCGCTCGGTGAGGATGGAACGGGGCTCGTCGGGGCCGACGCCGTGGCCGCTCTGGCCGATCACCGAGTGCAGCACGACCTCGTTGCCGTCCTGGTCCACGCCGGCCGCGTCGCAGCCCAGGATCATGGGGAGCTGGGCCTCGCCGAGGCCCACCCCGCGCAGGGACCACAGGTCGTGGTGGTTGAGGGAGGCGGCGCGGACATTGACGGTCACCCAGCCGGGGCGGGACTCGGGGGCCGGGCGCTCGCCCAGTACGAGGCCGTCGAGGGGGCGGTCGCGGTCGATACGTGCAGCGTAGGCAGCGAACATGGCGCCAGACGCTACCCGTCGGTACGGGGCGGGGGCCAGACCTGGCGGCACCATGAGTTCTACATCGCACCCCCGACTGCCCCCGACCGGGGCGCCCCGGGGCGGGGGCAACTCCAGCCCCTCCGGCGCTTGAGGAGCGGGGTTTGGGGCGGAGCCCCAAGACGACGGCCCGCGGTTGCCCCGGGGCGGGGGCAACTCCAGCCTCTCCGGCGTTTGAGGAGCGGGGTTCGGGGCGGAGCCCCGGGACGACGGCCCGCGGCAGCCCACGAGCCGGGGCAACTCCAGCCCCTCCGGCGCTTGAGGAGCGGGGTCTGGGGCAGGGCCCAAGGCAACCCGGCTGGCGCCGGGCACCGGGCTCTGCCCGGACCCGCGCCTCAAACGTCGGCGGGGCTGGAAGTGCCCGCGCCTCAAGCGCCCGCGGGGCTGGAAGTGCCCGCGCCTCAAGCGCCCGTGGGGCCGGAGTTGGCCACGTCACGGCTGGACAGCCGGGTATCGGCCGGGCACCGGGCTCTGCCCGGACCCGCGCCTCAAACGCCGGCGGGGCTGGAATGTGCCGGGCTCTGCCGAGACGTGCGCCCCGGGTGCCGGCGGGAGGGACGGGAACGGGCCGTGGCCCTCGCTGGGGAGGGGCACGGCCCGTTTGGCCGGGGGCGCCGCACGCGCCGGGACCGGGTCAGGGGCGCCGGGCGACGCCCTCCGCACGCGCGGCGGCCGCGACGGCCGCCGTGACCGCTTCCGCGACGCGCTCGTCGAACGGCGACGGGATCACGTAGTCCGCCGCGAGCTCGTCGCCCACCACACCCGCGATCGCGTCGGCCGCGGCGATCTTCATGCCCTCGGTGATCCGGGAGGCCCGGACCTTGAGCGCACCGGCGAAGATGCCGGGGAACGCCAGGACGTTGTTGATCTGGTTCGGGAAGTCGCTGCGGCCCGTGGCCACGACGGCCGCGTACTTGTGCGCGACGTCCGGGTGGACCTCCGGGTTCGGGTTGGCCATGGCGAAGACGAAGGAGTCCTTCGCCATGGTGGCCACCGCCTCCTCCGGCACGGTGCCGCCGGAGACGCCGATGAACACGTCCGCGCCGGCCAGCGCCTGCTCCAGGCTGCCCGAGAGCCCGGTCTTGTTGGTGAGGCCCGCGATCTCCTGCTTCACGTCGGTGAGGTCCGTACGGTCGCTGGAGACGACGCCCTTGCGGTCGGTGACGCACACGTCGCCGATGCCCGCGTCGACCAGGATCTTGGCGATGGCGATGCCCGCCGCGCCCGCACCGGAGATCACGGCGCGCAGGTCGCCGAGCGTGCGCCCGGTGAGCTTCGCGGCGTTCCGCAGGGCGGCCAGGGTCACGATCGCCGTGCCGTGCTGGTCGTCGTGGAAGATCGGGATGTCCAGGGCTTCCTGGAGCCGCCGCTCGATCTCGAAGCAGCGGGGCGCCGAGATGTCCTCCAGGTTCACTCCACCGAAGGACGGAGCGAGGCGCACCACGGTCTCGACGATCTCGTCGGTGTCCTTGGTGGCGAGGGCGATCGGGACGGCGTCCACACCGCCGAACTGCTTGAAGAGGATGGCCTTGCCCTCCATCACGGGGAGGGAGGCCTCCGGCCCGATGTCACCGAGACCGAGCACGGCCGTACCGTCGGTGACGACGGCGACCACGTTCGACTTCCAGGTGTAGTCGTGGACCAGGTCGGGCTGCTCGGCGATGGCGCTGCACACCTTCGCCACGCCGGGCGTGTAAGCGAGGGACAGGTCGTCCTTGTCGCGGACGGGCACGGTGGCCTGCACGGCCATCTTGCCGCCCCGGTGCAGCGCGAAGGCCGCATCGGGATTGTTGTCCGTGACGCTGTCGCTGCGAGGATTGACGATCTCCGCTGCCACTTTGTTTGACCCCTTAAGTCTTAATCGTTGAGGGTTGGCCACTCCTGGTTGAGGGGTGGGCGGGCACCGCGTGCGAGCTCCGGCTTCGGCATGGCGGTTGCCCCGCCTCCCTCGGAGTGGGAGGTACGTACGCGCGGGCGCGCCGCACACGCGCCCTGAGCCCCGGATGAGGGGTGTAAGGATCTGTTCTACCCGAAGAACACTCGCCCAGACGAGTCGTTTCCCCTGTGACTTTAAGCCGGTTGTCCGGTTTCACCTAAAAGTCCTCGGAACTCTGTCCAGACGTCGAGACACGCCGGAAAAATTGGCGCCCGAGGCACCCTTCACGGCAGGAATTCCGGCGGGGATCACCCTTGTCCGCAGGGACGTTGGACATCCCGGGGTGCCCGTTATCCGATTTTGACCTCACTGGCCGTCCGATTCATGCAGTCCGAATGGCAAGATGCGGAATCACACGAGGTCGCGACACTCGAAGGTGCGTGCCCGACCGTTTTCGGCCCGCTTCTGCATCCCTGCCGGAGGACCAGCTCATGACCGCTAGCACCACTCGTCGTACGACCGCCGCCCGGTCCCGGATCGCCGCGGTCGGCGCCATCGCGGTCGCCGGCGCCCTCGTTCTGACCGGCTGCGGCGACCAGACCGACAAGCAGGACGGCGGCTCGTCCCCCTCGGCCAAGTCCACCAACGCCCCGCTGTTCTCGAAGCTGCCCAAGAAGTACCAGGACTCGGGCGTCATCAAGGTCGGCACCGACGCCGCCTACGCGCCGATGGAGTTCACCGAGAACGGCAAGATCGTCGGCATCGACCCCGACATCGCCGAGGCCATCGGCAAGCAGCTCGGCGTCAAGGTCGAGTTCACCTCGGGCAACTTCGACGGCCTGATCACCTCGATCTACACCGGCCGCCAGGACCTCATCATGTCGTCCATCACGGACAACAAGAAGCGCCAGGAGGGTCTGGACGACTCCGGCAAGAAGATCGGCAAGGGCATCGACTTCGTCGACTACTTCAGCTCCGGCCTGTCCCTGATCGTCAAGAAGGGCAACCCCGAGGGGATCAAGTCCCTCGACGACCTCTGCGGCAAGTCGGTGGCCGTCCAGCGCGGCACCATCTACGAGGACACCTTCAAGGCCCAGGCCAAGAAGTGCGGTGACAAGAAGCTCACCATCCAGGCCTTCGACACCGACTCCGAGGCGCAGACCCGCCTGAAGGCCGGCGGCGCCGTCGCGGCCATGAACGACTACCCGGTCGCCGCCTACACGGCGAAGACCTCGGGCGGCGGCAACGACTTCGAGCTGACCGGCGCGCAGAGCGACGTCGGCCTCTTCGGCATCGGCGTGAGCAAGGACAACACCGGGCTCCGCGACGCCGTCAAGGACGCACTCGACGCCATCATCAAGGACGGCACCTACGCCAAGGTCCTGGAGAAGTGGAACGTCAAGGACAGCGCCGTGGACAAGGCGACCGTCAACGCCGGCTCCTGAACCACGCGCACCACTGAAGGGCAGTCATTGTGACTGACAAGATCGACAAGGGTCCGGCCGGCTCTCCGGCCGGGCCCGGCGCCTCGGGTACTCCGTACGAGGCGATCAAGGCCATTCCCGTGCGCCACTACGGCCGGTGGATCAGCGGCGTCATCGTCGTCGCCGCCCTCGGCTGGCTGGTCTACGCCTTCTCCCAGGGCAACGTCATCTGGGCGACGGTCGGCGACAAGCTCTTCGACTCCTCGGTCCTGAGCGGCCTGTGGAACACGGTCACCATCAGCGTCGGCTCCATGGCCATCGGCCTGGTGCTCGGCATCCTCTTCGCGGTCATGCGGCTGTCGAAGAACCCCGTGACGAGCGGCGTGGCCTGGCTGTACGTCTGGTTCTTCCGGGGCACCCCGGTCTACGTGCAGCTGCTGCTGTGGTTCAACCTCGCGCTGATCTTCAAGTACATCGACCTCGGGCCGATCTACAAGAACGAGACCGTCGAGGTCATGGAGCCCTGGGTGGTGGCCCTGCTGGGCCTCGGCCTCAACGAGGGCGCCTATATGTCGGAGATCGTCCGCGCGGGCATCCAGTCGGTCGACGAGGGCCAGACCGAGGCCTCGCACGCCCTCGGCATGACCCAGGTGCAGACCATGCGCCGGGTGGTCCTGCCGCAGGCCATGCGCGTGATCGTGCCGCCGACCGGCAACGAGTTCATCAACATGCTCAAGACCTCCTCCCTGGTCTCGGCCGTGCAGTACACCGAGCTCCTCCGCGCCTCGTCGAACATCGGCAACACGGCCGGTGCCATCATGGAGATGCTGTTCGTGGCCTCCATCTGGTACCTCGCGCTGACCAGCGTGTTCAGCGTCGGCCAGTACTACCTGGAGCGGCACTACGCCCGCGGTGCGACCCGCACGCTGCCGCCCACCCCCTGGCAGCGCCTGCGCGCCAACCTGAACATGTTCAAGCGCTCGGAGGTGTCGGGATGACCGCCCAGCCCATGGTCAAGGCCGAGGCCGTCCACAAGTCCTACGGCGCCGCGCACATCCTCCGGGGCATCGACCTGGAAGTCGCCCCGCGCGAGGTGTTCTGCCTGGTCGGCCCGTCCGGCTCCGGCAAGTCCACGTTCCTCCGCTGCATCAACCACCTGGAGCGGATCAACGCGGGCAAGCTGTACGTCGACGGCGACCTCGTCGGCTACCGCCAGAAGGGCGACAAGCTCTACGAGCTGAAGGACAGCGAGGTCGCGGCCCAGCGCCGGGACATCGGCATGGTCTTCCAGCGCTTCAACCTGTTCCCCCACATGACGGCCATAGAGAACGTCATGGAAGCCCCGGTCATGGTGAAGGGCGAGTCCAAGGCGGTGGCGCGCGAGCGCGCCATCCGGCTGCTCGACCGCGTCGGCCTGGGCGAGAAGGGCAACAACTACCCGTCCATGCTCTCCGGCGGGCAGCAGCAGCGCGTGGCGATCGCCCGCGCGCTGGCCATGGAACCGAAGCTGATGCTCTTCGACGAGCCCACCTCGGCCCTGGACCCGGAGCTGGTCGGCGACGTCCTCGACGTCATGCGCGACCTGGCCGAGTCCGGCATGACCATGATCGTCGTGACCCACGAGATGGGCTTCGCCCGCGAGGTCGGCGACAACCTGGTCTTCATGGACGGCGGTGTGGTGGTCGAGTCCGGCCACCCGCGCGACGTGCTGGGCAACCCGCAGCACGACCGCACCAAGGCCTTCCTGTCGAAGGTCCTGTAGCCGGTCCCGGAGTCCCGCGCGGGCCCGGGAGAACGCCGCAGGGGCGGTACGGACATCCGTACCGCCCCTGCGGCGTTCTGCGGGGCCGAGGAGGCCCTCCCGGGCTACTTCAGGGCCAGGACGAGGGCGTCCGAGGGGGAGCGCCAGACCGTGCGGGCCTCCGCGAACCCCGCCCCGCGCAGGGCCTCGGCGTGCCAGGCGTCCGAGGGGGTGTCCCCGTCGGCGTGCTCCCCGTAGATCTCGAAGCGGCGCTTCGTCGGCTCCGCGAGCACCGGGTCGGCCGCGCACAGGGCCCACCAGTCCGCCCAGTCGAGGGCGCCCGCCGCGCGCGCCCGGTCCATGCCGGCGTGCCGGTGGGCGCGCTCGGCCGCGTTGATCCGGGGGGTGGCCGGGTCGGGCATGTGGTCGGCGTTCATGAACACGCCGCCGTCCCGGACCAGCGGGGCGAGCTGCCCGTAGAGGACCTCCAGCTCCGGGCTGTGCAGCCAGTGCAGGGCGGTGGCGGTGAGCACCGCGTCGTACGCGTCGTACGGCAGCAGCGAGGTCCAGTCCGGGTCCTTGAGGTCCGCGGTGACGAAGGAGACCCGGGGGTCGCCCGCGAAGGTGCCCTCGGCGATGGTCAACAGGGCGGGGTCCAGATCCACGCCCGTGCTGACCGCATCCGGGAACCGCGCGAGGACGCGGTCCGTGATACTTCCCGTACCGCACGCGAGGTCCAGGACCCGGGGCGCGGGGCCCGCCAGCGCCTCGACCATGTCCAGCATCACCCGGAACCGCTCCTCGCGGTCGGGCATGTACCACTCCTGCTGGCGGTCCCAGCTCTCCTGCCAGGCCCGCCAGTCGGTACCGGTCTTCTGATCGGTCATCTGGAACTCCTCAGTACGTAATACCCTCGAAGCCGTATCAGCCGTTACTGGAACCCTAGACCGCTGCCGTAAGGACTACAAGTGGAACTGGCCTATTACTCGGACTATGCCGTGCGCCTGGTCAACACCGAGGAGCCGGCCCGCAACAAGGACTCCCTCACCTCCGTGGAGGCAGTCCGCGCCCTGTTCGGCGCCGCCTCGCAGATGGCCCGCCGGGCCACCGACGCGGACCTCACCCGCTTCCGCGGGGTGCGCGCCCGGCTGCGCGCGGTCTTCGAGGCGGCGGACGGCGGGGACCACACCCTCGCGGTGGACCTGCTGAACTCGCTGCTGCTGGAGTTCCCCGTCAGCCCGCAGATCTCCGGGCACGACTACCTCGACGAGGAAGGCCGGCCGCGCTGGCACATGCACCTCGCCGACCACCCCTCCAACGCCACCGCCGGCTACGCCGCCATCGCCTCCATGGGACTGGCCTTCCACCTCACGGAGTACGGCGCCGACCGGCTGGGCCTGTGCCAGGCCGCCCCCTGCCGCAACGCCTACCTCGACACCTCCACCAACCGCTCCCGGCGCTACTGCTCCGACCGCTGCGCCACCCGCGCCAACGTCGCCGCCTACCGCGCCCGCAAGCGGCTGGAGGCCGACACGTCGGCCCGCAGCGGGCGCAGCGCCGACAGCGCCCAGGAGAGCCGGGCGGCCAGCGAGCGCTGATGCGGCCCCCGCGGCCGGAAGCGGACCCGGGCGGTGGCCAGGACCAGCTCCTCGGGCACCGTCCCGTAGTCCGTGCTGTCACCCCCGGCGAACGCGTTGTCCCCGAGCACCCACCAGCCGCCCCCGCGGCGCTCGGCCGCCCGCTTGACCACCAGCAGGTCCTGCTGGAAGGGGTGGCGCAGGATCACGATCTGCCCCGGACGCACCGGCCGGCCGAAGCGCACCAGCAGCCGGTCCCCGTCCAGCAGGGTCGGCGCCATCGACGGCCCCGTCACCTCGACCACCTCGTACGGAATCCTGGACGATCTCGGTTCCAGCACCCGGGCACCTCCCGCTCCGGTCCGTAGGTTCACTCACGTGTCCCAGCATGGCCCTGGACTTTTGTCCCAAGCCCCCGGGGGTGGCCGCGAAAACCGCTTTCTCACGGAGTAATCTCCCACCTGAGAAGACGATCACGAGGAGGACCACTCCATGCTTTCCCGCCTGTTCGCCCCCGCGGCGAAGGTCAGCGCCCACTGCGACCTGCCCTGCGGCGTGTACGACCCCGCCCAGGCCCGCATCGAGGCCGAGTCGGTCAAGGCCGTCCAGGAGAAGTACCAGGCCAACGAGGACGCGGACTTCCGCGCCCGCGCGCTCGTCATCAAGGAGCAGCGCGCCGAGCTGGCCAAGCACCACGTCTCGGTCCTGTGGAGCGACTACTTCAAGGCCCCGCACTTCGAGAAGTACCCGCAGCTGCACCAGCTGGTCAACGACACCCTGAAGGCCCTCTCGGCCGCCAAGGCGTCCAACGACCCGGCGACCGGCCAGAAGGCCCTCGACCTCATCAAGGAGATCGACGAGATCTTCTGGGCGACCAAGCAGGCCTGAGCCCGCGCCCCGCAGACGCACAGCGGCCCGGCCGGAGGGATCTCCGGCCGGGCCGCCGTGCGTACGGCCCCGGGGCCGCCCCGCGCGGTCCGCTTCGGTCCGCGTCGGTCTGCGCCGGTCTGCGTCAGTCTTCGTCAGTCTTCGTCTTCGTCCTCGTCGTCCAGCCGCGCCAGCCACGTGGCCAGCCGCTCCACCGGCACCTCGAAGTCCGGGTTCAGGTCGACGAACGTGCGGAGCTGTTCGGCGAGCCACTCGAAGGTGACCTCCTCCTCGCCGCGCCGCTTCTCCAGTTCCTCGATGCCGCGATCGGTGAAGTACACAACAGGCTCCGTGCCGGGTGAGATTTCGGGTGGGACGTCCACGCCAGGATAGTCGGCCCGGACCGCCCGTCCGGGTGAAGCCCGGCGGCACCCGCCCGCCGCGCAGTTGACCGCTTTCCGACGTTAGGCCGCCCCGTCCCAGGGCAGGGATGGAGCGTCCGCAGCGGGAGGAACCACCGATGAGCCATGCCGGCACCCAGGGCGGCATACGGACCGCGCACCCCACCCACGCCCCCCGGCAGCGTGCGCGGCCCGGCCCCGCCGCCCCGCGCGCCCCGGGCCACCGGCCCCGCCCGCTGCGGCGGCCCGGCGGAGGCGCCCCGTGAGCCCGCCGCCCGAGGCCCCCGCCCTGCCGCCCGCCGTCCCGGTCCCGCTGCTGCGCGGACTGGCCGCCGCCGAGCCCACCGCCGAGGGCACCCGGCTGCTCCTCGACGCCCGCCGGGAGGACCGGACCCGGCTGCTCGAAACCCTCCGGGAGACCCTGTGCGAGGCCGCGCCGCACGGGCCCGCGGCAGAGGCCTGGGAACTGCTGGACGAGGCCGGCCGGCAGGCCCCCGGGCCCGTCCGGGATGTCCTGCACTACCCGGCCACCGGGGTCTGGGCCGAGGAGACCCTGCGCCGGCTGCGCGCCCCCGCCGGACCGCCGCCCGACCTCGGCCACCTCGGGGGACTGGCCGCGGCCGCCGCCCTGCGCGCGGAAATCGCCTTCAAGGCCGTCCTGAAGCCCGTACAGGGCCGGCTGGCCCTCCCCACCCTCGGGATCCTGCGCCCGCCCCACTCCGGCCCGTACACGCTCGGCACGGGGGCCTGGGACCCGGCGGACCCGGCCGCCCTGCCCCTGCACGCCCTGCCCTGCGGCCGCACCGCGCTCGACGACCTCGACCCGTACCGCGTGCCCGGCGGTCCCGCCGCCGCCCGGGTCGCCCGCCGGCTCACCGCCCGCGGGCACAAGCGCTGGGACACCCAGTGGACGGGCGCCTTCACCCTGCTGGAGCGGTACGACACCGCCCGCGCCCGGGAGACCGCGGAGCTGCTGCGCAGCATCGTCCCGCTGGCCGGGGGCATCCGCACCGCCGGCCCCGCCCGCCCGGCCCCCGGCTCGGTCCTCGTGCGCGGCCAGTCCCCGCCCGCCCTCGCCGCCGCCCTCGTGCAGGAGGTCCAGTACGGCAAGCTGGCCGCGCTGACCCGGCTGCTCGCCCTGCACACGCCCGGCGGGCCCGCCCGGCACCGGCCCCCCGGGCAGTCCGAACTGCGGCCCCTGGAAGCCCTCCTGGGCGGCGCGTACGCGGACCTCGCCCTCGCCGGGTACTGGCAGCGCGCCGCGCTCTACGGGGCCCGGGGCGCCTGGACCCACCACGCCCGGCACCGGACGCGGACCGCAGCCGCCCTCCCCCTGCTCGACGCGGCCCCCGAACTCACGCCCGCGGGCAGGGAGTTCGTCTCGGCCATGGCCGCCGCCGAACGGTCCATGGACACCCCGCCCGCCGGCTAGGGCGGGGCGCGGTACGGCCCGTACGGCACGGACTGCACGCCACGGCCCGGACGGCCGGAAGGCCCGGCCCCCCTGAGGGGACCGGGCCTTCCGTGTGCCGTGCGTGCTGCCGGGCCTGCGCTTACGCGTCGAAGACCTCGGCGACCAGCTGGGCCTGCTCCGCCTGGTGGCGCTTGGCGGAACCGACGGCCGGGGAGGAGGAGTGCGGCCGCGAGATGCGGCGCAGGCGCTCGCCCGCCGGGATGTCGGCACCGACCGCCAGATCGAGGTGGTCGATCAGGTTGAGCGCGATGAACGGCCAGGCACCCTGGTTCGCCGGCTCCTCCTGGGCCCACAGGTACTTCTCGGCGTTCGGGTACTTGGCGATCTCCGCCTGGAGCTCGGCACCCGCCAGCGGGTACAGGCGCTCGATGCGGATGATCGCCGTGTCCGTGACCCCGCGCTTGACCCGCTCGGCCTCCAGGTCGTAGTAGACCTTGCCCGCGCAGAAGACGACCTTGCGGACCGCGGTCGGGTCCACCGTCGTGTCGCCGATCACCGGGCGGAACGAGCCGCTGGTGAACTCCTCGGCCTTCGACGCCGCGGCCTTCAGGCGCAGCATCGACTTCGGGGTGAAGACGACGAGCGGCTTGTGGTGCGGGTTGTGGACCTGCCAGCGCAGCAGGTGGAAGTAGTTCGACGGCAGGGTCGGCATCGCCACCGTCATGTTGTTCTGCGCGCACAGCTGGAGGAAGCGCTCCGGGCGGGCGGACGAGTGGTCCGGGCCCTGGCCCTCGTAGCCGTGCGGCAGGAGCAGGGTGACGCCGGAGGTCTGGCCCCACTTCTGCTCGGCGGAGGAGATGAACTCGTCGACGACGGTCTGCGCGCCGTTGACGAAGTCGCCGAACTGCGCCTCCCACAGGACGAGCGCGTCCGGGCGGGCCAGCGAGTAGCCGTACTCGAAGCCCATGGCCGCGTACTCGGAGAGCAGCGAGTCGTAGACGTTGTAGCGGGCCTGGTCCTCGGACAGGTAGAGCAGCGGGGTGTAGTCCTCGCCGGTCTCCCGGTCCACCAGCACCGCGTGGCGCTGGCCGAAGGTGCCGCGGCGGGAGTCCTGGCCGGACAGCCGGACCGGGGTGCCCTCCAGCAGCAGCGAGCCGAAGGCCAGGGTCTCGCCCATCGCCCAGTCGATCGTGCCCTCGTCGATCATCGCCGCACGGCGCTGGATCTGCGGCAGCAGGCGCGGGTGGACGGTGATCCGCTCGGGGATGTTGACCTGGGACTCGGCGATCCGCTTGACGATCTCCTGGGAGACCGCGGTGTTCACGGCGACCGGGAACTCCGGCTGGGCGGCCGGGGCCGGCGCGGCCGCGGCGGGCTGGCCGGCGGCCTCGCGGACCTCCGCGAAGACCTTCTCCAGCTGGCCCTGGAAGTCCTGCAGCGCCTGCTCGGCCTCTTCCAGCGTGATGTCGCCGCGACCGATGAGGGACTCGGTGTAGAGCTTGCGCACCGAGCGCTTCTTGTCGATCAGGTCGTACATCAGCGGCTGCGTGAACGACGGGTTGTCGGCCTCGTTGTGACCGCGGCGGCGGTAGCAGATGAGGTCGATGACGACGTCCTTGTTGAACGCCTGGCGGAACTCGAAGGCCAGCCGGCCCACGCGGACCACGGCCTCCGGGTCGTCGCCGTTCACGTGGAAGATCGGCGCCTCGATCATGCGGGCCACGTCGGTGGCGTACATGGAGGAGCGCGAGGAGGTCGGCGCGGCGGTGAAGCCGACCTGGTTGTTGATGACGATGTGCACGGTGCCGCCGGTGCGGTAGCCGCGCAGCTGCGACATGTTCAGGGTCTCGGCGACGACACCCTGGCCGGCGAAGGCCGCGTCTCCGTGCAGCGCGACGGGCAGGACGGTGAAGTCCGTTCCGCCCTTGTTGATCAGGTCCTGCTTGGCGCGGACCACGCCCTCCAGGACCGGGTCCACCGCCTCCAGGTGCGAGGGGTTCGCGACCAGGGAGACCTTGATCTGCTCCCCGTCGAGGCCGGTGAAGGTGCCCTCGGCGCCCAGGTGGTACTTCACGTCGCCGGAGCCGTGCATGGACTTCGGGTCGAGGTTGCCCTCGAACTCGCGGAAGATCTGCGCGTACGACTTGCCGACGATGTTCGCCAGGACGTTCAGGCGGCCGCGGTGGGCCATGCCGATGGCGACCTCGTCGAGGCGGGCCTCGGCGGCCGAGTCGATGACGGCGTCGAGCAGCGGGATGACGGACTCGCCGCCCTCCAGGGAGAAGCGCTTCTGGCCGACGTACTTCGTCTGCAGGAAGGTCTCGAAGGCCTCGGCGGCGTTCAGGCGGCGCAGGATGCGCAGCTGCTCCTCGCGCTCCGGCTTGGTGTGCGGGCGCTCGATGCGGTCCTGGATCCACTTGCGCTGCTTCGGGTCCTGGATGTGCATGAACTCGACGCCGGTGGTGCGGCAGTACGAGTCGCGCAGCACGCCGAGGATGTCGCGGAGCTTCATCATCGACTTGCCGGAGAAGCCGCCGACCGCGAACTCGCGCTCCAGGTCCCACAGGGTGAGCCCGTGCTCGGTGATGTCGAGGTCGGGGTGCTTGCGCTGCTTGTACTCCAGCGGGTCGGTGTCGGCCATGACGTGGCCGCGGACCCGGTAGGAGTGGATCAGCTCGAAGACGCGGGCGGCCTTCGTGACGTCGTCGTCGTGCGAGGCGTCGATGTCGCGCAGCCAGCGGACCGGCTCGTACGGGATCCGCAGGGACTCGAAGACCTGGTCGTAGAAGCCGTCCTCGCCGAGGAGGAGGTTCGCGACGATGCGCAGGAACTCGCCGGAGGCCGCACCCTGGATGACCCGGTGGTCGTAGGTCGAGGTCAGGGTCATGACCTTGGAGATGCCCAGCTTGTTCAGGGTGTCCTGCGAGGTGCCCTGGAACTCGGCGGGGTAGTCCATGGAGCCGACGCCCATGATGACCGACTGCCCGGGCATCAGGCGGGGCACGGAGTGGACGGTGCCCAGGCCGCCGGGGTTGGTCAGGGAGACCGTGACGCCGGTGAAGTCGTCCATCGTCAGCTTGCCGACGCGGGCGCGGCGGACGATGTCCTCGTACGCCTGCCAGAACTCGAAGAAGTTGAGGGTCTCGGCCTTCTTGATGCCGGCGACGACGAGCTGGCGGTCGCCGTTCGGCTTGACCAGGTCGATCGCGAGGCCGAAGTTCACGTGCTCCGGCTTGACCAGGGTCGGCTTGCCGTCCTTCTCCGCGAAGGAGTGGTTCATCGACGGCATGGCCTTGATGGCCTGCACCATCGCGAAGCCGATGAGGTGCGTGAAGGAGATCTTCCCGCCGCGGGCCCGCTTGAGGTGGTTGTTGATGACGATGCGGTTGTCGAACAGCAGCTTCACCGGGACGGCGCGGACGGACGTGGCCGTCGGCACCTCCAGCGAGGCGTTCATGTTCTTGGCGACCGCGGCGGCCGGGCCGCGCAGCGTCACGAACTCGGGCCCGGCAGGGGCCTCGGTCGCGGGGGCGGCAGCCGGCTTCGGAGCGGCGGCGGGGGAGGCCTGGGGGGCGACCGCGGCCGGAGCGGCGGCCGGGGTCTGGGAGGTGACAGTCACAGCAGAGGCACCAGAGGGAGTGGCAGGAGCAGAGGCAGGAGCTGGAGCAGAGGGCGAGGCCTGTGCGGGTGCGGCGCCGGCCGCCCCCGTGGCGGCGGCGTCAGGGGCCTGCGGGGCCGGAGCCGGGGCCGAGGGCACGGGAGCAGACTGTGCGGTTCCGCTCGCGGTGGCCCGGGCCGTGGCGTCCGTGGTCACGGCGGGCTTCTCCGGCTGCGCCGCTGCGGCCTGGCCGCCCGGCTTGTAGTCGGCGAAGAAGTCCCACCAGGCGCGGTCGACCGAATTCGGGTCCTGGAGGTACTGCTGGTAGATCTCGTCGACGAGCCACTCGTTGGCTCCGAAGCCTGAGGCGGGGTTCTTCCCGCCACCTGCATCGGTCGTGGTGCTCGAGTTACTGGGGGACTGTGGCGACACGGCGGCAACCGCCCTCTTCCGCTTCACAAGGTGATGGACAGCGGGGATAAAGGCTACGCCTCCCCGGCGGTCAGATGCAGACCGGGCGGGACTTACGTCGCGCAAGTCACATCGAACGGCGGGTTTCGCCGGTTTGAATGGCGGGAAACAAGCGTGGTTTGCGTACGCGGCACCGTGGTTGCGACCTGTCGGCTCGCACCCCTGACGGAACCCGTGCACGTGTGGCCGAGATCCTCGCTTCCTGACTCGAACCCTACGTCAACCTGGAACTTTGCGGGCTCCCGGAAGGGTGACGAGAATCCGGCAGCCCCGCGGGGATTCGGCCACTCCGATGTGCCCGCCGTGCAGCCCCACCGCCCAGCGCGCGATCGCCAGGCCCAGGCCGGTGCCCCCGTCGCCCTTGGCGCTGCCCCGGTTGAAGCGCTCGAAGACCCGGTGCCGCTCGGCCTCCGGGATCCCGGGCCCCTCGTCGAGCACCTCCAGGACCAGGGACTCCGGCTCGGCGCCGCGGCGGGCCCGTACGGTGACCCGGCCGTGCTGCGGGCTGTGCCGGACGGCGTTGTCGATCAGGTTGGCCACCACCTGGTGCAGCCGTTCGGCGTCGGCGTGCGCGGTCAGGTCCGGCGGGAAGACGTCCAGGTGCAGGTGGACGTCCTTGCGGGTGTGCCCGCCCGTGTTCGAGGCCAGCCCCGGGCGTCCGGCCGCGGCCAGCCCGGCCTCCTTGAGCACCCCCGACAGGTACGGCCAGACCTCGAAGCGGCGCGCGTTCAGCGGCACCACCCCGTTGTCCACGCGGGACAGGTCCAGCAGGGTCTCCACCAGCCCGCCGAGCCGCTCGGTCTGCTTGAGCATGGTCCGCATGGTCTCGCCGTCCGGCTCCGAGACCCCGTCCACCACGTTCTCCAGCACCGCCCGCAGCGCCGCGATGGGCGTGCGCAGCTCGTGCGAGACGTTCGCGACCAGCTCCTTGCGGTGCCGGTCCACCGCCTCCAGGTCGTCCGCCATCACGTTGATCGTGGCGGCCAGGGCGCCGAGCTCGTCCCGGCGGTCCGCGCCCTGCACCCGCCGGGTGAAGTCACCGTGCGAGATCGCGCGGGCCACCGTGGTCATCTCGTCCAGCGGGGCCGTCATGCTGTGCGCCACGAACTGGGTGATCAGCATGGACGCGATCACCGAGAAGACGGTGATGAAGCGGAGCTCGGTGTCCGTGCGCAGGGCCACCATCAGCAGGCCCGTGGTGATGAAGACCGAGACCACCACCAGGGTGCCGAGCTTGGTCTTGATCGAGAACGGCCGCATCCGGGGCCGCACCCCGGGCCGCAGCGGGCGCTGCCCCGGAGCCCCCGGCCGGGCCGCCCCGTGCCCCGCCCCCCGCCGCGCCACCGGTCCCGGCCCGGCGGTCATGACGCCGGGGTCTCCAGCGCGTATCCCACGCCGTGCACGGTACGGATCCGCTCGGCGCCGATCTTCCGGCGCAGGGCCTTGATGTGGCTGTCCACGGTCCGGGTCCCGGAGGCGTCCGCCCAGTCCCAGACCTCGGCGAGCAGCTGCTCCCGGGAGAGCACGGCCCGGGGGGTGCCGGCCAGGCAGACCAGCAGGTCGAACTCGGTCGGCGTCAGGTGCACGTCCGCCGTCTGCACCCGCACCCGGCGCTGCGCGTGGTCGATCTCCAGGTCGCCCAGCCGCAGGGTGCCCGCCTTGGGGGCGGCCGCGGCCAGCGTGGCCCGCTCCACCCGGCGCAGCAGCACGTGCACCCGGGCGGCCAGCTCCCGCATGGAGAACGGCTTGGTCATGTAGTCGTCCGCGCCCACCCCGAGGCCGACCAGCAGGTCCGTCTCGTCGTCGCGGGCCGTCAGCATCAGCACGGGCACCGGGCGCTGCGCCTGCACCCGCCGGCAGACCTCCAGCCCGTCGAAGCCCGGCAGCATCACGTCGAGCACCAGCAGGTCGGGCAGCCAGCCCTCGGCGGCGGCCACGGCGGCGGGGCCGTCGGCGGCCGTCTCCACCTGGAAGCCCTCGGCCCGCAGCCGGGCGGCGATGGCCTCCGCGATGGTCTGGTCGTCCTCGACGACGAGGACCCGCCGCTGGGCGCCGGGGGTTGCCGCTGCCGCGCTGTGGGTGTGTGCCTGTTCCATGCCCCGCCCCTGTTCGGCCGTACTCGCTGCTCGTCGTCGTCCTCGTCGCCCGGACCGGCCCGCCGGGAGGTGCAGAGGTCGGGTCGGTGATCCGCGCGATGGGGAGCAGCGTAGAGGAGTCCCGCAGCACCGGCCATGCCCGGTGGGTCCAGGTCAGGACGGCCCGGGCAAGGGGCACCTCTTGGGTGGGCAACGGGCTGAATCCGGCATTCCGGATCGTCCGGAAGGGGGCGTCTAGAACGGGGGGAGGGCCTTCAGGACCGCGTCGAGGCCCGGGGGCAGGACCGTCTCCTGCGCGGCCACCTCGCGGCCCGCGTGCACGAAGGCGTACGTGAAGGTGTCGTAGGACTGCGGGTCCGTGCTGACCCGCGGCAGGCGGGGGAAGTCGGCGGCGGCCAGCGCCTCGCGCAGCTTCGCCAGCCGCGCCCCGGTGAGCCGGCCGGTGCCCGTCTCCCTGCCGTGGTCGAGCCGCCGGTACGAGCCGTCCCCCGCGACCAGGATGCTCTTGTGCTCCCGGCCGGTGTAGCCGCCGCTGCGGGTCACCGTCACCAGGCGCTGGTCGGCGCGGGTGGCCTGCGGGGCGGGGGCCGTGGGAGACGGCCCGCCGGGGGAGGCGGGCGGGGCCGGCGAGCCGGCGGGGGCCGCGGCGGAGCGGGACGGGCCGGCCGGAGGGTCCGCGGCCTCCGTGCCGGGGGCGCAGGCCGCGAGGACCAGCGCCGCGCCCAGGACGGCCGCCGCCGTACGCACCTTGCCCATGCCCAACCTCCGGGAACGCGGGGACCGCCGAGCCCGAGTATGCGGCCCGCGGGCCGGTACGTCAGCCCGGCGGGGGATCCGGAACGGAGCCGTCCGTGCGCGTTCGCCGTCGGCGAACGGGAGTTGGGGAACACCGGGCCGCGCAGATGCATTGAGTCGGCATAGCTCAACTTCACTGCCGGAGGGAAGATCATGGCTTCGACGTCCGTACCGCTCACCCTGCCCGTGCTGCCGCTTGACGACGAGGTCGTGCTGCCGGGCATGGTGGTGCCGCTCGACCTCTCCGACACGGAGGTGCGCGCGGCCGTCGAAGCAGCCCAGGCCGCGGCCGGCGGCGGGAGCGGCAAACCCAAGGTGCTCCTGGTGCCGCGCATCGACGGCAAGTACGCCGCGACCGGCGTGCTGGGCACCGTCGAGCAGGTGGGCCGGCTCTCCGACGGGGACCCCGGCGCGCTCATCCGCGGCCGCGGCCGCGTGCGCATCGGGGCCGGGACCACCGGCCCCGGTGCGGCCCTGTGGGTGGAGGGCGAGACCGTGCCCGAGGAGGTCCCCGATCCGCTGCCCGGGGCCGTGGCCGAGCTGGTCAAGGAGTACAAGGCGCTGGCCACCAGCTGGCTCCGCAAGCGCGGGGCCTGGCAGGTCGTGGACCGGGTGGCCCAGATCGAGGGCGTGTCGGCCCTCGCCGACAACTCCGGCTACTCGCCCTTCCTGACCACCGCGCAGAAGGTCGAGCTGCTGGAGACCTCCGACCCGGTGGCCCGCCTCCGGCTGGCCGTCAAGCAGCTCGGCGAGCACCTCGCCGAGGAGGACGTGGCCGAGTCCATCGCCAAGGACGTCCAGGACGGCGTGGACAAGCAGCAGCGCGAGTTCCTGCTGCGCCGCCAGCTGGAGGCCGTGCGCAAGGAGCTGCGCGAGCTGAACGGCGACCCCGAGGGCGAGGAGTCCGACGACTACCGCGCCCGGGTGGAGGCCGCCGACCTGCCGGAGAAGGTCCGCGAGGCCGCCCTCAAGGAGGTGGACAAGCTCGAACGCTCCAGCGACCAGAGCCCCGAGGGCTCCTGGATCCGCACCTGGCTGGACACCGTGCTCGAACTCCCCTGGAACGAGCGGACCGAGGACGCGTACGACATCCGGGGCGCCCGGGCCGTCCTCGACGCCGAACACGCGGGCCTCGACGACGTCAAGGAGCGCATCACCGAGTACCTCGCGGTCCGCAAGCGCCGCTCCGACCGCGGCATGGGCCTGGTCGGCGGGCGCCGCGGGGGCGCCGTGCTCGCCCTCGTCGGCCCGCCCGGCGTCGGCAAGACCTCGCTCGGCGAGTCCGTCGCGCACGCCATGGGCCGCAAGTTCGTCCGCGTCGCCCTCGGCGGCGTCAGGGACGAGGCCGAGGTCCGCGGCCACCGCCGCACCTACGTGGGCGCCCTGCCCGGCCGCATCGTCCGGGCCATCAAGGAGGCCGGCTCGATGAACCCCGTGGTCCTCCTCGACGAGATCGACAAGGTGGGCTCCGACTTCCGCGGGGACCCGGCCGCCGCCCTCCTCGAAGTGCTGGACCCGGCCCAGAACCACACCTTCCGGGACCACTACCTGGAGGTGGAACTCGACCTGAGCGACGTGGTCTTCCTCGCCACCGCCAACGTCCTGGAGGCCATCCCCGAGGCCCTGCTCGACCGCATGGAACTGGTCCGCCTCGACGGCTACACCGAGGACGAGAAGGTCGTCATCGCCCGCGACCACCTGCTGCCGCGCCAGCTGGAGCGGGCCGGACTGGCCGCCGACGAGGTCTCCCTGACCGAGGAGGCGCTGCGCAGCCTGGCGGGCGAGTACACCCGCGAGGCGGGCGTGCGCACCCTGGAGCGCGCGCTGGCCCGGCTGCTGCGCAAGGTGGCCGCCCAGCACGAACTCGACGAGCGGGAGCTGCCGTTCACGGTCGGTGCCGAGGACCTGCGCGCGCTCATCGGGCGCCCGCACCACGTGCCCGAGTCGGCCCAGGACCCGGCCGAGCGGCGCACCGCCGTCCCCGGGGTCGCCACCGGCCTGGCCGTGACCGGGGCCGGCGGGGACGTGCTGTACGTGGAGGCCTCGCTCGCCGATCCCGAGACGGGCGCGGCGGGGCTGACCCTCACCGGGCAGCTGGGCGACGTGATGAAGGAGTCCGCGCAGATCGCGCTCAGCTTCCTGCGCTCGCACGGGGCCGAGCTGGAGCTGCCGGTGGCCGACCTCAAGGACCGGGGCGTGCACATCCACTTCCCGGCCGGCGCGGTCCCCAAGGACGGTCCGAGCGCGGGCATCACGATGACCACCGCCCTGGCCTCCCTGCTCTCCGGCCGCCAGGTCCGCACCGACGTGGCGATGACCGGCGAGGTCTCGCTGACCGGCCGGGTGCTGCCGATCGGCGGGGTGAAGCAGAAGCTGCTGGCCGCGCACCGGGCGGGGATGACCACCGTGATCATCCCCAAGCGCAACGAGGCCGACCTGGACGACGTCCCGGCGGAGGTGCTCGACAAGCTGGAGGTGCACCCGGTGAGCGACGTGCGCCAGGTGCTGGAGCTGGCCCTGACGGAGGCGGCGGTCCCGGTGGCGGCGGCCGCGGCCTGACCTACCCGCCGGTACTCCCGTCCGGCACCCGCACGACCCCCGGACGCGCCGCCCGGGCCCCCGCCGCCTGCGGGGGCCCGGGCGGGCGCGCTGCGAAATACTGGTGCCCCGACCGGTCGCGCAAGGCCGGGGACACCACCGATGGGAGCGCACGTGCAGGGCAGTGGAGAGCAGGAGTTCCTCGCTCTGGAGCGGGAGCTTTCCGTGTTCCTCCGGCGCGCCAGGGCGTCGTCCGGGGAGATGGCGCGGGAGCTCCACCCCGAGCTGGAGCCCGCCGCGTACGGACTGCTCGTACGCCTGGAGGAGGCGGGGCGGCAGCGGGCCACCGACCTGGCCGCGTACTTCGGGGTGGGCAAGGCGACCATGAGCCGTCAGCTGCGGGCCCTGGAGGAGCTGGGCCTCCTGGCGCGGGAGCCGGACCCGGCGGACGGCCGGGCCTCCCTCGTGGGCCTGACCCCCGAGGGCCGGGAGCGGTTCCTGAAGGTGCGCGACGCCCGGCGGGTCCAGTACATGCGCAAGCTCGCCGGCTGGGACCGCGGCGAGGTCGCGGAACTGGCCCGGCTGCTCCACCAGCTCAACGCGGGCGCCGAGTCCTGACACCGGGCGGGGACCGCACCGGCGCGGGCCGGCGGTCCCGCCGGGCGCAGGCCCCCCGCCGCAGGCCCCGCCGTCCTCACAGCTCCGCGTAGAGCGCCGAGGCGTCGTCGTGCCGCTTGCCCCGCGGCACCGGGCCGGGCCCCGACTCCAGCACCCGGACCCGGTCGAGCAGGGCCCGTACGCCCTCCTTGCGCAGCAGGCCCATGCAGGCCGTCCAGTCGCCCTCCCGGAAGGTGTCCGTCCAGCGGGTCGCCCCGTCGGTGAGGGCCGCGGCCGCGGTCACCTCCGCCCGCGGCAGGCGGCCGGTCACCGCCCGCCCGGCCACCGCCGGGTCCGCGGCCGCCGTGAAGAAGGCGGACTCCGCGGCGGCCGCGTTGCGCAGGGCGTCCGTCGCCGCGCGGGAGCGCAGCACCTCCCGCGGGACCCGGTCCAGCCGGTCGTCGCGGACGGCCGACACCGTCCCGTCCGGGCCCCGCAGCAGCAGCACCGAGTCGGACAGCACGAGGTACTCGAAGACCTCCTCGTCCCAGCGGGCCAGCACCACGGTCGCCTGCGGGGTGCGGACGTGAGAAAGGTCACACGAGCCCCGGTGCTCTCCGGCGGTACGGCGGACGGCCTCCGCCAGGACCTGTGAAAGGGTCATGTTCCGTAGCGATCCGGACAGTTCGGTCAGCCGACCGCCGAGCCGGGCCGTGAACCAGGGCACTCCGTGCGTGCAGCCGTCCCCGCCCGCGGGCGGAGTCACCCCGTCCAGTGCCACCAGGACTCCGCCCTGGCCGCAGGCCGGAATCGCGGCCGACACCCAGTCCTCGTTGGGGCGTTGCGGATCCCCCGGGAGGGAGGCCATCTCGATGCGCATGGGCCCAGTCTGCCCGGCTTGTCCGGGTCTGGTGGGCGAATTGCCGTGCAGGGTGCCGCAGGTACGGACCAGGGCCCCCGGTACGGCCTCCCGGTGCGCGCAACCCGCAGCCGGGAAGGGAATTCGGCCCTCCGCGGCGATGTGGGCGCGCATACTGCCAAAGGCCCCAGCGATGTTTCAACCGCCGGTCCGCCACCGGCCCCCGGCGGGGTCCGGCCCGAGTTGATCGCCAACTCGCACCTGATGTTCACTCGTTCGAGTGGCCGGGCCGGCGATGCACGCCTGTCTCCCAAACACACTTGGAATGGTCTGAAGCGGTACGAGGGGGCAGGGGCGTTTACTTGTTGACCGGCCGTCACCTCGGCCAGGGAAATCCCCCGGGGCAAACCCCGGGGAAGCAGACGAGTACACGTACAGGATTGCGAGCACCGGTGGCGAACAAGCGGTCTCGGAGGACCGGCAGCAGCACGGCGAGGACCGAACGCTCCGGAGGCACCGCGGGCCACGGGGCCGAGAGCCGTCCCGAAGGCCGCCCGGACGGCCGGTCGGTGCGCGTCCGCACCCGGCTGGTCCTCGGCGTCGCGGTGGTCGGACTCACGGTCCTCGGCGCGGGCGCACCCGCAGCCGTCTCCGCCTCCGCCGAGCTGAACGAGTCCCAGCGCCTGGTCACCCTCGCCGAGCACACCCGGCAGACCCTCGCCCTGGCCCACGCCCTCTCCGACGAGCGGGACGCGGCCGTGGTCTTCGTCGCCGACGGCCGCGAGGGCCCCGGCAAGGCCGCCGTCCGCGACCGCGCCGCCCGGGTGGACCAGCAGATCACCGAGGCCCGCCCCGACGCCGGCCCCGACCTGCAGCGCGCCCTCGGCCGGGTGCCGGCCGTGCGGACCGCCGCCCTCGGCGGCAAGGGCAGCGCCCTCGCCGCGCACCTCGCCTACTCCGAGGTCATCGGAGAGCTCCTCGCCCCCGCCGGCGAACTCGCCGAGCGGACCCCGCCGCGCGCCGACACCGCCCTGGCCACCGCCCGCGCCCTCGACCCGCTGGGCCGGGCCGTGGACCAGGCCTCGGCCACCCGCGGACTGCTGCTCGCCGCCCTGGCCGTCCCGGAGGGCGAGGAACCCGTCGCCGTCTACAACCCGGTCACCGGGCGGTACGAGGAGCCCGGCCCGAGCCCCGAGGACAAGGCCCGCGACGAGCTGACGGCCGCCGCCCAGCGCGCCCGGGTCCGCGAGCAGGCCGCCCTGGAGGACTTCACCCGCGCCGCCCGGCCCGACGTCCGCGAGACCCTGACCGCGACGGTCACCGGACCCGAGGTCAAGGCCGCCGACGGCTACCTCGAACGGCTCACCGACCGCGCCACCCTCACCAGCGCCGACCGCAAGCTCGACGCGGAGAAGGTCGCGGCCGCCCTCACCGCGCGCATCGACCGCATGCGCTCCGTCGAGGCCACCCTCGCCGCCGAGCGCGCCACCGCCCTGGCGGCCCTGCGCGACGACGACGTCACCGAGCTGGAGGTGCTCCTCGGACTCGTCGGCCTGCTGCTGCTGATCGCCGTGGGCGTCTCCACCGGCGTGGCCCGCACCCTCACCCGCCCGCTGTCCGTGCTCAAGCGCGGGGCCGAGCGGCTCGCCTCCCCGGAGGGCGACGCCGACCCGGTCCGCTTCATCGGCCGCAACGACGAGTTCGCCGCGGTCGTCCGCTCCCTCAACGCGATGCAGGCCCGCAACGAGGCCCAGTCCACCGCCCTGCACACCCGCATCGCCGGCCTCGACGACGACCGCCGCCGCCTGATCGAGCGCAACGACACCCTGAGCGCCGCCAAGACCGCCCTGGACAAGGAGCTGGCGGAACTCCGCGGCAACCTGGAGGAGTACCGCCGGGTCCTGTCCACCACCTCGGTCTCCCTCTCGCTGCGCACCCTCGGCCTGGTCGAGCGGCAGCTCGCCGTCATCGAGCAGATGGAGGCGAAGGAGCAGGACCCCGACCGGCTGGCCACCCTCTTCAAGGTGGACCACCTGGCCACGGTCATGCGCCGCCACAACGAGAACCTGCTGGTCCTCGCCGGGCAGGAGCACAGCCACGGGCACGCCGGGCCGGTCCCGCTCGTGGACGTCATGCGCGCCGCGGTCAGCGAGATCGAGCGCTACGAGCGGGTGGAGCTCCAGGTGCTGCCCGCCCTCGCGCAGGTGGCCGGGCACGCCGCCGACGACATCTCGCACGTGATCGCCGAGCTGCTGGAGAACGCGACCACCTTCTCCCCGCCGGAAGCCAAGGTGAAGGTCTCCGCCTGGGCGGCGGACGGCGGCGAGGTCGTGGTCTCCGTACAGGACGAGGGCATCGGCGTCACCGAGGACCGGCTCGCCGAACTGAACGTACGCCTGGCCGACCCCGACGCGTACGAGCACGAGGAGGAGTCGGAGCACGGCCTCGGCCTCGGCCTGTACGTGGCCGGCCGGCTCGCCGCCCGGCACGGGGTCACCGCCGAGCTGCGCGCCCGGCGCGGCGGCGGCACCGAGGCCCTGGTCGTCGTGCCCGCCGCCCTGCTGCCGGCCGCGCCGGTGGCCCCCGAGCACACGCTGAGCGTCCCGGACGCCCCCTCCGTGCAGCTGCCGGGCGTGGTGGCCGAGGCCAACTCGAACACCCTCCCGCCCCGGCACCGCCCGGCCCCGGCCGAGCCGCACGGCTTCGCCGGGGAGCCGGCGGAGTTTCCCGCCGCGGACCCGGACCCGGCCCACGCCTTCGCCGAGCCGGCCGCGCCGGAGGGCGCGGCGCAGGCGCCTGCGGAGGAGGCCTTCGCGGTGCAGGCGTCCGCGGAGGAGGCCTTCGGGGACGAGGCCCCTGCTGGGGAGGCCCCCGCTGCGGAGGCCTTCGCGGAGGCGGACGACCGGGCGGGGGACCTGGCCGCGGGCCTCGCTTCCGGGACCGTCCCGGCCGATGCCGAGCAGACCGCGGAGTTCCCCGTCTTCGTGGATCCCGCAGCGGCGCAGGGCCTCGCCGAGCCGTCGGCGCCCGCGACCGCGTCCGCGTCCGGAGGGGAAGCGCTCCCGGAGCCGACGGCCGAGCCCGCGCATCCGGCCGCCGCGGCTGCCGCCGCCTTCCCGACCGGTCCCGCCGGGTCCGCGGACCCGGCCCACGGGTTCGCCGAGGAGTCCCCCGCCGCCGCGGAGTCGCACGGCTTCGCCGGGGACGCGGCCGGGCCGCAGGCCTCCGCGCCCGCGCCCGCCTTCGGCGGGGCGGAGCAGCTTCCGCCGACCGCCGAGGTCTTCCGGGTGCCCGCCCAGGAGCCCGTACACGGCTTCGCCGAGCCCGAGCCCGAGCCCGAGCCCGAGGCTGCGCCCCAGGCCGCGGCCGGGGCGGCGGCGGCCCCGCAGCCCGGCTCCGCGCCGGAGCAGCAGCCCGAGCCCGCGCAGCAGCACGCCGCCGAGCAGCAGCACGGGCGGGAGTCCGGCCCCGCGGTGGCCGGGCCCGAGCCCGTGGTCTCGCGCCGCCAGGTGTTCGACGTACCGCCGCCGGCACAGCCCGAGGACGCGCTGCCGCCCGCCGGACAGGTCTTCCGGGTGCCCGCGCCCGAGCCGGCCGCGCAGCCGGAGGCCGCCGCCGGGCACGCGCCCGAGGCCGAGCCCGACGCGTGGGTCATCGCTGCCCCGCTGCCGCGCCAGGCCGAGGCACCCGCCGGGGAACAGGCCCACGGCCAGGCCGCCGACGACCGGTTCGCCCACGACCAGGCCCAGGCCCAGGCGCCCGCCGGTCCGGACGCCGGCCAGGCCCGCCCGGAGCAGCCGCAGACCGCGCCGCAGGCGCCCGCCGCCGACGGGGAGCCGTACCGGCTCACCGACAAGGGGCTGCCCAAGCGCACCCCGCGCGTGGTCGAGGCCGCTCCCACCGGCGAGCGAAAGACGGCCCCGCGGGTTGACGCCGAGGAACTCCGGCGCCGTCTCGGGGGGTTCTACCAGGGGGCCCGCGACGGCCGGCGGGTTGCTGACGCCGAGATCGCCGAGCGGGCGAAGGACGAGGGGGACACCGTCGAGGAGGCACGCACGTGACCGCGCCCAGTACGTACGGACTGAGCACGCAGGCCCGCAATCTGCAGTGGCTGCTGACCGACCTGATCGAGGAGGTGCCAGGGCTGCTCTCGGTGGCCGTGGTCTCCTCGGACGGGCTGCTGCTGCTGTCCTCGGACCCGGGGCAGCCCGACGCGCCGAAGAAGGAGACCAGAGGACCGCGCGGCGCCTCCGCCGACCTCGCGACCATCGTCTCCGGCCTCGGCAGCCTCACCTGCGGCGCCGCCCAGCTCATGGAGGCCGGCGGGGTCAAGCAGACCATGGTGTCGATGGAGCACGGCAACGTGTTCGTCATGGCCATCAGCGACGGCTCGCTGCTCGGCGTCCACGCCACCCCGGACTGCGACATGAGCGTGGTCGCGTACCACATGGCCCTGTTCGTCGGCCGTGCCGGACACGTCCTGACCCCCGAAGTCCGCAGCGAGCTGCGCCAGTCCCTGGAGAGAACGCCGTGAGCGACCGGCTGCCGATACGCGGAGCCGACCGCCGCCCCGCCCGCGTCCGCCCGTACTCCCTGACGGGCGGCCGCACCCGCTTCGGACACGTCCTGCGCGTCGAGACCTTCGTGGCCAGCCTCGACCCCCGGCCCGAGGCCCCGGCCCGGATGCCCGAGATGCGGGCCATCGTCGAGGTCTGCCGCCGCATGCGCACCGTCGCCGAGATAGCAGCCCTGCTCAAACTCCCCCTCGGCGTGGTCCGGGTGCTCCTCAGCGACCTGGCCGACCAGGGAAGGATCCGCGTCTACGGCACCGGCCACGGCAGCGGCCGCCCCGAACGCGCACTGCTCGAAAGGGTGCTCAGTGGGCTCCGCCGTCTCTGAAACGCTCCCGGACCAGGACGTCCCGGACCGCCCCGGCCACCTGGCCCTCCTGGAGGCCGAAGAGGGCGTCCAGCCCTGGCAGTACGACCGCTCCCGCGCCCCGATCGCCGTCAAGGTGGTCGTCGCGGGCGGCTTCGGCGTCGGCAAGTCGACCTTCGTCGGCTGCGTCTCCGAGATCACCCCGCTGCGCACCGAGGCCCTCATGACCGAGGCCAGCGTCCCGACCGACGACCTGAGCGCGACCCCGGAGAAGAACACCACCACGGTCGCCATGGACTTCGGCCGGATCACGCTCGACGACGACCTCGTCCTGTACGTGTACGGCACCCCCGGCCAGGAGCGCTTCTGGTTCATGTGGGACGACCTGGTGCGCGGGGCCGTCGGCGGCATCGTCATGGCCGACACCCGCCGGCTGCCCGACTGCTTCCCCGCCCTCGACTACTTCGAGAGCTGCGGACTGCCGTACGTGGTCGCCGTCAACCACTTCGAGGGAACGCGCTCCTACGAGCCCGAGGACGTCCGCGAGGCGCTCACCGTGCCCCCGCACGTACCCGTCGTGATCATGGACGCGCGGCGCCGGAGCACCGTGCTCGAATCGCTGCTCGCCCTCGTGGGTCACGCACTCGACCACACCCCCGAATAGCCCCCGAACTGCGGAGAGCACAGTCCATGCGGAAGATACTCGTCGTCGGGGCCGGGCAGTCCGGCCTCCAGCTCGCCCTCGGACTCCAGTCCAAGGGGTACGAGGTCACCCTCATGTCCAACCGGACCGCGGACGAGATCCGCACCGGCCGGGTCATGTCCACCCAGTGCATGTTCGCCACCGCCCTCCAGCACGAGCGCGACCTCGGACTCGGCTTCTGGGAGAGCCAGGCCCCGAAGATCGAGGGCCTCGGGGTCTCCGTCGCCGCCCCCGACGCCTCCCGACCGATCGACTGGCTCGGCCGCCTCAAGGGCTTCGCGCAGTCCGTGGACCAGCGGGTCAAGATGGCCGGCTGGCTCGACACCTTCGCCCAGCGCGGCGGGCAGCTGGTCATCCACGGGGCCGCCGTCTCCGACCTCGACTTCTTCTCCCGGACCTACGACCTCGTGCTCGTCGCGGCGGGCAAGGGCGAGCTGGTCTCCCTCTTCGGCCGCGACGCCGCCCGCTCCCCGTACAGCACCCCGCAGCGGGCGCTGGCCGTCTCGTACGTCCACGGCCTGGAGCCGCGCCCCGAGCACCCGGAGACCGAGGCGGTCCGCTGCAACGTGGTGCCGGGCGTGGGCGAGCTCTTCGTGATGCCCACCCTCACCACCTCCGGCCGGGCCGACATCCTCTTCTGGGAGGGCGTGCCCGGCGGCCCCCTCGACGCGTTCCAGGGGCTGGCCGGCCCCTCCGAGCACCTCGCCCGCACCCTGGAGCTGATGAAGCGCTTCACCCCCTGGGAGTACGAGCGCGCCGCCAAGGCCGAGCTGACCGACGCGGGCGCCACCCTCGCCGGCCGGTACGCGCCCGTCGTGCGCAACCCGGTGGGCCGGCTGCCCGGCGGCGGGGTGGTCCTCGGTGTGGCCGACGTGGTCGTGGCCAACGACCCGATCACCGGGCAGGGTTCCAACTCGGCCGCCAAGTGCGCCGCCTCGTACCTGTCCTCGATCCTCATGCACGGGGACAAGCCGTTCGACGAGGCGTGGATGAAGGCCACGTTCGACAAGTACTGGTTCACCACCGGCAAGCCGGTCACCCAGTGGACCAACGCCATGCTCGGCGAGCTGCCGGAGCACGTGGTGAACCTGCTCGGCGCGGCCGGGCAGCTCCAGCCCGTCGCCGACCGGTTCGCCAACGGCTTCGACAACCCGGCCGACTTCGACTCCTTCTTCTACGACCCCGAAGACACGGCCGACTACCTCGCCGAGGTGTCCGCCGCGGCCGGAGCCTCCGTCTCCGCGTAGCCCGCGTCGTCCCCCGCCGCGGCCTCCTCGGGGAGCTCCGGCGGGGTGTAGGAGCCCGCGGGCAGCGGCAGCCCCTGCGGATCCGGGCGTACGGCGCCCAGCAGCGGGTTCGCGGCGAGGGGGGAGACCTTCACCAGGGCCCCGGGCCGCGGTGCCTGCACCACCTTGCCGTCGCCGATGTAGATCGCCACATGGGTGGCCTTCGGGAAGTACACCACCAGGTCCCCGGGGCGCAGCCGGTCCAGCGGCACCCGGGGCAGCCGGGCCCACTGCTCCTGGCTGGTCCGGGGGATCGGCCGGCCGGCGTGCGCCCAGGCCTGCGAGGTGAGCCCCGAGCAGTCGAAGGACTCCGGCCCCTCGGCACCCCACACGTACGGCTTGCCCAGCTGCCGGGTCGCGAAGCCGACGGCCGCGCCGCCCGCGGCCGTGGGCGTCCGGACGGACGCCGCCGGGGGGCCCGGGGAGCCGGGGGTGCCGGGCGGGCCGAGCCGGCCCGAGTCCTCCAGCGCCCGCTGGGCCGCGGCCTCGTCGGCGCGCTCGCGGGCCGCGAGGGCCGCCAGTTGCTCGGCGGTGAGCGAGGCGAGCAGCCGCTCCACCGCGCCGAGCTGCCGGACCACCTCCTCCCGCTGCGCCTTCCGGCGGGCGGCCAGCTGCTGCTGGGCGTCCAGGGCCTTGCGGGCCCCGGCGGCGAGCGCTCCGGCCTGCTTCTCGGCGCCGGTCAGCCGGGCCAGCACCGCGGCCCGGTGCCGGGCCTCGCGGCGGGCGATCCGCCGCTGGTCCAGCGCCTCTTCCGGATTCCCGGACAGCAGCATGCGGGCGTACCGGGAGAAGCCGGCGGCCCCCCGGTACTGCTCCCGGGCCAGCCGCCCGGCCTGCGCCCGCTCGCTGCCCAGCGCGTTGCGGGCCTTGCCGAGGGCCTCGCGCAGCCGCCGCTCGTCGGCCTCGCGGGCCTTGAGGGCGGCGGCGGTCGCGTTGTAGGCCTCGGTGGCCTCCTCGGTCCGCCGGTAGAGCTCGCGCAGCCGGTTCAGCAGGTCGGCGACCTCGGCCGCCGAGCCGGCGCCCCTGCCGGGGCCCGCACCGGGGTTCGCCGCCGTGCCGGTGCCGGTGCCGGTGCCGGTGTCCGTGCCGGTGTCCGTGTCCGTGCCCGGCGCCGGGTCCGTACCCGATGCGGCCGTGGGCGCACCCGCTTCGGCCGTGGAGCCGGCCCCGCCGTCCGAGACCGTCCCGGTGCCCGGGCCCCGGTCCGGCGGGTCCGCCGGGCGGGCCGTCGCGGCCGGCGGCACCGCGGTGACCAGGGCGGCGGCGGCCGCGACGGCCACACAGGCGGTACGCAGCAGTCCTCGTGACATGGGATCACCTCCGAGGGAGGGATCGTGACATATGAAATATGACGAATCGCCCGACCGGGTCGGCCCTGCCGCCCGCCTCAGCCGTACGGCGCAGCGCTCCCGCCCCGCCCGGTGCCGCCCGGCCGCCGCCCGGCCCGGGCCTCCCCGGCCGCTCAGCCCTCCGGCGCGGGCGGCTGCGGCTTGGACCACGGCCAGCGGAGCCGCTCGCGCCGGCCGGTCGGGTCGAACGCGTACTTCCAGCCGGTCTGCAAACCGAGGCGCTTGGAGTACCCGGCCGGGACGCGCCGGTAGAGGAGGACCGTGGGCGGGCCCCCGTCGGGATCGGGCACGGGGATCTCGTACACCTTCGGCGGGTGGCCCGTCGGGCCGAGCAGGATGGGCAGCACCCGCCCGTCCATCGGGCCGCCCTCGAAGGGGGTGTTCTGGCTCTTCACGCTCCTACAGTAGGTGCGCCGCCTCCGAGACGACCGGAATCACCCGGCGGGCCAGGACGCCGACCGGGCCCTCGGCGGCCTCCAGGGCCAGGGCGCGGCGGGCCGCGGCGGCGGTCTGCGGGTCGGTGGCCGCGGTCGCCGTGAGCAGGGCGACGAACTGGTCCACCAGCCAGTCCCGCAGCTCCGGCAGCGGGGGCTGCTTGCCCTCGTCCAGCCAGATCAGGGACGCGGCCTCCACGGCCGTGATCCAGGTGCGGACCATCATCCGCAGCCGGGGCCCCGGGTCCGGGACCGCCAGGTGCACGAGTATCTGCTCGGCCGCCGCCCGCCGGATCCCGTCCACGGTCGCCGTGGTCCGCGAGGTCTCCACCACGCTGCCGCCCTGCAACAGGGCGCTGAAGCCCGCGTCGTGCCCGTCCACGAACTCCAGGTAGCGGTCCAGGGCCCGGGACAGCCGCCGGGTCAGCGGTCCGGCCTGCGGCTCGGCGAAGCACTGCGCCAGCTCCTCGGCCGCCGAGCGCAGGGCCGCCTCGTACAACTGCTGCTTGCCGCCGGGGAAGTAGCGGTAGACCAGCGGCCGCGAGACCCCGGCCGACTCGGCGACGTCGTCGAGCGAGACGTCCTCGGGTGCGCGGTGCGCGAAGAGCTGCAGGGCCGCTTCGAGGAGCTGGCCCCGCCGCTCCTCGACGCTCAGCCGGCGGTACGTCCGGGTCGGCGAGGTCCTGGTCATGCCCCGCAGCGTAGCCCCACAGCGCACGGCTCAGGCCAGGAGTCCGGAGCGCTGCCACATCTTCCGGCCGACTCCGCGCAGTACGCCGATGTCGTCGAGGAAGTCGGTCAGACGCTTGGCGCCGGTCTGCATCACCTCGCGGCGGTGCCCGCTCGCCTTCACCTGGGCCACCGCCTCCCGCCGGTCCAGGCCGACGTTCTCGTACACCTTGGGGTTGACGAAGGCCACCGAGAACACCCGGGCGGCCTCGCCGCAGCTGATGCGGGTCAGCTCCTGCTCCCAGCGCGGGGCGGTCACCATCTGGCGGCGCAGCTCCTCGCGGGCGTAGCGGACGTGCCGGGCCTCCTCGATGACGTGGATCTTCGTGACCCCGCGGACGAGCGGCTGCACCCGCTCGTCCGGGAAGGTCAGCCGCTGCATCCAGTCGAGCACCTCCTCGCCGAGCAGGGTGCAGGCGAAGGAGCCGGGGGTGGTGGAGATGGTCTTCAGCACCCGGCCGAGGTTGTGGTTGAGGCGCGAAACCGGGTACGCGGGGGCGCCGTGACGCTCGATCATGCGGGCGAACATCATGGAGTGCCGGCACTCGTCGGCTATCTCGGTCAGGGCGTAGCGGACGTGCTTGCTGGTCAGCGGCTTGTCGTAGATGTGCCGGACGAGGAGCTGCATCAGGATGATCTCGAACCAGATGCCGAGGGAGGCGAGCGCCGCGGCCTCGTGCCGGGCCAGCTCCATGCGCTGCTCCTCGGGCATCTTCTTCCACAGCGGGGTGTCGTACAGCGAGACCAGCTCCGGCGGCCAGTACCACTTGCCCTCGACGGGCGGGGCCTCCCAGTCGAGCTGCCTGTCCGGGTCGAAGGAGTGCTTCGCGGAGGAGTCGAGCAGCCGCTCGGCGACCTGTTCGCGGTCCTTGAGCAGCCCGAGGGCGTCCCGCAGCGCGGTGAGGTCCGCGCGGCTCGCGGAGTTCGCTGGCGTCACGGTGGTCATGGCGGAGGCACCTCGTCCGTTGAGGGGTTACCGGTGGTCACTGCTTATGAGACTGCTTGTCAGCAAGGTCGTCAATCCCTTGCGCGCGGGTTGTTGACCCGCCGTCTACCAACGTGTGACGCTGCCGACGACCCTGATGTGTGCGGCAGTCCACAGCAAGAAGGGGGCGTCCGTGTCGACGCGCGAGCTCTACACGAGTGACCCGGGTGAACCGGTCTGGCAGATTCCCGCAACCGGCGCGGCCCGGTTCAGCTGGGAGTACGACGACGGCCGCGAGCGCCTCCTCGCCCTGTACCAGAAGGGCAAGGACAAGCAGTGGGACGGCGCCAAGCGGATCGACTGGCAGCTGGAGGTCGATCCGTACGACCCGCTCGGCACGCCCGACGAGGCGATGACCCTGTACGGCACCCGGCACTGGTCCAAGCTCACCGAGAAGGACAAGGGCGACCTGCGCCGGCACTACACCTCCTGGCAGTTCAGCCAGTTCCTGCACGGCGAGCAGGGCGCGATGGTGTGCGCGGCGCGCATCGTGGAGTCCGTGCCGGACCTCGACGCGAAGTTCTACTCGGCCACCCAGACCATGGACGAGGCCCGGCACGCGGAGATCTACACCCGGTTCCTGCACGAGAAGATCGGCATGGTCTACCCGGTCAACGAGGACCTCCAGGGGCTGCTGGGCGACACCCTGCGCGACTCCCGCTGGGACATGCCGTACCTCGGCATGCAGGTGCTCATCGAGGGGCTGGCGCTCGCCGCCTTCGGGATGATCCGCGACAGCACCCCGAAGCCGCTGCCCCGGCAGATCCTCGCGTACGTCATGCAGGACGAGGCCCGGCACGTGGCCTTCGGCCGGATGGCCCTGCGCGACTACTACCGGCAGCTCACGGACGCCGAGCGGCGCGAGCGCGAGGAGTTCGTCATCGAGGGCTGCCACCTGATGAGGGACCGGCTGCGCGGGGTGGAGGTGCTGGAGAACTTCGGCATCCCGCGCAAGGAGGCCGAGGAGTACGCGGAGCGCAACGAGTTCCTGCACCTCTTCCGCAAACTGCTGTTCAGCCGGATCGTGCCCTGCGTCAAGGACATCGGGCTGTGGGGCGAGCGGCTCCAGAAGGCCTACCTGGACATGGGCGTCTTCGAGATGGGCGACTCCAGCCTCGACCTGCTGATGAGCCGGGACGAGGAACTGGCCGAGGCCGTCGACCGCGAGCGCTTCGCGGCCGAGGAGCAGGCCCGGGTGGCCGAGGTGCAGGCGGCCGTCGCCGAGGGGGCGGGCGCCGAGGCGGCCGTCGTCGAGGGGCCTGCGGAGCCCGGCGGCGGCCGGGGCTGAGACGGGCGCCTCAGCCCTCGGAGCCCGCGGCCGCGGCCGTGTGCGTGCCCGCGTCCGCGGCCGTGTCCGCGTCCGTGGGTGCTGCGGCGGGCGGCGGGAACGGGCTGCGCAGGGTGAAGGCGTACGGGGTCGGGCCGTGTGCGCGCAGGTGCAGGACCCGCTGCTCGGCCTCGGCCGCCGTCGGGCGGTGGCCCGCCGGCACCCACCACAGGGCGGTGACCGCCTCCTTCAGGTGCTCGAACCACTCGCGGCGGCGGGCCAGGAACTCCCGGTGCAGCCCCTGGTAGGTGAAGGTGTTCAGGGACTCCGCGTCCCGCCACACCGACAGGTTGATCATCATCTTGTCGTCGCCGAGCACCCGGTACTCGGTCGCGTCCCCGGCCTCGCCCTGGAGCCGCCACACGAAGCCGTCGGCCGCGTCGGCCAGGGCGTTGACGGGCTCCAGCCCGTCCATGAAGCCCTTGAACTCGGGTGCGTCGGTGGGGTACTTGATGCGTCCTATGTTGACCTGGGCCAGCTCGTGGCCGCCGCCGGGCTGCGCGGCGGGGGCGGACCCGCCCGCCCGGTCGTACGATTCGCTCATGTCTGCACCCTAGGTGCGGAGTTGGGGCTTCCGGAGCGGGAATCTCACGGAGTGGGACCGGACCTCCGCCCGGGGCCCGCCTCCCGTCCGAGGGCCGCCTCCCGTCCGAGGGCCGCCTCCCCTCCGAGGGCCGCCTCCATCACCGCCCGGGCGATCGGCGCCGCGCTGCTGTTGCCGCTGATGTCCCCGCGGTCGGCCTCCGCGTCCTCGACCACCACGGCCACCGCGACCGCGGGCTGCGGCGCGCCCTCCGCCCGCGCCCACGCGATGAACCACGCGTACGGGGTGCCCGCATTGCCCAGCCCGTGCTGTGCGGTCCCCGTCTTCCCGCCCACCTCGGCCCCCGGCACGGCCGCGTTGCGCCCGGTGCCGTCCTCCACCACCTTCACCATCAGCCGCTGGAGCCGCAGCGCCGTCGCCGGGTTCATCGCCCGGCCCAGGCTGCGCGGGGCGGTGCGGCGCACCTGGTCCCCGTCGTCCTCGGTGGTCCGCTCCACCAGGTACGGGCGGGGCAGCTCGCCGCCGTTGGCGACCGCCGCCGCGACCATCGCCATCTGGAGCGGGGTGGCCTTGGTGTTGAACTGCCCGATCGAGGACAGGGCCAGCTGGTCGGGGCTCATGTCGGTGTCGAAGTCCGAGCGCGACACCCAGGAGGGGACCCGCAGCCCCGGGTCGTTGAAGCCGAAGCGCTCCGCCGCCTCGGCCATCCCGCGCAGCCCGACCCGTACGCCGATCTTCGCCATCACCGTGTTGCACGACCACTGGACGGCCTCGGACATCGAGGCGTCCGCGCAGCCCTTCCCGGCGTTCGGCAGTGCGGTGCGGGTACCCGGCAGCAGGTAGGGGTCCGGGGTGTCGGTGGGCGCGTCCACATCCGTCACCACCCCTGCGTCGAGCGCCGCGGCCGCCGTCACGATCTTGAACGTGGAGCCGGGCGGATACGTCTCCCGCAGCGCCCGGTTGAGCATCGGCCGGGCCGGGTCCGCATTCAGCCGGGCCCAGGCCGCCCGGACCGCGGCGCCCGTCCCCGACAGCTCCTCCGGATCGTACGAAGGGCTGCTGACCAGGGCGAGGATGCGGCCGCTCGCGGGCTCCAGCGCGACCACCGCCCCCCGCCGCCCGGCCAGCCCGGTGTACGCGGCCCGCTGCACGGGCGCCCGGACGGTGGTCGCCACGTCCCCGCCCGGCGGCCGCCGGCGCAGGACCTCGTTCCACAGCGGGACCGGCGACAGCCCCGGGTCGGTGCCGGACAGGATGCCGTCCTCGGCCCGCTCGACGAAGCTCGTCCCGTAGACCTGGGAGGCGAAGCCGGTGACGGGTGCGTACAGCGGGCCGTCGGTGTAGCTGCGCTCGAAGCGCAGCAGCTGCCGGCTGTCCTTGGAGCCGGTCACCGGCTTCCCGTCGACCAGGATGTCCCCGCGCGGCTTGGCGTACCGGGCGATGCTCGCCCGCTTGTTGGCGGGGTTGCCGGCCAGCGCCCCCGCCTCGGCCACCTGCACCCGTACGGCGTTCACCCACAGGGCGGCCAGCAGCAGCGCGCAGAACCCGGCCGACCAGCGGATGTAGCGGATCACGGGGCGGCTCCGGCGGCGGGGCCCGAGTCCGGGGCGGGGGGCAGGGGCGTGACCGGGTCCAGGTCCGTATTCAGGTCCGGGCCCGGGCCCGGGCCCGGACCCGGCGGCGGGCTCGGCTCGGGGCGTCCGGCGCAGTCGCTCAGCCGGACGAGCAGGGCGACGATCACCCAGTTGGTGACCACCGAGGAGCCGCCCTGGGCCAGGAAGGGCATCGCCATGCCGGTCAGCGGGATCAGCCCGGTCACCCCGCCGGTGATCACGAACACCTGGAGGGCCACGATCGCGGCGAGCCCGGTCGCCAGCAGCCGCCCGAACGGGTCCCGCAGGGCCAGGCCCGCGCCGAAACCCCGCGCGACCAGCAGCCCGTACAGCAGCAGCACCGCGGTGAGCCCGGCCAGCCCCAGTTCCTCCCCGGCCGTGGCCAGGATGAAGTCCGACTTGGCGGCGAAGCCGATGAGGGCCGAGTGGCCGAGCCCGAGGCCGGTGCCGAGGAACCCGCCCGCGCCGAAGGCGAAGAGGGACTGGGCGAGCTGGTCCGGCCCCTGGCCCCGCTCGATGGAGGCGAAAGGATTCAGCCAGTCCTCGACCCGGCCGTGCACGTGCGGCTCGAAGGTGGCGACCGCGTACGCCCCGAGCCCCGCGAGCAGCAGCCCGACCGCGATCCAGCCGATCCGGCCGGTGGCCACGAACAGCATCACCACGAACAGGCCGAAGAACAGCAGCGAGGTCCCGAGGTCCCGTTCGAGCACGAGGACCCCGACGCTCAGCAGCCAGATCGCCAGGATCGGCCCCAGCACCCGGCCCGGCAGCAGTCGCAGCCTGCCCAGCACCGGGCGGCCGGTCAGCGCGAGGGCGGTGCGGTTCGCGGCCAGGTAGGAGGCGAAGAACACGGCCAGCAGGACCTTCGCGAACTCCCCCGGCTGGAAGGAGAGGCCGCCCACCCGCACCCAGATGTGCGCCCCGTTGACCGGCGGGAACAGCACCGGCACCAGCATCAGCAGCAGGGCGGCCGCCACCGACAGGTACGCGTACCGCTGGAGCACCCGGTGGTCGCGCAGCAGGGCCACCACCGCCACGAACAGCAGCAGGCCCAGCGCCGACCAGACCAGCTGGGTCCCGGCGGCGGGCCGGCCCGGGGCGGCCCGGTCCAGGCGGGAGATCAGCACGAGGCCCAGCCCGTTCAGGAGCACCGCGATGGGCAGCAGCAGCGGGTCGGCGCAGGGGGCGCACAGCCGTACGGCCAGGTGCGCGAGCAGCACCGCGAGGACGAGGGCGAGGGCGTACCGGGAGGTGTCCGGGGGCAGCCGGCCGCGCGTGGCCAGGCCGGTGCAGGCGTAGCCGAGCAGGACGGTCAGGACGGCGCCGGCCAGGAGGGCCAGTTCGGTCCCCCGGTGCCGTCGCCGGGGGCGGCGGGCGGCCGGCGGGGACGGGTCCGCCGCCGGCCGTGCCGTCAATGCGGTCATATGGGCAACGTAGCAAGCGTCCGGAGCTTATGCCCCTTAATGTCCTTTCATGTCATAGTCTGCTGAAGAAACGTCAGAACCCGACTCGGAACCGGACAGGGGGCCGCCGCATGGGGCCTGTGGAGTTCATCGTCCTCGCCTTCCCGGAAGAGCAGCTCCGGGTCCAGGCCGTGACCGCCGTGCTGGGCCTGCGCAAGACCGGGAACGTACGGCTGATCGACGCGCTCGTCGCCACCAGGACGGCCGGGGGCGAGGTCCGGGCGGCCGAGCTCGACGAGTTCCACGAGCTCAGGGGCCTGCTGACGGGGCGTGAGGTGGCCCCGCTGATCGGTCCGGAGGACGTGGAGGAGGCGGCGGGCCTGCTCGACCGCGGCAGCTGCGCGCTGCTTGTCCTCGTCGAACACGTGTGGGCCGAGGACGCGGCCGTGGCCGTACGGGCCGCCGGCGGCCGGATCGCCGGGTCGGTCCGGATCCCTGCGGACCGGCTGGAACAGGTCCGCGCGGCGAAGGGACTGGCCCTCTGATGTTCATCCGACCCGTCCACCCGGCCCCCCGCCCCGCCGACCGCCCGCCCGGCGCGCCCCTGCTCCGGGGGCTGCTGACCAGCGGCGTGTACGTGTGGGACGGCGGCCCGCACACGGAGCCGTACGGCGCCTCCGCGGCGGCAACCCGCGCCCCGGCAGGGCCCGGGCCCGCGGCCGGACGCGTCCCGGCGGTGACCCCGGCCGGACGCGTCCCGGCGGGGGGCGCGGAGGAGGTGGAGCCCCCGGCGGCCGGCGGGCCGACCGCGGAACCTCCGGCGGCCGGCGGGCTGGCCGCGGAGCTGGCCGCGCTGGCCGGGCTGGCGCGCGAAGGGCTGCTCACGCCGGAGGAGTTCACCCTGGCCAAGCGGCGTCTGCTGGGAGCCGAGTAGCCCGCCGCGCGGGTGGGCCGCGCCGGACCCGGGTCGGGTGGAGGGGCCCTACGGGGCCGGTGGGGCGGTGCCCGCAGGGGGTTCCGGGAGGGTGAGGACCGCCAGTGCCCCGCCGTCCGGCGCGTTGCGGAACTCCAGCCGGGCGCCGATCACCTCGGCCTGGCCCACCGCGATGGTCAGGCCCAGCCCGTGCCCCTTGCCGCCCGCCCCCGCCTCGGTGCGGAACCGCTGCGGCCCGTGGGCGACCAGGTAGTCCGGATAGCCTTCGCCGTGGTCGCGCACCGAGACCACCGGGCCGTCCACCGTGAGCACCACCGGCTCCCGCCCGTGCTTGTGCGCGTTCGCCAGCAGGTTGCCCAGCACCCGCTCCAGCCGCCGCCGGTCGGTCTCCACGTACAGGTCCCGGACCACGACCACCTCCGTCGGGCGGCCGGAGGCCCGTACCGCCCGTTCCGCGAGCGGGCCCAGCCGGTGCAGGTCCGTCTCCAGCCGCTCGCTGCCCGAGTCCAGCCGCGAGATCTCCAGCAGGTCCTCGGTCAGCTGCCGCATCGTGCGCACCCGTTCGCGCACCATCTCGGTGGGACGGCTCTCCGGCAGCAGCTCGGCCGCCGCCGACAGCCCGGTGAGCGGGGTGCGCAGCTCGTGGGCCACGTCCGCCGTGAAGCGCTGCTCGCTCAGCAGCTTGGCCTGGAGGGTCGAGGCCATGGAGTCCAGGGCGCCCGCGACGGTGGTCACCTCGTCCGGATGCCGGTGCGGGTCCCGGGCCCGGGGGTCGTCCACCCGGGCGTCCAGATCGCCCATGCCGATCCGGCGGGCCACCAGCGCCGTCTGGTGCAGCCGGCGCGTGACCCGGGTGACGGCGAAGGCCCCGACCAGCAGGGTCAGGCCGATCGCGAGCACCGAGGAGCCGATGATCGCCTTGTCCAGGCCGTTGATGGTCTTCGCGCTCTGGCTGTAGTCGATGGTGGTGGCCAGCGCCCGCCCGTCCGCCGGGGTGGCGGCCCACATCGTGGGTACCCCGTCCAGCATCGCCACCGCCGTACCGCGCCGGCCGCCCACCGCCAGCGCGCGCAGCGAGGGCGGCAGGCCCGCCGGGTCGATGCCGGACCCCGGCGGCAGCGGGTCCCCCGCCTCGTACGCGCGGGCCGTGTCCGTCAGCTTGGACAGGGCCTTCTCGCGGGCCGCCTCCACGGTCTGCCGGGTCACCTCGACGTGCACGAGCGCGCCGAGCACGGCCGCGAGGGTGCAGCACATGACCACGATGAAGCACGCGGACTTCCAGGTGAGGGTCGCCGTCCAGGCGGGCAGCCGCACCCTCATCGCGCATCCGCCGCGGAGGGGGTGGCGGACGGGAGGACGGCGGGGCCCGTACGGAGCGCCGAGGGGCCGGGCTGCGGGATGCGCAGGATCTGGTCACGGGTGATGAGCATCGTGCGCTGCTTGGGGTCCCAGGACCAGGCGATGTTCCACTCGTATCCGGGATTGCCGCCCGGGACCCGCAGGATGATGTCCCGGCCGGCGAGCTCCACGGCGATCACCGACTCGATGGTGCCCATGATCCGGTTGAGGCGACCGTCCCGGTCCGCGGTGTACGCCCGTACGGCGAGCTGCCGGTCGGGGAGCTCGATGCCGAGGACCAGCTCGTCGCGGCCGTTGCCGGTCAGGTCCCGGTAGTACGGCCTGAGCACCGGGCAGCCCGGCGCCCCGGCCGCCTTGCACCGCCCGATCCGTGCGACCACCTCGTCCGGGAGCCAGTCGGGGCCGGTGGTCGTCCCCGAGGTCGCCTTCTGCTCGGCCCGTACGACGGCCAGCGGGTCCACCTGGTGGACGTTCTGCCCGGTGACCGGCGGGATGCCCGTCACGTACTCCGGCGGGCTGCCGGCCGGGTCCGCGGGCTGCACGGTGGCCCCCTTGCGGCCGGGCCACAGGTGCACCGGCCCGCTGGCGATCGGCGTGGGCCCGGCACTCTCCAGCCGTCCCGTGCCGCCGCAGCCGGCGGCCGTCACGGCGACGGCGGCCAGCAGGAGCGCGGACCCGGCGCTACGACGCAGCTTCACGCGAGTTTTCGTCCTCCCTGGGGCCGCACCTCTGTCCGCCCACCTTATTCGCATTATTCGGATGTAAGTCCTTTTTGCTCCCCTACGGGTGAGGGAGGGGGCGGGAGGAAGCGGAGCGAGCGAGGGGCTGTGGGGGTCGGAGGGGGTGGAGGGCCGGAGGGCCGGAGGGGCCGGAGCCGGGGGCTCAGGCCGAGGTGCGGCCGCGGCGCAGCATCGCGAAGCCGAGCCCGGCCGCTCCGGCGGCCGCCATGCCGCCGCCCGCCGCGAGCAGCAGCACTCCGCCGCCCGGGCGGTCCGCGATCGCGTCGAGCCGCAGGGCGTCCACGGTGCCGGGGGCCTGCGCACGGACCTCGCGGCCGTCCGTACCGTCCCGGCCGTCTGCTCCGGTGGCGCCGGTACGGCGGGCGGTCTTGTACCCGTCCTGCACCGGGATGCCCGTCTGCGCATCGGCGGCGTTCACCCAGGAGGACAGCCGGCCGTCGGGCCCGAGCGCCACGTGCAGCCCGCCCTCGCCGCTGCCGAAGCCCGCGGTGGCGGCGCGGCCGCCCGCGGCCGTCAGGGTGGATCCGGTGCCGTCGGCCGCGACCACGTCGGCCTCGTACGCCCCGCCCACCCGGTAGACGTGCGCGGTGGACCGGCCGTCGGCGAGCGCGAGGGTCTTGACCAGGGTCCGCGACCCGGCCGGGGCCTGCGGTACGGGCTCGGCGGACGCGGCGGCGGAACCGAAGGCGGGCACGCAGCCGAGCACCGCGCCGACGACGGCGGCACGGACCAGCAGGGCGCGGCGGCGGAAGAGAGTGCGCACGGCAGCGGTCCTTTCACAGACGGAGGGGAGGCCCTTGCGAGCCGACGCCGCCAAGCTAGCCGCGCGCCGTTGCAGCCGACCGGCTGCTGTGTAACAGCCGCCCATAGCGATCCGCGCGGTGTCGTTACACACCCCACATCCCGGGGGCTCAGCCCCCGGGACCCTGCGCCTCGATCGCCGGCGGGGCTTGAGTTTGCCCGGTCTGGTGTGGACGGTGCGGTCCGGGGTGGTGGGGAGGGTGTGGTCCGGGGGTGGTGTCGGGGGCTCTGCCCCCGGGCCCCCGCGCCTCAATCGCCGGCGGGGCTTGAGTTTGCCCCGTCCGCGGTGACGGCCGGTCGGGGGAGGCAAATGTCGGCCCGTTCGCGGTGACGGCCGGTCGGGGGGTAAATGTCGGCCCCCGTGCGCGGTGGGGACTCTGGTCCGGGGGCGGGATCTGCCTGTCCGCGGTGGGCATTCGGATCGGCGGGGCGAGGTTCAGCCCGTCCGGCGTTTGAGGACCGGGGTCCGGGGCGGAGCCCCGGGGTGTGCAGCCTCGCCGGCGTTTGAGGCGCGGGGTCCGGGGCGGAGCCCCGTCCGTGCGACCCGCGCGGGGTCCGGGGCGGAGCCACGGTTTCGGGAAGGGGCGGGTATGGGGACGAGCAACGCCCGCCCGACCCCATCCCGTCGCGAATATTGCCCCCCGCCCCCACGCCTGCTCCCATGAGACGGCGGGTACGGCTACGCAAGGGCGGACCCCGGCTCCGCAGCCGGACCGGACGCGCCGGAGAGCCGCTGACCACCGGGACCGGCAAAGGCAGGGGGACGGGCAATGCGCACACTCAGGGTGACACCGGCCGGCACCCGCGCCACCCCCGCCCGCCTCTACGTGACCCGCCCCGACGGCCGCACCCTCGCCTGGTACGACCGCGACACCTCCCGCATCAGCCTCCTCGCGGAGCAGGACGCCGAGGCCGTGCTCGGCGCCCTGCGCCCGTACCTCACCGGCACCTGGACCATGGGCCCGCCCCCCGTGCCCACCGCCGCCGAGCTCGCCCGCCTCGCCCTGCACCCGGACGACGACCTCGCCCCGAACCGCCCGGGCGAGCTGCTGCTCGGCGCCCTCGAACACGGCCCGGCGGGCACCCGCACCCGCCAGCGGCTGCGGCTGCGTGCCCTGCTCCAGGCCCAGCAGCGGTTCGGGACCGAGCTGGACACCCTGGAGGGGGCGGGCTGGCGGGTGCTGCACGCGGTCGCGCTGCCCGGCACCGCCGTCATCGACCACCTGCTCATCGGACCCGGCGGGGTGCTGGCCGTACTGACCGCGACCGCCCGCCGCAAGCGCGCCGGCGTCGGCGAGCTGCTGCTGACCGTGGGCCGCGGCGAACCCGGCCCGGAGCCCCGCCGGGCCCGGCAGGCCGCCGACCGGGCCGGGTACGCGCTGGCCACCGCGGTGGTCCCGGCCCTGGCCGTGATCGACGCGGCCGAGGTGGCCGTCGCACCCACCCAGCGCGAGGTCCGGGTCCTGCGCGAGGGGGCGGCCGTCGCCCTGGCCGGGCTCGGCGGGGTCCTCAAACCGGCCGAGATCGACTCCCTGTACGCCACGGCCCGCAACCGCCACACGTGGACCCGCTGCTGAAGCAACCGCAACCCGCCACGGGATCCGCGCGTCAGCGCTCAGCCGTCAGCCGTCAGCCGTCAGCCGTCAGCCGCCACGTGCGCCCGTCGCCCGCCTCCGCTGCCCGGCACCGTCGCCCCGCCACCTGCCACCCGCCACCCGTCGGCCGCCACCCGCCACCCGTCGGCCGCCGCCGCCGCCGGTCACCTGCCGCCGGCCGGCCGTCACCCCCAGCCCGTGACCCGCCGCCCGCCACCCGCCGCCGGCAGCCCGTCCCCGCCGGCCCCCACCCGCCCCCTCACCCCTCGCCACGGACCCGCAGCACCTCCGGCGGCGGATGGCGGGCCGTGGTGTGCCGGACCTCGACCGTCAGCGGCGGATCGAGCAGGTGGTACGGCACCTCGCCCAGCCCGATGGCCGTCACGGTCCCCCCGGCGCCCGCAGCAGCGCCCGCACCGGCCCCCGCACTCGCCGCCCCCGCACCGGCCCCCGCCCCCGCCACCACCTCCGCGACCTCCGCCCGCAGCGCGGGCGACAGCGGGCTCGACACCACCGGCGTGTCGTCCCCCGGCAGCACCAGCACCAGGCCCGCCGGCCGCCGGGCCGTCCCCGTCCAGCCGATCGCCGCCGCGTCCGTCGTGTCCGTGTGCCGCAGCTTCTGCCAGCCCCGCCGCCCCGCCGGATACGGCTGGTCCAGCCGCTTGATGACCAGGCCCTCGATCCCGCTCGCGGGCAGGGTCTCGTACCAGGTGGCGGCCAGTTCCGGGTCCGTGGTCATCGGTACGGGCTGCAGCGGCGGACCCAGGGGCAGCAGCAGGTCCACCAGCAGGCTCCGGCGGCGCTCGTACGGCCGCGACCGCAGGTCCAGCCCGGCCAGGCTGAGCACGTCGAACGCCGCGTACGAGGCCGGCAGGGTCTGGGCGAGCACCGCCGCCCTGGCCGCCGTGGCCGCCGCCCGCCGCTGCACCAGCGCGAAGTCCGTACGCCCCGCGTGCCACACCACCACCTCGCCGTCGAGCGTGGTCTCCGCCGGCAACTGCCGGGCCGCCGCCACCAGATCGGGGAAGGCGCTCGTGACGATCCGCCCCGACCGGGCCTGGAGCACCACCTCGGTCAGGGTCCGGTGCACCACCAGCCGGTGCCCGTCGAACTTCGGCTCGTACGCCAGTCCGTCCCCCCGCGGCAGGGTCCGCACCGGCTCCGCCAGCGCCACCCGGATCACGGCCGGCCCCCGCCCGGAGCGGGCAGCGGCCGGGCCCGCTCCGGGTCGGCCAGCGGGGCGAACAGGTCCCCGTCCCGCGCCAGCCGCGCCTGCACGTCCGGCGCCAGGAAGACCAGCCGGTCCGGGCTGCGGCAGTCGGCCACCTCGGCCCAGGACACCGGGGCCGACACGGACGGCAGCGGCCGGGCCCGCAGGGTGTAGGGCGCGGCAGTGGTCTTCGCGGCCGCGTTCTGGCTGTGGTCCACGAACACCTTCCCGGGCCGCAGCGCCTTCGCCATGCGGTGCACGACCAGCTCGGGCAGCTCCCGTTCCGCCTCCTGCGCGAGCGCCTTCGCGTACGCGGAGACCTGCGCGGACGGGGTCGGCTCCAGGGGCACGGAGAGGTGCAGCCCCTTGGACCCGGAGGTCTTCGCGTACGCCTCCAGCCCGTCGGCGGCCAGCCGCTCCCGCAGCCAGAGGGCCGCCGCACAGCACTCGACCACGGTGGCGGGCGGGCCCGGGTCCAGGTCGAGGACCAGGCGGTCGGCAACGGCCGGGCTCTGCGCCCGCCACTGGTGGACGTGGAACTCGACCACCAGGTTCGCCGCCCAGATCAGGCTCGCGAGGTCGCAGACCAGCACCTGCCGGGCCCGGCTGTCCTCGGAGCGCGGCACGGCGGCCGTGCTCACCCAGTCGGGCGTGCCGGGCGGCGGATTCTTCGTGAAGAACCGCTGCCCCTCCACCCCGTCCGGATAGCGCAGGAAGGAGACCGGCCGGTCGCGCACGTGCGCCAGCATCGCCCCGGCGACCGTGGCGTAGTAGTGCAGCACCTCGCCCTTGGTGAAGCCGGTCTCCGGGTAGAGGACCTTCTCCAGATTGCTGAGCGCGAGGCGACGCCCCTCCACCTGTGTGATCGGCGTCATACGATGAGACTGCCACGGGGGGCGACAAAGGGCACGAACGGCGCGAAAGGACCCCCCGCCGTGCGATCCATCTGGAACGGTGCGATCTCCTTCGGCTTGGTCAGCATCCCGATCAAGCTCGTGAACGCCACCGAGAACCACTCGATCTCCTTCCGCCAGATCCACAAGGCCGACGGCGGCCGGATCCGCTACCGCAAGGTGTGCGAGCTCGACGGCGAGGAACTGGCCGCCGCCGACATCGGCAAGGGGTACGAGGAGGCGGACGGATCGGTCATCCCGATCACGGACGAGGACCTGGCCGCCCTGCCGCTGCCGACGGCGAAGACGATCGAGATCGTGGCCTTCGTGCCGGCCGCCGAGATCGACCCGCTCCAGATGGACGCCGCGTACTACCTGGCGGCGAACGGGGCCGCGGCCGCCAAGCCGTACGTCCTCCTGCGCGAGGCGCTCAAACGCAGCCGGAAGGTGGCCATCGCGAAGTTCGCCCTGCGGGGGCGGGAGCGGCTCGGCATGCTCCGGGTCGTGGACGATGTGATCGCCATGCACGGACTGCTGTGGCCGGACGAGATCCGCACCCCGGAAGGGGTGGCCCCGGAGGTGGCGGTCACCGTCCGCGATGCCGAACTCGACCTGGCCGACGCCCTGATGGCCACCCTCGGCACGGTGGACATCGGCGAGCTCCACGACGACTACCGCGCGGCGGTCGAGGCCCTGATCGCGTCCAAGTCGGCCGGCGAGACGCCGGCTGCGGCGGCCGCGGCGGAACCCGGCGGCCAGGTGATCGACCTGATGGCGGCTCTGGAGCGCAGCGTGCGCGAGGCGAAAGCGGCGCGCGGGGAGGAGGGCGGGGCGGGGGAGCCGGGGGAGTCCGGGCAGGAGGCGGCGGCCGCGGCCGGTGCGGAGGAGAGCGGTGCGGGGGCGGGCGCCAAGGTGACGCCGCTGCGGCCGGCGGCGGGCGGCGGCACGCCCAAGCCGGTGGGCGGGAAGAAGTCCACGGCGGCCGCAGCGGGCAAGCCTGCGGCGGCGACGGCGAGGAAGTCGACCGCGAAGACGGCGAAGACCGCGAAGACGGCGACGGCGGCGAAGAGCACCAGGACCGCGAAGACGGCCAAGCCCGCCCAGGACGTGAAGGCCGTCAAGGCCGTCAAGGCCGTCAAGAGTGCGAAGTCCGCGGGAGCCGGGACGGCGGGGGCGGGGGCAGCGGGGGCGGCGGGGGCGGCGGCGGGTGGGAAGCCGGCGGCGAAGACGGCCGCCGCCAAGACCGCGGCGAAGAAGACGGCGAAGAAGGCGGCCGGAGGCCGGGGCCGGGCATCCGCCTGAGGGCCGGGGGCCGGGCCGGGGCCGGGACACGGCGGAGGGACACGGCGGAGGGGTCCGGGAACCTACGGGGTTCCCGGACCCCTCCGCTGCCTGAAGGCACGAAGCCGGGGCTGGGGCACGCATTCATCCGGTCAGGCGGGTTTCATCCGTCCGCCGGTGCCCGGTTGGCCGAACCGGCGTCGCGCGGTCTCCTCCTTGGCGGCCGTGGCGGCCGTGGCGGACGGCTGCTGCTCCTCGGGGTGGGCGCTCCGGGAGCCGAAGTTGCCGTACCCCTGGAGCTCGTGCGGCCGCAGGCCGCCTTCCGGGATGTCCACGTACTCCCGGTCCTCACAGATCTCTGCCTGGCCGGATGCGGGGAGCCGGGGCTGGCTCTCCGGAGACGGGGGAGCCGGTTCGCGGTCCCGTACGCGCTGGCCCAGCCAGAAGGCCAGCATCAGGAAGGCCACGACGGCGATCCCCACGACCAGGAACCACACGATGTCCACGAATGTGTCCATACGATGAAAATACCCCCAAACGGCTGCTCGTACGCGTACGCGTCCGCGAACGTCGAGATCAGGCCAGCGCGGCCGGGCCGGGTGAAGACGGCCGGTGCACAGGGCATACATCCCGCATGCATCCCGGGACGGACCGGCACGGACACGCGAGTGCACCGAGACCGAGGGGGTCGCGGCGGAAATGAAGTGGCTCCTGCGCCCGGTGCCGGCCCCGCCCGCCCCGCCCGCCGTGGAGATCGGCACCGTCCCCGCCCTGGCCCCGGCCTTCCAGGACCGCAAACGTTTGCGCGTTCGCATCGGCCCGGACGTGCCCACGCTGGTCCTCGCGGGCCGGGGCGGGGTCGGCAAGTCCCAACTGGCCGCCGCCTACGCGCACCAGGCGCGGGAGGCCGGCTGCGAGGTGGTGGTGTGGGTGGACGCCGCCGGTGCCGCGGAGGTCCCCGCCCGTTACGCCGAGGCCGCCCGCCGGGTCGAGGCCCCGGGTGCGGAGGGGCTCGACGCCGAACAGGACGCCCGCGCCTTCCTCGACTGGCTGGCCACCACCCCGCGCAGCTGGCTCGTCGTCCTCGACGACCTCAGCGATCCCGACACCCTGGCCCGCTGGTGGCCCCCGGCGTCCCGCAGCGGCACGGGCCGCGTGCTGGCCACCACCCGCCGCCGCCACGCCGCCCTCGCGGCGGTGGGCCGCGGCGCCGTGGACACGGTGCCCGTGGACGTCTACACGCCCGCCGAGGCTGTCTCCTACCTCCGCACCCGCCTCACCGCCGCCGCCCGCCCCCACCTCCTGGACGACCAGGTCACCCCCCTGGCCGAACACCTCTCCCGCCACCCCCTGGCCCTCTCCCACGCGGCCTCCTACATGATCAACGTAGAAGCCACCTGCACGGAGTACCTGTCCCTCCTCGGCCCCCCACCCCCGGACCCCGGCCCGCCCCTGGCGACCGGCCCCGGGGGTCCGGGCCCCGCCGGCCCCCCACGGCCGGACGGCGCGCCCGCACGCACCCCGCTCCCTCCGCAGACTCCGGCCCCCGGCCTCCCCCCGGGCCGGACCCCGCCCCCCGCAGCCGCCCCCGGGCAGCCGGGCCCGGCACCCGGATCGGCCCCGGCCCCGGCGCGCCCGCCGGACCCGCGCCCGGCGGACCGGCAGCCGGGGCGAGGCCCCGTCTCCCCGGGGGCGGGGTCTGCGGCCGCGCCTGGTTCGCCGGAAGAGGTGCGGGGGGTGCCGGGGGAGTCTGGCGGTGGCCCGGGCGGGCCGGGTTTGGAGCCTGGTCCGGCAGGCGGACCTGCTTCGGGTTCGGCGGGTCGGCCTGAGTCGGCCCCTGCGCCTGGCCTTTCGGGTCGGCCGGGGTGGGGGTCCAAGTGGTCTGCGGCCGCGCCTGGTTCGCCGGAAGGGGTGCGGGGGGTGGCGCCGGAGGCAGGGGGGCGGAGCCGGCACGAGCCGGGGCCGGCACCCGGATCGGCCTCGGGTCCGGCGGCCCTGCCCGAGCCGGGTCCCGTGGGGCCGCCGGAGGTGCGACCCGCGGATCCGCGCGGGCCGGGCTCTGCGTCCGGTTTAGCGTCAGGTCCCGTTTCACGTACGCCACTTGGCGCGGCCTCGGGTCCGGCCTCGGGTCCGGCCTCGGGTGCGGCGGGTCTGTCCGGGGCGGGCTCTGCCCGGTGGTCGGGGCCGGGGCCTGTGGACCCTCCAGGGTCGTGGGACGCGGATACGCCCGGTTCGCCGGGAGAAGCGCAGGGGTTCCGGCTGCGGGCCGGCCCGGGGGACCCGGGCAGGGCGGCCCCGTACGGTCTCACGGAGTCGACGGGACCGGCGCGGGAGCGGGAGTTGCCGCCGCAGCAGGCCGAGCGGCGGGTGTCGGGGCCCGTCCTCCCCTCTCCCCCCGGTCCCACCGACCGGCCGGAACCACTCGCATCAGGCCTCCGTGCACCTGCCCGGCAAGGTACGCCTGCGGAACCCGGGGCCGACGTGTGTGCAGCGGCCGCGTCGGACCTCGCGCGACCGCCCGAAGCCGACCTCAGGGCCGCCGCCGAGACGGCTCCGGCGGTCCGTGCGCGAGCGGAAAGACCGGAGGGGGATTCTGCCGGGGCATCCCCGTCGGCCCCGGCGTCCCGGGCCGTCCCCGCCCATCCCCACCCGGGTGCCCCGCCTGAGGCCGAACGGACCGGCTCCGCGCAGGCGGGGCCCGCTCAACCCGCCGGCTCGTCCGTGCGGCTCCCGACCGACCCGCTCGCCGCGGGCCGGTCCCGTCCGCCCCTGCCGCCTGCTGGAAGTCGCACCCTGCCCGCTCCTGCCGCGCAGCCGCCTTCCGGCCGACCCCCGCAGGCCGACACGTATCCGCGGCATCTTTCTGCATCGCCGCCGCCGCTGGGTCCGCCCGGTTCCTTCGGCGGGTGCGAGCAGGTCATGCCCACTGCCGGGCCGGCTGAGCCGGCGGTGTGGGGTCCCCGAGGTGGGCCTGCGGTGGGACCGGCCGGTTCTTACGGCGAGTGCGAACCGGCGCGGCCCGCTGCCGTGTGGGAGGACCTGCCGAATGGCCCGGCGCGGCCCGCTGCCGTGGGGGAGGACCTGCCGAATGGCCCGGTGCGGTCCGCTGCCGTGTGGGAGGACCTGCCGAACGCCCCCGCCCGGCCCGCCGCCGTGCAGGAGGACCCGGCCGCGGGGGGTTCCTCTGATCGGCCTCCGGCGGGCCCGGCCGGTCCCCTCGCCGAGCGCGGATCCCGCCCGTCCGCTCCCGGCCGCCCCGACACACCTGCGCTGCCGGGGGGCTCCGGCTCGCCCCTGCCGGGAGCGGCCGACCCGTTCGGCCCGGGCGCAGCCGTTCCCCCCGCACTTCCCTTGCCGGTTCCGCCCCCGACTGGCCCGTTCGGCCAGCCTGATCCGCCCAGCCCGCCCGCCCCGCCCGGCCCGCCTGGCCCGCCCAGCCCGCCCAGCGCGCCCAGCGCGCCCAGCGCGCCTGGCCCGCCCAGCCAGCCTGGTCCGCCCAGCCCGCCCAGCCCGATCAGCCCGCCTGGTCCGTTCGGCCCGCCTGGCCCGCCCGGCGGAGCCGAGGCCGACATATCCGCCCCCGACGCCGGTGGCCGGCCCGACGCCGTTCCCCTCGAAGGCGACGGGAGCAAGAGCGGCCGGGCTCTCGGTGCCGCCTGCCCCGGACTGGCCCCCGATCACGGCCGGGAACGTGCCTCCGAGCCGCGCCCGGGACACGATCGGGACCAGGTCCCGGGCCCGGAGGCGGTGCGGGCCGCATCCCACGACGCAGGGGACCCCTCCGACGCCGACCCCTGCCCCCCTCGCGAACAAGAGCCAGGCCGCGGCCCCGTCCCCGCCCGCCCGGCCCGCGCCGGCGACGACGACGTCCGCGACTACGAGCCCGTCGTCGACGACCGCTGCGCCCCCGGCCAGAGCGCCGAGCCCACTCCGGACCACAGCCCCACCCCCGACCACCGTCCGGCCACGGCGTCCGGCCCGGCCCCCGACCACCGTCCGGCCACGGCGTCCGGCCCGGCCTCCGGCCAACGCCCGGCCGAGGCGTCGGGTCCTGGTGTCATTCCGTCCGGTCTCGCGCCGGAGCAGGGCCCGCCGTCGGCGCCCGGCCCGGCCCCCGGCCCGTCCGGCCCTGCTCCCGGCCACAGTTCGGTCGCAGCGCCGGCCCCCGGCGACGGCGGGCCCGACCCCACCCCCGACCATGCGGCCCCGGCGCCCGCTCCTGCCCCCGGCCCGGGCCCGGGCTCGGTGTCGGGCGCTGCCGATGGTCTGTCCGGTGCCGTCCCCGGCCGGGGCTCGGCCGCTCTGTCCGGTCCTGCTGTGGGTTCGTCCGGTGTGGCCCCGGAGCAGGGCCGGGGCCTTGGGCCGGGTGTCGGCCCGTCCGGTGCCGCCCCCGGCCCGGGCTCGGCCGGGGTGTCCGGTCCTGTCGTGGGTTCGTCCGGTGTGGCCCCGGAGCAGGGCCGGGGCCTGGGTCGGGGTGTCGGCCCGTCCGGTGCCGCTCCCGGCCGGGGCTCGGCCGGGGTGTCCGGTCCTGTCGTGGGTTCGTCCGGTGTGGCCCCGGAGCAGGGCCGGGGCCTTGGGCCGGGTGTCGGCCCGTCCGGTCCCGCTCCCGGCCGGGGCTCGGCCGGGGTGTCCGGTCCTGTCGTGGGTTCGTCCGGTGTGGCCCCGGAGCAGGGCCGGGCCCTGGATCCGGGTGTCGGCCCGTCCGGTGCCGCTCCCGGCCCGGGCCCGGCCGCGCTGTCCGGTCCTGCTGTGGGTCCGTCCAGTGTGGCCCCGGAGCAGGGCCCGGTCCTGGGCCGTGGTGCCGGTCCGTCCGGTCCCGCTCCGGGCCGGGGCTCGTCGTCGGTGTCCGGCCCTGCTCCCGGCTCGGGCCCGGGCGCGGTGTCGGGCGCTGCCGATGGTCTGTCCGGTGCAGCCCCCGGCCCGGGTCCGGCCGCGGTGGCCGATGGTGTCGTCGGTTTGCCCGGTGTGGCCCCGGAGCAGGGCCCGGCCCGGGGCCGTGGTGCCGGTCCGTCCGGTCCCGCTCCGGGCCGGGGCCCGGCGTCGGGGTCCGGGCCTGTTGCCGGTGCGTTCCGCACGGGCTCGGACCCGGGCCCGGCCGCGCTGTCCGGTCCGGCCGTGGGTCCGGGCGCTTCCGCCTCCGACCAGGGCCCGGCCTCGGCGTCCGGCTCCGCTGCCGGGGCGTCAGGCCTTAGCCCCGAGCAGAGTCCGCGCACGGCCCCCGACCCCGCTGCCGGTCGGCCCGGTCCGGCCTCCGGCCACCGGGCTCCGGCGCCCGCCCCGGGGCACGATGTGGGCCTGGCCGCCTCCGCCCCCGACCCCGCCCCCGTTCCCCGTCCAGCCGACGCCGTTCGGGAGCGCGTCCACGCCCCCGACCCCGCCCCCGTTCCCCGTCCAGCCGACGCCGTTCGGGAGCGCGTCCACGCCCCCGGCCCCGGGCCGGGCCCCCGCTCCGCCCGCGCCCGAGCCCGTACCCGCCCCGGCGCTCCCGCCCCCGCCGCGCGGCCCGTCGCCGCCGCGTTGCGGTTGGCGATGGCGGCGGCGCAGGAGTGTGATCCGGTCGGGCTGGCCGTGCCCGCGCTGCGGCTCGCGGCCGTGCTCGACCCCGCCGGGCATCCGCCCGAGCTGTGGACGGGTGCGGCCGTGGTCCGTTACCTCGGCGAGGCCTCCGGCACCCCCGTTGACGCGGGCCAGGCGCGGGCCGCCGTACGGCTGTTGCACCGGTACGGGATCCTCTCGGTCGAACACCGGGCCGGCCCGCGGGCCGTACGCATGCACCCGCTCACCGCCCGGGCCGCCCGTAGGGCCACACCCGAGGCGGCCCGCCCCGCCGTCCTGATCGCGGCGGCGGACGCCGTACTGGACCTGTGGCCGCAGGAGCCCCGGCTCGACGGCCGGGTGAACGGCACCGGCACCGGCACCGCCCCCCACCCGTACGGCGCACTGCGCGCCAACACCTGGGTCCTCGCCGCCCACCCCTCCGGCGCGCTGTGGTCCCACGGGGTCCACCGGGTGCTGCCCCGGGCCGGCCGCAGCCTGCTCGACGACGGGCTGCACGGGGCGGCGATCGACTACTGGCAGTTCATGGGAGCCCGCGCCGAGGAGGTGCTCGGACCCGAACACCACGACACCCTCGCGCTGCGCGCCGGCCTGGCCGTCTGCTACTCACGGGCCGGTTTCCACGCCGCCGCGGTCGACCTCAAGGAGCAGGTGCTGGCCGACCGCATCCGGCTGTTCGGGCCGGACGAGCCGGAATCCCTCGCGGCCCGCGCCGACCTGGCCGCCACCTACCTGGACCTCAACCGGTTCTCCGAGGGCATCGCCCTCCTGGAGGAGGTGGTGACGGCCCACGAGCAGACCCACGGCCCCGGCCACCCCCGCACCCTCGCCGCGCAGGCCGACCTCGCGGCCTCCCTGGCCGCGTCCGGCCGCCCGGAGGACGCCCTCGCCCTGGAGGAGGAGATCCACGACACCCACGAGGAGCTCCGCGGCCGCGACCACCCGGACACCCTCGCCGCGGCCGCCCGGCTCGCGGCCGCGTACTGGTCCGCGGGCCGGCCGGCCGCCGCGATCGCCCTGGAGGAACGCGTGGCCGCAGCCCGCACCCGGGTCCTGGGGTCCGAACACCCCGACGCCCTCAAGGCCCGCGCCGGGCTGGCGCGTTCCTACTGGTCGCAGGGCCGCCGCGAGGAGGCGGTCGCCCTCCTGAGGGAGGTGGCGGACACCCGCGAACGCACCCTCGGCCCCGACCACCCCGCCACCACCCGCAGCCGCACCCTCCTGGCCGCCTGGACCACCCGAACCCCCCGCCGCTGGTGGCGCCGCCGCACCTGAGTTGCACCCGTCCGGCGTGGCGGACGGCGGTCCGGGCGCCCGAGCTGTGCAGGTCCCGGGTAGGCGGACGGCGGTCCGGGCGCCTGAGCTGTGCAGGTCCCGGGTAGGCGGACGGCGGTCCGGGCGCCTGAGCTCCACCCGCCCGGGGCGCGCGGCCGACCGTACGAGCACGTGCAGCCGAACGCTTCGGGGCGCGGCTGAACGGAGCACCTGGCGAAGCCTGTTCCCCACGTACGGCCGAACGGCAAGCAGCCCGGGGACGGTTCGAGACACCGAGTCGAACAAGCAACTAGTCAAGGCAAGTTGGAGACACAGGAGGTCGGACGAACGGCCCGGCGAGCCTGCCGTGCGCGTCTGCCCGCCCCCTGCCCCGCCCTTCACGCGACGGCCGGACCCCCGTACGCAGAGCTGCCCTTGGGCATCGGCCCTACGACCACCGCCCAAGCGCACCGTGCCCGACCCGCACCGTGCCCGACCCGCACATGCCCCGCCGGGCAGGCGCCCCGCCGGGCAGGCGCCCCGCCCAGGGCCGCCCCGCCTGGCCGGACCTGCTCCGCCCCGCCCAGGGCCGCCCGGCCGGAAACGCTCGGCCCACCCAGGGGCCCCGGACGCCCGGTCCACCCACGGACGCTCCGTCCAGGCCACGGCCGCTCGTCCAGGCCACGGACGCCCCGTCCAGGCCGGGGACGCCCCGTCCAGGCCACGGACGCCCCGTCCAGGCCACGGACGCCCCGTCCAGGCCGGGGACGCTCAGTCCCCGGCCGTCAGGCTGCTCAGGATCTCCGCGCAGATCGCCATCGCCGTCTCCGCCGGGTTGCGGGCACCCAGGTCGAGGCCGATCGGGCCGTGGATCCGGTCCAGGAGCTCCTCGGCGACGTCCGCCGCCAGCAGGCCGTCCCGCCGCCGCGCCTGCGTCTTGCGCGAGCCGAGCGCACCGACGTACGGGGTCCCGCCCCGCAGCGCCGTCCGCAGCGTCGGCACGTCGAACTCCGGGTCGTGGCTGAGCATCACCAGGCACTCCGACCCCCGCCCGGCCCCCAGCAGCTTCACCGCTTCCGCCGCGTCCAGCGTGGTCGCTGCCTGCCACCCCAGCAGCCGCGCCTGTGCCTCGATCAGACCGGCCAGCTCACCGCGCCCGCCGATCACCAGGAACGGGTCCGCCGGCAGCGCCTCGATCAGCACCAGCCCCTGGTCCCCGTCCCCGCACTGCGCGTCGCGCCCGGCCCGGTGGCGCCCGAGGAGTTCCAGCGCCCGCTGCTCCGCCTCCGACTGCGCGGCCCGGCCCGGCCGTACGACCGTGCTGACGACCTGCCGGCCCGGCTCGTCCAGCCGGGACACGAGCGCCGCCCCGGCGCCCTCGCCGAGCAGCGCCCACCACTCCGCCGGTACGGACTCCAGCGGCTGCAGCAGGATCTCGGCCTGCCCGCCGCAGGTCAGCCCGGCCGCCTCGGCCTCGCTCCCGTGCACGGACACCTCGCACACCCGCGCGCTGTCCCCGGCCGGCACCGCGGCCGCCTCGGCCACCAGTTGCGCGTCGAACACCCCGCGGTACAGACTGCCCGCGCAGGCACCGCGCGGATCGACCAGCACGGCCCCTCCCGGCTCCCGCGGCCCGAACCCCTGCTCGGTGACGGGCCGGGCCAGGAAGGCCCCCCGCCCCTCGCCCGTCCACTGCCGCGCCGTCTCCACGAGCTCCCGCATCACGCGCCGCCCTCCTGACAGAAGAACCTGGTCGTCCCGACCCTATGCCCGCATCCGGGCACGGCGGCCGCTTCGCCGCCAGGTCCATGGGATCGCCCAACCCCTCTCGTCGGATGATCCACCCACGGGTCCGGCCCGCCGCCCCGGAGGGGACGACGGGCCGGTCACGCGTACGACAGGGAGCCCGGTCCAGTCCAGTTCAGTCCAGCCCAGCCCGGCCCAGCTCACGGCCGCTATCACGGCCACGGCCACGGCCACGGCCACGGCCGGGCCCGCGGCCTCAGGCCCCCACGGTGATCTGCTGCGAGGGATCCGTCGTGTCGGTCACCAGGTACGCGGCGGTGAAGGAGGACGCGGTCGCGCTGGTCGGGCACCCGAAGCCGCCGACCACCTTGACCGGTACGGACGCGCCCGCGAACGCCAGCGAGGACGGAGCCCCGTTCGTCCAGGTGCCGGTGGCCGCCGCCGGACCGGTCGGGGCCGCCGTCACCGTACAGCTGGCCAGTCCGCTCGTACGGACGACCAGACCGCCCGTCGGCACCGTCATGGTGGCCGCGACCGGGGCGCCGTTCTGCATCGAGACCGACCAGGTGCCGCTGGTGGTCACGGTGGCCGAGACCCCCGGCATGCTCGTCGTACAGGAGGTGAACGTCGGCGCCGAGAGGGTGTTGGCGACCGGGCCGGCCGCATTGTGGTTGGCGGGTGCCTGCGGCACCGAGCCGGTGGCGGCCGAGACGGAGCACGTCACCGTGACGGAGCCGGCCTTCAGCGTCGCCTTCCCGGTGAGCGTGGCCTTGTAGGCGTGGCCGGCGGGGGTGACGGTGGTCGAGCCCGCGAGCGGGCTCTGCGCGGCGGCGGTCCCGGCCAGACCGCCGAGGGCCAGCCCGGCGGCGGCGAGCGCGGCCAGGGCCAGGCGCGTACGGGGCGCCGAGGGGGCGTGCGTGAGGGGCGTACGGGTCAACGGAGTGCGGGCACGTGCGGTCATGACGGTTCTCCTCGAAGAGGTGGGGGAGCGGGCGCGGCCGTGGGGAGCGGGCGCCAGGCGAACATCAGACCGCCGCCGACGATGCCGAGGACGGTCCCGATCAGGAAGCCGCCCAGGTTCGACAGGACGAGGGCGGCGCAGGCGAGCAGGGCGGTCACGATGCCCGCCAGGGAGCGGTGGTGCGGGGCGAACCAGCCCGCGAGACCCATCACGATCATGATGGCCGCCATCAGGACGGACGGGATGCCCGCGACGCCCTGGTGGAGCATGACCTTGAGCGGGGCCAGGGGCAGGACGGCGATCTCCAGGCCGGCGAGGACGGTGAGCAGCCCGCCCCAGAAGGGCCGGCTGCGGCGCCACCGCCGCCAGCCGCGGGCGGCCGCGCCGGGAACGGACCGCAGCCGCTGCGGCTGCTGCGGCAGCCGTGGTCCCGGCCGTCGCCCCCGCGGTCGCCACCGCCGTCGCGAGGTCCCGGCCCCGGCCCCGGCGCCCGCCCGGGCGGTCAGAAGCATTCCTTCTTGCCCTTGGCGACGGTCATGTTGAGGCCGCTCAGCTTGAACGTTCCGGCATTGGTGGCCCAGGCCGTCTGGTGCAGGCGGGTGATCGACACCTCGTCGGCCTGCTGCCCGAAGAGGTCCTGCATGCCCTGGGCGTCCGTCGGCCCCTTGTCGAGGGTGGACGCGTCCCGGCCGATCTCGATGTTCCGGAACAGGGCGTCGCCCGAGAGCTGGGTCGCGTCCACGAACAGGTCACTGGCCTCGACGGGCGCCTTGCGGCCCGCGCTGAGGTTGAGGGAGATGTCCCCGATCACGGGGAGGGTGGTGACCACCGACTGGCACAGGTTGTGCAGCTCGGCCTTCTTGATGGCGGTCACGGCGACCGGGATGAGCTCCTCCCGGGCATTGGCGTCGATGCTCCCGTACTGGGCGAACCCCGAGCCGGTGAGGCTGTCCGCCGACACCTTGAACTGCTGCCCGGAGACGGCGAACGAGGCGGCGAGCGCACCGTTGGCGAGGGCGATGCCCAGCGCGGCGGTCACGGCGAGCGCGGGCATGGTGAGCACGGCGAACCGCCGCCAACGGACCCTCCCGACCACGTCCGCGACGGACGCGGCGAGGTCTGGCTCGGCGACGGTTTCCGGGGCGGCCCCCGGCGCGGTTTCCGGCGCGGCTCCGGGGTCGGGTTCTCTTTCGGGCGGTAACTGGGCTTCCTGCATGGCGACATGTCCCTTGCCGAAGGCTTCGAGGCGGTCGAAGCGAGGTCGGAGCGGAGTTCACGTACGACGAGCAGCGTGCGGAGCGACGAGCGGCGAACTACGAGCGGCGAACTACGAGTGGCGCGTGGTGCATGGCGCGTGGCGCAAAGGCCGGGCGGCGAGGCGGGACGAGCGGGGTCGGGCACACCGCCGCAGTCGGCCGGTCGGCCGGTCGGTAAGTCGGCGGTCGGCCAGTCGGCGGTCGGCCGCCGAACCCCTCGCCCGGCATCCACCCGCCTCCAACCCCAACACCCCCAACAGCCCAACACCCGCCCGGTTACCGACGAGTTGGCGCGTTGACGAGTTGAACGTATGAGTGCCAATGACGGTTGGCAAGGTTGTCGGAACGGCCGCTTTCGGCCTACTCCGGGTCCGCCTCGCCACCACTCAACGGCCGCAGCAGCAACTCCAGTTCGGCGGTGGCCCGGGCCGCCATGGCCCGCGCGAACTCGGCCGTCACCACCTCGGCCGCCAGCGGCCGCAGCGCCGCGACGGCCTCGGCCACCTCCTCCAGCCGCCCCGCGGACAGCCCTTCGAGCCCCGCGCTGCCGATCACGTACCGCCGGAACAGCCCCACGAACCGGTCCGCCACCGCAGCCGCCTCACGCTGCAGGAACTCCCCGGCGTCCAGGATCTCCGAGACCGGAACCCCCTGCCGCGCCAGCGCGACCGTCGCCTCCAGCAGCCGCGCACTGCGATGCGTCACCGTGTCCCCGTCCACGGTCAGGTACCCGAGCTCCACGGCCCGCCGCGCGTCCTCCGCCGTGCTCCCGGGCCCGAAGAGCTCCCGCAGCTCGGACACCGGCATGCTGACCGGATCCTCCCGCTGCCAGTCCCGCGTCATGGCGCGTTCCAGCCCCAGCAGCGGGCCGATCCCCCCGCCGCGCTCCCACGCCTGGAGCAGCTCCCCGATCGCATTGACGGTGTACCCGCGGCCCAGCAGGTCGTCGATCAGCCGCAGCCGCGCGAGGTGGTCCTCGGAGTACCAGGCGACCCGGCCCTCCCGCCGCGGCGCCGGCAGCAGCCCGCGCTCCTGGTAGTACCGGAGGTTCCGTTCCTTCACCCCGGCGGCCTCGGCCACTTCCCCCCGCCGGTACCACCGCCCGCCGGCCGCCCCCGACTCCCCACCCGCCATGCCCATCCGCGCGAGTCTAGAGCGTTACCAGCCGGTCACCCGGCCCGGAAGGAAACCGGGACCCGGGGGGTTACCCGTGGGCACTCTCGGTCTGCGCCGCCCGCTTCTCCCGCTCCATGAGCCGCCGTACGAGCCGGATCAGCTCGGCGGGCTCGAAGGGCTTGGCGAGGAACGCGTCGACCCCGGCGGCGACCCCGCTCTCCACCTCGTACTGGGTGCAGGCGCTCACGATCGCGACCGGCAGATGGCTGGTCCGCGGATCCGACCGCAGCCGGGCCGCGGTCCCGAGCCCGTCCAGCCGTGGCATGACCACGTCGAGGGTCACGACGTCCGGACGCACCTCGTGCACCACGTCCAGACACTCGGCACCATCGCTCGCGGTCACGACCTCGAAGCCCTCCAGCTCGAGGTTGACCCTGATCAGCTGCCGGATGACCTTGTTGTCGTCGACAACAAGCACCCGGCCAGACGCGCCTGGCACAACTCGAGAGTAGGTGCGCCCCCGCCCCCGCGTCCGGGTTTTCCCCACTTCCACCCCCTCCGGGCGACCCCGCCCCCCACTCCCTCCCAAACCCGTTCCTGATCACCCCCCAGAAGCTGGTAGGGTTCTACCCGTCGCCGCAAGACGAACGACACGCCCCCGTAGCTCAGGGGATAGAGCAACGGCCTCCGGAGCCGTGTGCGCAGGTTCGAATCCTGCCGGGGGCACTTCGCAGGAAGTGCCTAAAGACCCCGCCACCAGCAGAAACGCTGGGGACGGGGTCTTCGCGTATGTGCAGCCGGGTGCCACCGTAGGCTGCGGTGTGACAGCCCCTGCGGCCTATACGCGGGATGGGCCGCACCGCATCCGCCCAGCTCAGCCCGGGAAAACGAGAAGGCCCCCGGGACGCTCCCAGGGGCCGTGACGTCGTCGCCACCACAAGATCACTCGTGGCTTAGGCGAAGATCACTCGTACTCGTTCAGTAGGTCCTCGATCCGCCGGTTCGCCACCTCCTGCCGACCGTCGAGACACTTCGCGTACCGGCTCAGCAGCACCTCCACACTGTTGCCGGCACGCTCGGCCACCTCGGTCGGATCCACCCCCGCGTTCAGCCACGTGGACAGCGCCGAGTGCCGCAGGTCGTATGGCCGGTGCGCGAGCGGCGAGGCCACCGTCGAGGGCGGCAGGGCCAGGACCCGGGCCTCCTGCCACGCCCGGTAATAGGTCGAGGAGGACACCACGCCGCCACCCTCGCTGAAGAACAGCCGGCCGTCCGAAGCGGTCCCGAACGTCTCCAGGTGCTCGCGGAGCACGGACACCAGCTGCGGCGGCACGGGCACCCGACGCACGTCGGCGACGGGGCGGTTCTTGAGGCCGCGGTCGTCGTGGCTCTGCCCCGAGTCCGTCCACCGCTTCCCGACGCTCGGACGGGTCCTGTGAACCAGTACCTCGCCCCAGCCGGAGGTGGGCAGCGTGAGATCGGATTCGGCCAGGCCGACCGCCTCGGCGGGCCGGAGGCCGGCGAAGTACATGACCGCAAACAGGCCCACGAGGCGCCGGCCGCGGGCCCGCCGGTAGCCGCCGACGTACGAGACGGCGTGCAGGAGGGAACGCGCCTGCACCGGGTTGGCGACGACGCGCGGGTCCACCTCGTTCGCGATCTTCGGCTTCTGCCAGCGCACCCCGGCCAACGGGTTGTCCTTGAACTCGCCGCAGTCCACGGCGTAGTGGAGCGCGTTGACGAGCGTGCGCCGCTTGCGCTGCACGGTCTCGGCCGCGGCGGTGGTCCCGTCCAGTTTGATCTTCAGGGAGTCCAGAACCATCCGGGCATTCACCGGGTCGGCCAGGTCCGTCAGCGGCCGCGATGCCTTGGCCACCCAGTGCAGCGCCTCGGCGACGTCGAGCGGGAGCTCACTTTCGTCAGGCCTCGGCAGCACGAAGGCCCAGTTCCGCAGGGACCACCGCAGGAGACGCGCGTCAGGCCGGCCGCGCCGGTCGGCGAGCAGAGCCACCGTGACGGACGCCAAGGACTCGTTGATCCCGTCGCGGGTGTCCGGCGCCGCGTGCGGCCACTTCATCGCGAGGTACCGCAGGGCGAAGGCGTACCAGGTCAGCGCCGACTTCTTCTCGGCCATCGAGTCCGGGAACCCGGTGTCGGTGTCGAACTCCTCGCCATCGCGCGCGGCCCGCAGGAGCTTCGACCGAAGGCTGTCAGCGAGCGCCTTGGTCCGGCGCGTCCGCGAGAAGGGAGCACCGGCCACTTTCCACCGCACCTCGTACGACGGGCGAGCACCCGGCTTGACGCGGATCGCCCAGATCCGCACATCGGTGGTCTTCACGCGGCAGCCCCTTCCCGGGACCGCAGCCAGGCGTGGAAGTCGGAACGCCAGAACCGCAGCTCACCGTTCGGCAGCGTGAAGGCCTTTGGTGCCTTGCCCAGCTCCCGCCACCGGTAGAAGGTCAGCCGCGAGATCCCCTTCAGCTCGGAAAGGACCTCTGCCGTCGTCATCAATTCGTCCTTCACGCCGTGCCCCCTTCCTGGTCGAGTAGGTCTTTCATGGCTTCGCGTGCGGTCTGGCGGTTGAGCTGGATGTCCCGGGCGATGGTGGCGGCGAGGACCGACTCCCCGGGGGTGTGGCCGTGGCCGGCGTACTGCCAGGAGGCGAGGACGAGGACGGTGTCCGGCTCGGCGTCGCAGGTGTGCTGTTCCTGGGCGGCCCGGTAGTCGGCGCGGGTCTGGCGGAGGGCACCGAGGGTGGTGGAGTACTGGCGGGACTTGGTGGAGAAGTGGCCGCGGAAGCCGAGCATGTGCGACCAGGCGGCGAGGCGGCGGTCCGGGTAGAGCGCGTCCAGGTCGAGGCAGGCCTCGATGAGGCGGGCGGTGTGGTCGGGGACATCGAGGAGGACCAGTGCCTCGCGGTTGCCGATGGGTCGGTCGAGGGTGCCGGTGTTCTCGGCTGCCTTGGTGGCGTACTTGGCGACGTAGGAGGCGACGGCCTGTTCGGTGATGTCGGAGCCGTCGCCGAAGGCCTTGAGGGGCCGGATGTCGAGCTGGGAGCCCCAGCGCAGGACGCGGGTGGACTGGTCGCCGGCGGCCGGGATCGTGAGGGCCGTGTACGTGTGGGCGACGGCGGCCCGATCGCTTCGGTGAGCAGGTGGGTGCTGGCCCAGTAGGGCGGCGGAGTAACAGCACCGCCCGGCCCGTCCAGTCGGATCACGGCGTGAAAGTGGATCGCACCGCGCTTCTGGAACTCGGCCACCTTCCCGAAGGAGATGCGTGCATCCTCCTTGAGTTCGCGTCCCTGGTCTTCCGCCGCACCCCGACAGGCGGCACGGAACGCACCTCCGACGAGTCCACAGCCGTTGCCTGGCTCACCCCCGACGAAGTCGCAGAGCGCATGGCCGAGGTCTTCGCGGTGCGCCTACTGGACGCGCTGGATGGAGCCGGGCCCCACGTACGGAGCCACGACGGGCGCCGGCTCATCCAGGCCAGCTAGGGATCCAGGCCGACTTTCGAGCTGATCTCAGGCGCCCTTCCAGGCCTGGCGGTGCCGGGCCACGGCGTAGATCTGTTCCACCTGCCGGGCGTCGAGCACTCCGTTGACGTGGGCGAGGGCTGCGAGGGTGCGTTCGTCGTAGACCCGCACCTTCTGCTGGGGCGAGGCGAGTTCGACCGCTGCCGGCTGGACGAAGACGAGCAGGGGGTTCACGGCGACCGAGAACCCGCAGTGCGCGGACAGGACCTTTGCCGCCCGCTCGGACTCCCGACGGGCCTTCCGGGGGATGGGGTACCCCGGCCCGTGATCCACTGAGATGACGTCGTCGCCGACCCAGACGCTCCGTCCGCGGAAGTTCTTGGTGTTGAGGGTGAACACTCCGCCGGGCCCGATCAGCAGGTGATCGATGTCGTGCTTCGGAGGTAACGGGACCGAGTGCAGCACCTGCCAGCCGTGCCCGAGGAAGCGCCGCAGCTCCTTCCCGACCTTCCGCTCAACTTCTAGCCCCTTGCGCCAGCTCTCCAATTTGGGAGGACGTCGGAGCATCGCATCCAGGAGCCGCCGAGCCGGCCCTGGCCCCTCGGCATCCAACTTGTCCTTGAGCATGGCCCCGGGCCGGTTGCGGGCCAAGTCGTCCTCGGCAGCCAGGGGCGGCAGCGCGAGCAGTGACGAGGGTCGGGGCGGAGGCGGTGTCTGCGGCCGTGGCGGCGTCGATGCCGGCCGAGGCGGAGAGGCGGGCGGGGGAGGAGACCCAGACGGAGGCTTCACAACCTTCCCAGCAGAGCTGTGGCCGTTCGGCCGAGCCTCATCCGGCGGCACGTACTGCGCAAGCGCCTTGAGCACCTGAGCCTTCAACTCCGGCCGGATCAACTCCAGATGCCCACTGACCTGGTCGAACCACGCCACCAGACTCCCATTCGAGTCATTGACGTACAGCCGGTCCCGCCCATGCTTCTTCCACGCCTTGACCGTCAGATCCCCCACAGACCCCCCTCAGCCGCAGCCATCCCCACAGAACATGGCAACAGCCCGAGCGCCGGCCGACAAGAAGGCCTCAGAGCATGCGGTCAAACTTCCCCTACTTCATCAAGGGCGCTTCCGCCGCCAAGGCGGCGTCGCGCGCCCGTCGCCCCGGGCCTGCGCTCCTGTCTCCGCCCCGCTCCCGCCCGGACCGCCGGCCGCGCGCCAATGGGCTGAGGGCTTGATGTGGGTGAACCCGGCCTGAGCCGTCGGCTCCCCGTCACAGATGGATGCCTCCGGCGGGGGCGCACCGACTCCGGGATGACCGGGGCCCGTCCTGCGTCTGCCGGCCGGTTCGTGGTGGGGATGACAGCAGGGCGCCCTGTGGCTAGCGCGATCCGCGTCGATCCCAGCGCTCCGGGGCCCAACGTCCGAAAAACATACGGCTGTGGCTCCTATCCGATCTACGCTTGCCGCCATGGCGAGCTCCTCAAGCGTGAGCAGGACGTGCGGCTGGTGCAACGTCCGCTGTCACATGACTCCTTGGCACGAACCGATTGAGTTGTCCTATGACGATTGGCAAGCTGTCCCTGTACACATCGCCTTCAAGTGCGATGGCTGCGGACGCCTGAGTCTTGCGACTGGAGTCCGCAAGCGTAAGTCCTACGGCAGCGGCCACGAGGTACACGTCGATGACTCTTCGTTCTGGCTACCGCATCAGGCCGGACGCAAGGAGTTTCCCGATGTGCCTGAGCCCATCGCTGGCATTGCGACTGAGGCGCACCAGTGCCTAACAATCAGGGCGAACCGAGCCGCAGTAGCACTGGCGCGGTCCGTGGTTGAAGCCACGGCAAAGGCTAAAGGGATCACCAGTGGATCACTGGCCAACAAGATCGATGCCCTTTTTGCTCAGCAGTACATCAGGGAGCATGTGAAGGAGGCGGCCCACGAAGTGCGATTCGGCGGGAATGAGGTCGCACACGGAGATCTCACGGCAGAGCCTGTCGATGGGGCCACTGCCTTCGAGATCCTCGGGCTGATGGACGAAATTCTTGAAGAGGTATTTCAGTCACCGGCTCGGGTAGCCCGTCGCAAACAACTGAGGCTCGAACGAGCACGGCGCCAAGCCGACGGCGCGTCGCCTACGGAAGCGCCCATGGCAGCGTCCGGGACGCAGCCCAGGGAGTGACCACATGGGTGCTGATGAGGGCTCAGGCTCTCATCCGCCCCCGGAAAGGTCGGCGCACCTCAACCGCTGCAACCGGCATTGAGCCTTGGCGGCTCGGAGGAGCCGAGAAGCGGCCGGAATGACGGCCCTGACCGGGCTACGGAACAGACGCGCAGCAATCGAGCGCCCTCCCGGGCCATCTCTGGGCCGTGGGAGGGCGCTCGTTAGTGACCAACGAGGACAACTGGTGGCGGCTCAGCCGCTGGTCAGCGCGTTGATCGGCCGCCCGGCCACAGGTCAGGGCGGCGGGGGCGTCACTTGTGGCCGGCCTGAAGGATCGGTCACCTAGGCCATACCGCGAGACGGGGGCTGGTCACAACTAGCTGACCAGCGCCTTGAAGCGCCGATACAGCAGGGGGTAGTCGTGTACCTGCGGCGGGACTTCCGGCTCCGCCGGCGGCGGGTCTGCCGGAGTCCAGTTGATCGCCTCCAGAACGTCCTTCACCAGTGTTTTGAGATCTTCATCGTCAAGCGCGATGACGTAGCCACGGTGATCCAAGGCCGTGTCTCGACACCTACTGAGGAAGTGCTCCTTATCCTTGAAAGCCCGGCACGCTAGAATCCCGAACTGACCTCGGAGTGGAGAAAACCTGGAGGACAGCTGATCCATCTCCGGATTGCTGACGTCGCCACCATAGTTCTTGCATTCCACGTAAACATACGTCGACGCGACCTTATGAAGTGGCAGGAATCGGAAGAATCCAGATCGGGACAGGTTCGTGTACGAGATGTCGATCCGCTTCCGCCCCCCATGGATTTCCTCTTCTAGCTCCGGCATGGCAAGAGAAGGATAGAAGAGTGCGCTCAGGAGGGCCCCGACCCTATGGTGGTAGTTGTTTGCTTCCGCCGGCCCAGTCGGCGTGCTGAGCACATTACCAAGGAGGGCTTCATAGTCCGGCAGGGGCGTATTGCTGACCTCACTGAGGTCTTCGTGCGAGATCGGCTCTGGTGCCACCTTCTTTTTCAGGTCCCTGTAGTGCGCATAGACGTCGGGCCGCTGAAGCGTCTCTCGAATTAGGTCACCCTTCGAAGATCCATAAAACTCTTCGATGTCCTTCTTGTAGACCTTTTTCGAGCCGTCCTTAAGGGTGCGAACAAGACTGCTACCCACCTTCCCTTCCTCCTCCGCTTGAAGGGCAGGCACCAGGTGGTTGCGAAAGTAGTCACCGCGAGAAGAGTGCATAGATCGGCGCACAATTACCTTTGGGACAAGCAGCAGTTTCGCGCCGTCAGCCACAGGCAGCTTTACATAACCCTGTTCCCATTTGCACGTCTGAGGGTTCCACACTGCGCCACTGGCGATCCCCTCTTCCAGCGGGATCCCATGCACTGCGGCCATCTGCTGCGTGTACTTGATTAGGGGCCCTCGGATGATGTTCGTCGTGATGTCCGAGATTATGTCCTTGTCGACCTTGTCCAAGAAGAAGGAAGTGTCTTCCAGGTCTTCGATAAGGCCGGACTTGGCAGCCTCGCTCGCGGCCAGTTTTTCCGCGAACTCCACCCCCATCCTCTGCCCGAACCCCCTCCCTGCGCTCTTTCCCTTCGAGATTCCGAGATGCGTCTCGTTGGGTTCTCCGAGGTTGCCAAGGAGGTGGGTCGATCGGCCTTTGTCTCCATGCCTAACCGCGTCCAGAACGCTGTCGAAGAACGTGGTCAGCATGATGAGGCATTCTTTGCCCCAGTCATCGGCCAGGTGCCGGATCGCTCCAGGATCCACGTAGACGGGCACGTCGTTCACGGTGTCGACGTCGACAAAGTCAAGCGTCCCCTGCGTGCGGCCGAGGTTGTAGTACTCCGAAACGCGCATGAGCCCCCCTGATTGATCAGACTGAGCGACAGAGCCTCTGCCTACCCGCACGGTAACCCTCTGTAAACACCCGATTGGTCTAGGGTTGGATGGAGGCGGCCAGCAGCAGTGGCGCAAAGCGACGCTCTGACACCGCGCGCGGCCTATTCATGGACTGACCGGAGCGCATGCTCAGTCCGTGAGGCTGTGACCTGCTGAAACGCGTGAGGCTCAAGGCCCCTCCTGAGCCGTGTGGCAGGTTCGAATCCTGCCGGGGGCACTTCGGGAGAAGTGCCGAAAGACCCCGCCGCCAGCAGCAACGCTGGGGGTGGGGTCTTGGTGTATGTGGGGCGGGTGCTGCTGGGGGAACCTGGGGGCGGTTGTGCAGGCGCGAGGTCCGTGCGGTTCGGGCGGGGGTCGCTTTGGCTGGTCGGCAGGACCTCGGTCCGCCGGGTCCGTCTCACGCATCCCGCCACGCCTGGCGGTGCCGGGCCACGGAGTAGATGTGCTCCACCTTCCGGGCGTCCAGAACTCCGCTGCGGTGTGCGAGAGCCGCCAGGCTCCGGTCGTCGTACACCTGCACTTTCTGCCGAGGCGAAGCGAAGTCGACCGCCGCCGGCTGTACGAAGATCAGGAGTGGGGTCACGTCAACCGGGAACCCGCAGTGCGCCGTCAGGACTCCGGCCGCGCGCTCGGCCTCCCGCCGGGCCTTCTTCGGGAGGGGGTGCCCCGGGCCGTGATCGACTTTGACGACGTCGTCGCCGACCCAGACCTTCCGCCCGCGGAAGTTCTTCGTGTTCAAGGTGAACACCCCGCCGGGGCCGATCAGCAAGTGATCTATGTCGTGCTGCGGCGGCAACGGCACCGAGTGCAAGACCTCCCAGCCGTGCCCCAGGAAGCGCCGCAGCTCCTTCCCGACCTTCCGCTCTCCCACCAGGCCCTTGCGCCAGCTGTCCATCTCCGACGGGCGCCGCAGCGCCACGTCGAGCATCCGCCGAGCCGGCCCGGGCCCCTCTGCGTCCAGCTTCCGTTTCAGAGCCTCACCGGGCCTGTGCCGCGCCAGATCGTCCGCGTCGGCCAAGGGCGGTAGCGAGGGAGGCAGCGCAGGGCGGGGAGGGGGAGGTGGCGCCTGAAAAACGGGCTTCGAAGCCCTCCCCGCCGGGGGTGCGTTCGTGCCGCCCTCCTTCGGCACGTACCGAACGAGCGCCTTCAACACCTCTGCCTGCATTTCCGGACGCTTCAACTCCAGATGCCCGCTGACCTGATCGAACCAGGCCACCTCGCCGCCATCGGCTGCATTCACGTACAGCCGGTCGCGCCCGTACCTCTTCCACGCCTTGACCGTCAGCTCCCCCACAAGCCCCCCACAAGCCCCCCTCAGCCTTGGCCGTCCCCACTGAACATGGCAACAGGACAAGCAGCCCCCCCACAAGAAGGCCTCCGGGCGTGGGGTCGGACTTCGGGAACGGCCGGGAACGGCCGGGAACGGCCGGGAATGGCCGAGAACGGCTGAAGGCCCCGCCCCCCAGCGGGAGCGCTGGGGGGCGGGGCCTTTGTCCACGGGCCGGCCAGGGCGGCGGTGGGTCAGTCTTCGGTGGGGGTGTCGGACGGCTGGGTGGTCGGGTCCGGGGCGGCCGTCTTTTCGCGCATCTTGCGGAGGAGCTCGGCCTTCTGGTCGGCGGCGGTCTTGCGGTCGAGGTTGCGGTGGGGGCCGTTGTTCTGGCGTTCGGTGCGGGACTGGCGCTTGCGCTGGCCGCCGCCCTGGCCCACGGGGTTGTTGATGTTCTTGCTCTTGGTCACGGGTTCTCCCGGTCGTGATGTGCAGTGGTCTCGTGCAGTGATCCGCGGATGCGGTGGTGCGGGCCTCGGCCGGGGGCCGTCACGCGCGCACTCGGCATCCGGGTGTGGAGAACATGGCGATGACGTTACCCGGTCCGGGGGAGGGCCGGCGGCTTGCCGGCCCGCGGCATTCGGGCTGGTGGGGGCAGGGGGCGACCACATGGCGAAACCGTTCGCGGTGGGGTGGGGGTCCTCGCCTAGGCTGGGGCTGTGACCCCCGCAGAGCTTTCCCGGAACGTCGTGCGTGCTGTGCGTGGCGCCGTCGAGGACGGGGAGCTGCGCGTACAGGTGCCCGCGCGGGTCGTGGTCGAGCGGACCCGGCCCGGCGGGGTGGGGGAGTACGCCTGCAACGTGGCGCTGCGGATCGCGCGGGAGGCCGGGAGGCCGCCGCGGGAGGTGGCCGAGGTGCTGGCCGGGCGGCTCGCGGGTACGGCCGGGATCGCCGGGGTGGAGATCACCGGCCCCGGGTTCCTCAACTTCTCGCTCGGCGGGCAGGACGACCTGCCGGCTCTCGTGGCGGCGCAGGGGCGGCGGTACGGGCACTCCGACGCGCTGGCCGGAATGCGTTTCCGGTTCACCGAGGGGGGCGGGCTGCGCGGGGAGGTCGTACGGGCTGCCGTCGGGCGGTTGCTGGAGGCCCAGGGGGCGCGGCCGGCGGACCCGGCGGACCCGTCGGATACGGCAGCCCCGTCCGTTCCTGCGGAGCTGTCCGATCCGGCAGTCCCGTCCGACCCGGCAGACTCGGCGGCCCCTGCGGCCCCTGCGGCCCCTGCGGCCCCCGCCGACCCGGCCGGCCCGGTCGGCGTGTCCCCCCGTGTCGGTCCTCCTCCTCTTTCTTCTTCTCCTTCTCCCGTGCAGACCCTGCACCTCGACGTGGCCCCCCTGGCCCGCCGGGACGTCGATCTCGTGGAGCGGCTCGGGCGGGACGACGCGTACTGGCTGATGCTCGCCGTCGCCGGCAAGGAGACGGTGACGGTGCGGGGAACCGGGCCCGGGGCCCTGCCGCAGGACGAGGGGAACCCCTGCTTCCTGGTGCGGTACGCGCACTCGCGCGCCCGCGCCCTCGTGCGCAACGCCGCCCTGCTCGGTTTCGGCCCCCGTGCGCACGATTCGGCCACCCCCACCCCCGCCCCCGCCGCCAATCCCACCCCCGCCCCCGACCTCACCGTCACCCCTGCCTCCGACCTCACCGTCACTCCCACCCCCACCCCCGCCCCCGACCCCACCCCCGCCCTCCGCGCCGCCCTCGCCGAGTACCCCCTCGTGCTGGAGGCCGCGGCGTATCGGCGGGAGCCCGAGCGGGTCGGGCGGCATCTGGTCGTGGTTGCCGATGCGCTGCTTTCCGCCTCGTACGACGTGCTGCCCAAGGGGGACGAGAAACCCTCGGCCGCCCACCGCTCCCGGCTGGCCCTCGCCGAGGCCGCCGGGACGGTGCTGGCCGGCGGCCTGTCCCTGCTCGGCATCGACGCACCCGACACCCTGTAAAGCAAAGAGAGAACCGACGATGAGCCGTTCCGCGCACCCCGCAGGGCCCCGCCACGGGGACGTGCTCCCCGAGAGCCACTACACCGCGCCGCCCGCCGACCTCAACGCCCTCGACGAGAAGGTGTGGTCGAAGACCGTCACGCGCGGTGCCGACGGCGTCGTGGCCGTCGGCGGCATCGAAGTCACCAAGCTGGCGGAGGAGTTCGGCACCCCGGCGTACTTCCTCGACGAGGCGGACTTCCGCGAGCGCTGCCGCGCCTGGGCGCACGCCTTCGGCCCGGACGCCGACGTCTTCTACGCCGGCAAGGCCTTCCTCTCCAAGGCGGTCGTCCGCTGGTTGAAGGAGGAGGGGCTCAACCTCGACGTCTGCTCGGGCGGTGAGCTCGCCACCGCGCTCGCCGCCGGGATGCCCGCCGAGCGGATCGCCTTCCACGGCAACAACAAGTCGGCCGCCGAGATCCGCCGGGCCATCGGGGCGGGCGTCGGACGCATCGTCCTCGACTCCTTCCAGGAGATCGCCCGCGTCGCGCACACCGCGGCCGAGCTCGGGGTCCGCCAGCGCGTGCAGATCCGCGTCACCGTCGGAGTCGAGGCCCACACCCACGAGTTCATCGCCACCGCGCACGAGGACCAGAAGTTCGGCCTGGCCATCACCGACGGCACCGCCGCCGAGGCGGTCCGCCGCGCCCTCGGCCACGAGAGCCTCGAACTCATCGGCGTGCACTCGCACATCGGCTCGCAGATCTTCGACATGGCCGGCTTCGAGGTCTCCGCCCGCCGCGTGGTCAAGCTGCTCGCCGACGTGCGCGACGAGCACGGGGTGGAGCTGCCCGAGATCGACCTCGGCGGCGGCCTCGGCATCGCGTACACCTCGGAGGACGACCCGCGCGAGCCGCACGAGATCGCCAAGGCGCTCTCCGAGATCGTCACCCGCGAGTGCGAGTCCGCCGGGCTGCGCACCCCCCGCATCTCGGTGGAGCCGGGCCGCGCCATCGTCGGCCCGACCGCCTTCACCCTGTACGAGGTCGGCACGATCAAGCCGCTGGAGGGGCTGCGCACGTACGTGAGCGTGGACGGCGGCATGTCGGACAACATCCGCACCGCCCTCTACGACGCCGAGTACAGCGTGTCCCTGGTCTCGCGCACCTCCGACGCCGAGCCGATGCTCACCCGGGTGGTCGGCAAGCACTGCGAGAGCGGGGACATCGTCGTGCGCGACGCGTTCCTGCCCGAGGACCTCGCGCCGGGGGACCTGCTGGCCGTGCCCGCCACCGGGGCGTACTGCCGCTCCATGGCCAGCAACTACAACCACGCCCTGCGGCCGCCGGTGGTCGCGGTGCGGGACGGGGCGGCGCGGGTGATCGTCCGCCGCGAGACGGAGGAAGATCTCCTGCGTCTCGACCTCGGATGATGAAATAGGCATCTCACGCACTGGACAGAGGGTGGAAACTTGTGTCCAGTGCGTGAGACTGGTTCGTACCTGGCCGGGAATGTCCCCCGGCCGGGGGAGCGGCCTGCAGGGCGCAGGCCGTGTTCTGACGAAAGGCGTAGGTCGAATGATGCGTACGCGTCCGCTGAAGGTGGCGCTGCTGGGCTGTGGAGTGGTCGGCTCAGAGGTGGCGCGCATCATGACGACGCACGCCGACGACCTCACGCAGAGGATCGGTGCGCCCGTGGAGCTCGCGGGCGTGGCCGTGCGCCGGCCCTCCAAGGTCCGCGAGGGCATCGACCCCGCGCTGGTCACCACCGACGCGACCGCCCTGGTCAAACGCGGGGACATCGACGTGGTCATCGAGGTGATCGGCGGCATCGAGCCGGCCCGCACCCTCATCACCACCGCCTTCGAGCACGGGGCCTCGGTGGTCTCCGCGAACAAGGCCCTGCTGGCCCAGGACGGCGCCGCCCTGCACGCCGCCGCCGAGCAGCACGGCCGGGACCTCTACTACGAGGCCGCCGTCGCCGGCGCGATCCCGCTGGTCCGCCCGCTGCGCGAGTCCCTCGCCGGCGACAAGATCAACCGGGTGATGGGCATCGTCAACGGCACGACGAACTTCATCCTCGACAAGATGGACACCACCGGCGCCGGCTACCAGGAGGCGCTCGACGAGGCCACCGCCCTCGGGTACGCCGAGGCCGACCCGACCGCCGACGTCGAGGGCTACGACGCCGCCGCCAAGGCCGCCATCCTCGCCGGCATCGCCTTCCACACCCGCGTCCGGCTGGACGACGTGTACCGCGAGGGCATGACCGAGGTCAGCGCGGCCGACTTCGCCTCCGCCAAGCGGATGGGCTGCACCATCAAACTGCTCGCCATCCTGGAGCGCGCCGCGGACGGCGAGTCCGTCACCGCGCGCGTCCACCCGGCGATGATTCCGCTCAGCCACCCCCTCGCCTCCGTGCGGGAGGCCTACAACGCCGTCTTCGTCGAGGCGGATGCGGCCGGGCGGCTGATGTTCTACGGTCCGGGCGCCGGCGGTTCGCCGACCGCCTCGGCCGTGCTCGGCGACCTCGTCGCCGTCTGCCGCAACAAGCTCGCCGAGGCAACGGGGCCCGGCGAGTCGGCGTACACCCAGCTGCCGGTCAGCCCCATGGGCGAGGTCGTCACCCGGTACCACATCAGCCTCGATGTGGCGGACAAGCCGGGCGTCCTCGCGCAGGTCGCGACGGTGTTCGCCGAGCACGGAGTGTCGATCGACACCGTGCGGCAGCAGGGCCATCCGGAAAAGGCCGGCGACGGGGCGAGCCTCGTCGTCGTCACCCACCGCGCGCCCGACGCGGCCCTCTCGGGGACCGTTGCGGCGCTGCGCAAGCTCGACACCGTGCGCGGTGTCGCCAGCATCATGCGTGTTGAAGGGGAGTAAAGGACCCATGAGCAGCAATCGCACCCACCAGTGGCGAGGCATCATCGAGGAGTACCGGGACCGGCTTCCGGTCACGGACACGACTCCGGTGGTCACGCTCCGCGAGGGTGGCACTCCGCTCGTCCCGGCCCAGGTCCTCTCCGAGCGCACCGGCTGCGAGGTGCACCTCAAGGTCGAGGGGGCGAACCCCACGGGGTCCTTCAAGGACCGCGGCATGACCATGGCCATCACCAAGGCCAAGGAGGACGGCGCCAAGGCCGTCATCTGCGCCTCCACCGGCAACACCTCCGCGTCCGCGGCCGCGTACGCGGTACGGGCCGGCATGGTCAGCGCGGTGCTGGTGCCGCAGGGCAAGATCGCCCTCGGCAAGATGGGCCAGGCGCTCGTGCACGGCGCGCGCATCCTCCAGGTGGACGGCAACTTCGACGACTGCCTGGACCTGGCCCGCAGCCTGTCCGAGAACTACCCGGTCGCCCTGGTCAATTCGGTGAACCCGGTGCGCATCGAGGGCCAGAAGACGGCCGCGTTCGAGATCGTGGACGCGCTCGGCGACGCCCCCGACATCCACGTCCTGCCCGTCGGCAACGCGGGCAACATCACCGCGTACTGGAAGGGCTTCAAGGAGTACAAGGCCGACGGCCTGGCCACCCGTACGCCGCGGATCTGGGGCTTCCAGGCCTCGGGTTCGGCCCCCATCGTGCGCGGGGAGGTCGTCAAGGAGCCGCACACCATCGCCACCGCGATCCGGATCGGCAACCCGGCCTCCTGGGACTACGCCCTGCAGGCGCGGGAGGAGTCCGGCGGCTTCATCGACGAGGTGACGGACCGCCAGATCCTCGCTGCCTACCGGCTGTTGGCCTCTCAGGAGGGCGTCTTCGTCGAGCCGGCGTCGGCCGCTTCGGTGGCCGGTCTGCTCAAGGCGGCCGAGCTGGGGCTCGTCGATCCGGGGCAGAAGATCGTGTGCACCGTCACCGGCAACGGCCTCAAGGACCCCGACTGGGCGGTGGCCGGCGCTCCGCAGCCGATCACCGTTCCGGTGGACGCCGAGGCCGCCGCGGCCCGCCTGGGCCTGGCGTAGCCGCCTTCCGGCTCCGTACGCGGTGCCGTACGGGCCGTACGGGCCTTCCGGCTCCGTACGCGGTGGCATACGCGGTGCCGGGCCGGGTGTGCCGCCGCCGCCCGCGGGGAAACCTGCGGGCGGCGGCGGAGCCCGTCCGGACGCGTGCCGGAGGGCCGGGGACCGGCCACACCGGCACACAACCGGCCATTGATGGCCGAAAACCGATGCCGTACGGGCGTCCCCGCGGGCGCCGGGGCCGGCGTACCGCCTGGCGGAAGGCCCTCCCAAGCCGCCTGAAACGCGGTGAAAACGCGATAAAGAGGCACAGCGGGGTTCCGACACGCATCGTGCGCCTCCTGTGCGCCCTATGTCGCGACAGAACCTTCCTTCGATACGCTGTACTTACATCCGTCCGCCGCATATGCCGTGCCGATACTGCATATGCCAGGGTTCCGCCCGCAGCGGCCTGTGGATGTCGTACCTTCTGCAGTACATTCGCCGCGAAATCTCGCAGCCAGTCACAAGGAGTGTCATCGAGCGATGGCCGGTCCAGCGTTCCGCGCCGCCGCCGTACGGGTGCGCGTCCCCGCCTCCAGTGCCAACCTCGGCCCGGGCTTCGACGCCCTGGGCCTGGCCCTGGGGCTCTACGACGACGTCGTCGTCCGGGTGGCCGACTCCGGCCTGAACATCGACATCGCGGGCGAGGGCGCCGACACGCTGCCCCGCGACGAGAGCCACCTGCTGGTCCGCTCGATGCGCACGGCCTTCGACCTGCTCGGCGGGCAGCCGCGCGGCCTCGAGGTCGTCTGCGCCAACCGCATCCCGCACGGCCGCGGCCTCGGCTCCTCCTCCGCCGCCATCTGCGCCGGCATCGTCGCCGCCCGCGCCGTGACCATAGGCGGCGAGGCCAAGCTCGACGACGCCGCGCTGCTGGAGCTGGCGACCGAGATCGAGGGCCACCCCGACAACGTCGCCGCCTGTCTGCTCGGCGGCTTCACCCTCGCCTGGATGGACGGCGGGTCCGCCAAGGCGATCACGATGCAGCCGAACGATTCCATCGTTCCGGTGGTCTTCGTGCCCTCGAAGCCGGTGCTGACCGAGACGGCGCGCGGCCTGCTGCCGCGTACCGTCCCGCACGTCGACGCCGCGGCCAACGCCGGCCGGTCCGCGCTGCTCGTCGAGGCCCTGACCCGGCGCCCCGAGCTGCTGCTGCCGGCGACCGAGGACCGTCTGCACCAGGAGTACCGCGCCCCGGCCATGCCGGAGAGCGCCGCCCTGGTGAACCGGCTGCGCGCGGACGGCGTCCCCGCAGTCATCTCCGGCGCGGGCCCCACGGTCCTCGCGCTGGTCGACAACGGTGCGGCCGACAAGGTCGCGCTGCTCGCGGGCGAGGGCTGGGCGGCCAACCGGCTGGCCTTCGACACCGCGGGTGCGAGCGTGCTGCCGCTCGGCGCCTGACCGGCCCGGCCGGCGACCGTCGGAGCGCTCCTGCACAGGGCAGGCGGGAGCGCTTGCGCCGGTGAGTCTTGCGATTGCCGGTGAGTGAGAGGGGGAATGTCTGTTGGATCCGGTAGTGTTAACCTCAAGTACGCATCCGAAGCCTTTGCGGCTCGGTGCTCAGTGTCCCCATCCGGGACCACCTTTCTTCCGGGAGCCTCCCCAACTGCTTTGATCACTGCCAGGCAGTTTCGAGCACGCTCCGGAATCGGCGTGTAATTCCCACGCTTCCAGCTGGGGGGCTTCTCGCCGGAACCCATGCACTGAATTCCTCCGCCGTACCCCGTTCCGGGTTCCGGCGGACCACCGCCCCGGCACGGTCCAGACAAAAGGGCCGAGGCCGGACAGCACAACCGGTCGCCGAGCCAGACAGGCCGACGTCCGCTCCAGGGAAGGACCCTTCGTGAGCGACACCACCGATCTGATGGGCGTTGCCGACAGCTCTGTCGACACCAGCGCGCCCGCCGCGGGCTCCGCCCCCAAGCGACGCCGCTCCGGCACCGGCCTTGAGGGCATGGTCCTGGCCGAGCTGCAGCAGGTCGCCTCGGGCCTCGGTATCAGGGGCACCGCGCGGATGCGCAAGAGCCAGCTGATCGAGGTCATCAAGGAGGCCCAGGCCGGCGGGGGCAGCGCCCCCAAGGCCGCGGACTCCGCCGAGGCCGAGGCCAAGCCGAAGCGCCGCGCCACCTCCAAGGCCCGCGCCACCGAGGCCGCCGAGACCCCGGCCGCTGCCGAGAAGGCCGCCGAGAAGCCGGCCGCCCAGCAGCAGATCGACATCCCCGGCCAGCCGGCCGGTGCCGACCAGCCGGTCGGCGAGCGCCGCCGCCGCCGGGCCACCGCCCCCTCGGGCAGCCCGGAGCAGGCCGCCCCGGTGCAGGCCGAGCCGAAGACCGAGACGGTCCAGGCCGAGGCCAAGGCCGAGGCCGGCGCGGTCCAGACCCAGGAGGGCGCGGCCGAGGGCCGCGGCCGCCGGGACCGCCGCGACCGCGGTGAGCGCGCCGACCGCGGCGAGCGCGGTCAGCGCGACCGCCGCGACCGCACCGCCAAGGGCGACGAGCAGCAGGGCGGCGGCCAGCAGGCCGACCGCCAGGACCGCCAGGACCGCCAGGACCGCGGCCAGGGCGGCCAGCGCCAGCAGCAGGGCGGCCGCGGCCAGCAGGGCCGCCAGGACAACGGGCCGCAGGACGACTTCGACGACGAGGGCGGCCGCCGAGGCCGTCGCGGCCGCTACCGCGACCGCCGTGGCCGCCGCGGCCGCGACGAGTTCGGCCCGAACGAGCCGCAGGTCGCCGACGACGACGTCCTGATCCCCGTCGCGGGCATCCTCGACATCCTGGACAACTACGCGTTCATCCGGACCTCCGGCTACCTGCCCGGTCCGAACGACGTGTACGTGTCCCTCGCCCAGGTCCGCAAGAGCGGCCTGCGCAAGGGCGACCACGTCACCGGCGCGGTCCGCCAGCCCAAGGAAGGCGAGCGCCGCGAGAAGTTCAACGCGCTCGTGCGCCTCGACTCGGTCAACGGCATGGCGCCGGAGTCCGGCCGCGGCCGTCCCGAGTTCCAGAAGCTGACCCCGCTCTACCCGCAGGACCGGCTCCGCCTGGAGACCGACCCGGGCGTGCTGACCACCCGCATCATCGACCTCGTGTCGCCGATCGGAAAGGGCCAGCGCGGCCTGATCGTGGCCCCGCCGAAGACCGGCAAGACCATGATCATGCAGGCGATCGCCAACGCGATCACCACCAACAACCCCGAGTGCCACCTGATGGTCGTCCTGGTCGACGAGCGTCCGGAAGAGGTCACCGACATGCAGCGGTCGGTCAAGGGCGAGGTCATCTCCTCGACCTTCGACCGCCCGGCCGAGGACCACACCACGGTCGCCGAGCTGGCCATCGAGCGCGCCAAGCGCCTCGTCGAGCTGGGTCACGACGTGGTGGTCCTGCTGGACTCCATCACCCGCCTGGGCCGCGCGTACAACCTCGCGGCGCCCGCCTCCGGCCGCATCCTGTCCGGTGGTGTCGACTCGACCGCGCTCTACCCGCCGAAGCGCTTCTTCGGTGCCGCGCGCAACATCGAGGACGGCGGCTCGCTGACCATCCTGGCCACCGCGCTGGTCGACACCGGCTCGCGCATGGACGAGGTGATCTTCGAGGAGTTCAAGGGCACCGGCAACATGGAGCTCAAGCTCGACCGGAAGCTCGCCGACAAGCGCATCTTCCCGGCCGTGGACGTGGACCCCTCGGGCACCCGCAAGGAGGAGATCCTCCTCAACAGCGAGGAGCTCAACATCGTCTGGAAGCTGCGCCGGGTGCTGCACGCGCTCGACTCGCAGCAGGCGATCGAGCTGCTCCTCGACAAGATGAAGCAGACGAAGTCGAACGCGGAGTTCCTGATGCAGATCGCGAAGACGACTCCGTCGAACAACAACGACTAGGACCCAGGCCCCGCCTGACCCGGTCTCAGGCCGCCCCGTCACCCAGTGACGGGGCGGCCTTGTCGTTGCTCCCGGCCCGAAGCGGAACGCTCCGGATAACGGCCAGGTCTCCTTTGTCACCGCCGTGTCTCGGAATGGTCATGGGGTCAACTTACGCTCGCTTTATGCCCGTTATTGATTGGAGCCGGGCGTGAGCACGCCATAAGATCGCCATGCCGCACGTCGGGGGACATCAGCCGGACTGTCGACGACAGACGACAGCCGGGCTCATGGGCGGCCGGCAGGACCTCCTGCCCTCATGCCGCAGCCGGGTCGAACCGGAATCCCTTCCCCGCGTGCCCGAGTAGCCGTTCCCACGGGGAGTCTGAGTGATCTTTTCCACGTCCGTGCGTCGCATTGCCGCCGCCGGGTTCGCGTCCGCCATCGCCGCCGGCCTGATGGCCACCTCCGCCGCGCCGGCCGGTGCCGCCGCAGCGCCGAAGGCCGACGCCGAGGCCATGCGCATCATCCAGAGCGCCACCACCGGCACCGACCGCCCCGAGCGTGACTCGTACATCATCGGCGGCACCAAGACCAGCATCAAGAACTACCCGTACATGGCGCAGCTGTTCGTCGAGGTCAGCCCGGGCCGGGTGTCCTTCTGCGGCGGCGCCGTCGTCAACTCCCGCAAGATCCTGACGGCCGCGCACTGCGTCAACGGCCGCAACTTCGCGCGCAACGGCGTCGTCGTCACGGGCGCCACCCGCCTGGCCTCCGGCTCCAACCTGTACGGCGGCAAGGTCTTCCGCGTCAAGAAGCAGTGGCAGCACCCGCGTTACAACGCGCGCACCTTCGACAACGACATCGCGGTGCTGACCCTGGCGGCGTCCACCCACGCCAAGCCCATCAAGGTCACCACCTCCGGTGACAAGGCCTCCTACCGCCCGGGCACCAAGGCCACCGCGGTCGGCTGGGGCCGTACCAGCTCCACCAGCCAGAACATCTCGACCTACCTGCGCCGGGCCACCCTGCCCATCCAGGCGGACTCGAAGTGTTCCAGCCCGTCCGTGTGGGGCAACCGCTTCATCAAGGGCCACATGCTGTGCGTGGGCAACAAGACCACCGGCAGCGACCGCACCACCGTCGCCCCCTGCAACGGTGACTCCGGCGGCCCGCTGGTCGTGAACGGCCGCGTCGTGGGCGTTACGTCCTGGGGTGTCCTGAACTGCGTGCAGAAGGGCCTGTACCCGGTGTACGCGAAGTACAGCACCTACGCGAACATCGTTGCGCCGCAGCTGCGCAACTGACGGCACCCCTCTGCCGTGAGGCGCCCCGATAAGGAATGATCGGGTCCGCCTCCAAGTACCTCCGGCGGGGGGGGGGGGGGGGGGGGGGGGGGGGGGGGGGGGGGGGGGGGGGGGGGGGGGGGGGGGGGGGGGGGGGGGGGGGGGGGGGGGGGGGTGGGGGG
>NZ_JBVIDV010000017.1:0-109034 GCF_055572195.1 Streptomyces sp. NPDC030809
GGGGGGGGGTGGGGGGGGAACCCCCAAGAGCAACCCGGCTGGCGCCGGGCACCGGGCTCCGCCCGGACCCGCGCCTCAATCGCCGGCGAGGCTGGGGGTTGCCCCCTGCGCCCCAAACTCCCCCAGCCCCAGGGGGCTGGGAGGTACCCCCTGGCGAAGCTGGGGCTTGCCCCCGGAGGGGCCCGGTTGTGCCGGGGCACCGGGAGGAGCCCCGCGGTCAGGGGCGCAGGGCCAGGTGGGGGATGTCCTCGCGGGGGAAGGCGAAGGTCTGGGCGTACAGGGAGAGCTCCGCCTCCAGCGCGCGAACCATCGTCCCCGCCCGCCGAAACCCGTGCCCCTCCCCCTCGAACGCCAGATACGCATGCGGCACCCCCCGCCCCGCGATCCGCGCCAGAAAGCGCTCCGCCTGGGCCGGCGGGCAGACGGGATCGTCCAGCCCCTGGAGCAGGACGAACGGCACGGTGATCCGGTCCGCCCGGGCCAGCGGCGAGCGCCGCTCGCGGCGGGCCGCGAGGTCGGGCAGGTAGCGCGATTCCAGGTCGTGGGTCTCGGCCGCGATGCCGTCCACGTCCAGCACGGGGTAGATGACCGTCCCGCACGCGTACAGCCGCGTGCCGGCCAGCGAGGCCGCCGTGGTCCAGCCGCCCGCGCTGCCCCCGCGGATGGCCAGCCGGGCCGGGTCGGCGGTGCCCTCCTCGGCGAGCGCCCGGGCCACCGCCGCGCAGTCCTCCACGTCGACGATGCCCCACTGCTCGCGCAGCCGCTCCCGGTAGGCCCGCCCGTAGCCGGTGGAGCCGCCGTAGTTGACCTCCACGACCCCGATCCCGCGGGAGGTGAAGTACGCGATGTGCAGGTCCAGCACCGGGGCCACGTGCTCGGTGGGCCCGCCGTGCACCCACACCACGTACGGCGGCAGCTCGTCGGCCGGGGCGGCCAGGCCGGGGTGGTGCGGCGGGTAGACGAGGGCGTGGATCTCGCGGTCCTCGGGGCCGGTGAAGGTGCGGCTCTGCGGTTCGGGGTAGTACGCGGGGTCCACCGGTTCGGCGGAGCGCGGCCCGATGGCCCGGGTGAGCCCGGTGGCGGTGTCCAGCTCGACGATCTCGTACCCGCTGCGCGGGCTGGCCGCCACCCCCGCCACCCGGGTGCCGCGCACGGCGAGGGTGGGCTGCCAGGAGGTCCAGGGCCCGGCCGCGTCCACGAGGTCCCCGGAGGCGGGGTCGAGGATCCCGAGCACGGAGGCGCCGCGGCCGTGCAGCACCGCGACCTGCCCGGCCCCGTCACCCGCCCCCGCTCCGGCCACCGGCGCGAACCAGCTCAGTCCCGGCTTCCACAGTGCCCCGCCGAACTCCTCCTCCCGCGGGCACAGGTTGACGGCCTCCCCGGTGTCCGGGTCCACCCGGTACGGGTTCCACCAGCCGTCGCGGTCGCTCACCGCGAGCAGGCTGCCGTCCGCCGCCCAGTCGGCCTGGGCCACCGATTCGGCGGGCCCGCCCATGACGGTGCGCACCCCGGTCAGCTCCCCCTGCTCGCTGATCTCGGCGACCTTCAGCTCCGTGCCGTCCCAGGGCATCCGCGGGTGGTCCCACACCAGCCAGGCGGCCCGCCGCCGGTCCGGGGAGAGCCGCGGCCCGGTGGTGAAGCGGTGCCGGTCGTCGGTGAGTTCCCGTACCCGGGTGCGGTCGGCGGCCGCGGAGCCGTCGAGCGGTACGGCGGCCAGCAGGCGGCGTACGTCGGTGGGGCGGGGGCCGGTGAACTCCTCCAGCACGCACCAGACCTCGCCGAGCTCGGGGCGGGGCACCGGCTCGGCCCAGCGCAGCCCGCCGCCGGTCGCCGAGACCGGCGTGAGCGGCCGCGGCCCCGTCCCACCCGCACCGCCCGCCGCGCCCGGGGCCGCGCCCGCCCCTTCGGCGTCCGCCCCTTCCGCCCCCGCCCCCTCGTACGCGTCCGGCTCGTACGCGTACAGCCGCTGGTCGGCGAAGTCGGTGAACAGCACCAGCGGTCCCCCGGTGGGCCGTTCGACGCCCGCCCAGGGCCGGCCGCCGTACTCGACCACCCGGCTGCGGACGTTCCACGGCGGTGGCAGCACCGTCTCGGCAACCCCGTCGGCCCGGCTGCGCACGAGGGCGCGGCGGCCGCCCTCGGCCGGCCGGGGCTCGGTCCACCACAGCTCCCCGCCGACCGCCCCCAGGTACTCGGGGCGGCCGTCCAGGGCGGCCGCGAGCGCGGCGTCGATCGGTGACGGCCAGCTGCCGTACGGCGCGGTGGACACCATGTCCGGGCTCCCTCCCTACAGGGCGCGCAGGGCGTGGTCGAGGACCCTGACCCCGAAGTGCAGCGCGTCGGCGGGCACCCGCTCGTCCACGCCGTGGAACAGGGACCAGTAGTCGAAGCCGGGCGGCAGGCGGAGGGGGGAGAACCCGTATCCGGTGATGCCGAGGCGGGAGAACTGCTTGGCGTCGGTGCCGCCGGCCATGCAGAACGGCACCACGCGCCCGGCGGGGTCGAAGCGCTCGACGGATTCCCGCAGGACGGCGAAGGTGCGCGAGTCCACGGGCGCTTCGAGGGCCACCTCGCGGTGGTGGAACTCCCACTCCACGTCCGGTCCGGTGAGCTCGTCGAGGGTGGCGGCGAACTCCGCCTCGCCGCCGGGGAGGAACCGGCCGTCGATGTAGGCGGTGGCCCGGCCGGGGATGACGTTCACCTTGTAGCCGGCGTCGAGCATCGTCGGGGTGGCGCTCTGCCGGACCGTGGCCTCGACCAGGCCGGCGGCCGGGCCCAGCTTGGCGAGGAAGGCGTCGAGGTCGAAGTGCCGGGAGCCGGGGCCGGGGCCCGCGCCGAAGATCTCGCCGAGCTCGGTGAGGGCCGCGCTCACCGTGGGGGTGAGGCGGACCGGCCAGCGGTGGTCGGCGATCCGGGCCACCGCGTGCGCGAGGCGGCTGACGGCGTTGGCCGGGTTGGGCTTGGATCCGTGGCCGGCGGTGCCGCGGGCGGTGAGCCGGAGCCAGGCCGTGCCGCGCTCGCCGGCGGCGATGGGGTAGAGCGGGAGCCGGGGGGCGGCGTGCACGGTGAAGGCGCCCGACTCGCTCAGGCCCTCGGTGCAGCCTTCGAAGAGGCCGGGGTGGCGGTCGGCGAGGAAGCCGGCGCCGTCGGCGGCGCTGTCCTCCTCGTCGGCGGTGTAGGCGAGGACGATGTCCCGCCGGGGGCGGACCCCGGCGCGGGTCCAGGCCCGTACGACCGCCAGGACCATCGCGTCCATGTTCTTCATGTCCACGGCCCCGCGGCCCCAGACCACCCCGTCGCGGACCTCCCCGGAGAAGGGGTGCACGCTCCAGTCGGCGGCCTCGGCGGGCACCACGTCGAGGTGGCCGTGCACGAGAAGGGCGTCGGCGGAGGGGTCGGTGCCCTCGATCCGGGCCACGACGTTGGTGCGGCCCGGGGTGCGTTCGAGGAGTACGGGCTCCAGGCCGGCTCCGGCGAGCCGCTCGGCCACGTACTCGGCGGCGGGCCGTTCCCGGCAGTCGCCGCCGCCTCGGTTGGAGGTGTCGATGCGGATCAGGCCGGAGGTGAACTCGACGGCCTCGTCCAGGGCCGTCCCGTCGAGGACGTCCGCTGCGGCCTGCTCTGGGGAGTGCATGTCAGCCATACTGCTCCTCCACGGCCGCGGACACGATCGTCGTGACCGCTTTGAAGGTGCGGATCGCCTCGTACATCGTCCTGCTGGTGTACGCGGCACGGCGCTCGCCGCTGCTCTCGACCCCCGGGACGACGGTGGCGGCGGCGGACAGGTGCGCGGCGTCGAATTCGAGTTCGACGGCGAAGGGTCCGGCGTGCACGGGCTCGTGCCGGACGGCGAGGGCGGTCGCCTCCTTGGCCGCCGCCTCGATCTGCGCGGCGGTACGGGCCGGGGGCCGGCAGACGGCGGCGTAGCGCGAGACGTGGTCCTTGACCGCGACGGTGCGCGCGTGCGGTGCGTAGCCGCGGGCGTCCTCGCAGGTCAGGTTGCAGCCGGTGACGAGGACCACGGGGACCCCGTACTCGGCGGCCACGCGGGCGTTGAGCAGGCCCTCGCTCGCGCGGGTGCCGTTGAGCCAGACCCCGGTGATGGAGTTGGCGAGGTAGGTGTGGGCGAGGACCCCCTCGGCGCCGGCCCCGGTGTGGTAGCCGACGAAGGCGATCCCGTCCACGTCCCCGTGCTGGACGCCCTCGACCATGGAGAGGGACTTGTGGCGGCCGGTGAGCATCTCCACCCGCTCGTCGAGCCGCTCCAGCAGCAGGTTGCGCATGGTCCAGTGGGCCTCGTTGACGAGGACCTCGTCGGCCCCGCCGGCGAAGAAGCCGAGGGCGGCGGCGTTCACGTCGGAGGTGAACAGGGCCCGGCAGCGCTCCCATTGGGGGGTGCCGGGCAGCACGTCGGCCGGCCAGGTCACCCCGGTGGCGCCCTCCATGTCGGCGGAGATGAGGATCTTCATCGGGGCCTCCGGGGTGCGCGTGCGAGCGGACGGGCGGAATGCCTGCCCGTCCGGGCCGCGCTCAACCCTCGGCCACCCTAGGCCGTGGCTGCACGGTCCCCGGAACAGCGCGCGGGGGCCCCGGCTGCCGGGGCCCCCGAGGGCGGCGGATTCCACCCGATCCGGTGACGGGCCGAGGGGGCCCGGGCACCGGAGGGGCGGTGTCCGGTGGGGCTACTTCTCGACCTCGGCGGCGAGGTTGGCGAGAAGGGCGTCGTAGATGCGCCCGAGGCCCTTGGGGGCGAAGGTCTTCTCGAAGAAGCCGCCGATGCCGCCGGCACCGTTCCACACGGTGGAGACGACCGCGCGGGAGCGGCCCTCGCCGGCCGGGGTGACGGTCCAGGTGGTGACCATCGAGGAGTTGCGGTCCTTCTCGACGAGCTGCCCGTCGGTGGGCTCGGTGACCTCCAGGAGGCAGTCGCGGATGCGCTTGCTCGTGGCCTGGAGCTTCCAGTGGACGAGGGTGCCCTCGCCGTCGCCGCCCTCGCGCACCTCGTACTCGCTGAAGTGCTCCGGGAGCACCTTCGAGCGGATGCCGCTGTAGTCCGCGAGCGCGTCGAACACGGTCTCCGCGTCGGCCGCGATGATGCGCTCCGTGGTGGCCTCGACCTGTGCCATACCTGTTCCTCCAGCACTTGTGAACGCTCGACTTCGGGGTCGGCGGCAAGCCAATCATCTCCGGCACGGGGGCCCAAATCCGGGTGCCGGGGGGAGCGCCCCGCCCGGGCCGCCGGCCCCCGCCGGCGGCCGGCACGTCGGCAAGGAGTAACCGAAGCATCATCAAATCGGGCCAATGGACCGCAGAAGTGCGCCGGACCGGGCGCCCTTTCCGGGACGATTCCCCCAGACCAGCGGCTGGGAGGCCCCATGAAGAAGCGCGCAGCAGTTCTGTTGTCGATCGCCACGGTGCTGGCGGGGACGGTGGCGTCCCCGCCCGCCGGTGCGGCCGGTGCGGCCGGGCCCGGGAAGGCGGCCCCGCTGGTGTGGCAGAAGTGCGCGACCTCGCGGTACCCGACGCTCCAGTGCGCCTCCCTGCACGTGCCGCTGGACCACGCCCGGCCGGAGGGGCGGCAGATCACCCTGGCGCTGACCCGGGTCCCGCACACCGCGTCGAAGTCCCAGGGGCCGCTGCTCGTCAACCCCGGCGGTCCCGGCGGCAGCGGCCGCAGCCTGGCCGGTTTCGTGGCCTCGGCCCTGCCGGCGGCGCTGGCCTCGCAGTACGACGTGATCGGCTTCGACCCGCGGGGGGTGGGCAAGAGCGAGCCGGCGCTGAACTGCGGGCAGGGGCACTTCGCCCCGGTGCGGCCCGACTCGGTGCCGCACACCCTGGAGGAGGAGCAGGCCAACCTCGACCGGGTGCGCGCGTTCGCCGAGTCCTGCGCGACCCGGCACGCGGACGTGCTGCCGTACGTGGACACGGTCAGCGCGGCCCGCGACCTGGACCTGGTCCGCCGCGCGCTCGGCGCCCCGCAGGTCAGCTACTTCGGCTACTCGTACGGGACCTACCTCGGCGCGGTGTACGCGAAGCTGTTCCCGAAGCAGGTCAAGCGGATGGTGCTGGACTCGGTCGTGGACCCGGGCGGGGTCTGGTACGAGGACAACCTCGCCCAGGACCTGGCCTTCGACGCCCGCCACAGGGCCTTCCTGGCGTGGGTGGCCCGGCACGACGCGGTGTACGGGCTGGGCGGCGACCCGGAGGAGGTCGAGCGGGCCTGGTACCGGATGCGCGAGTCGCTGCGGGACCGGCCGGCGGGGGACAAGGTCGGCCCGGCGGAGCTGGAGGACACCTACCTGCCGGGCGGCTATTTCAACGGCTACTGGCCGCAGCTGGCCGAGGCCTTCGCCGCGTACGCGGCGAAGGAGGACGCGAAGCCGCTGGTGGCGGCGTACGAGCGGTTCGGCGCGGTGGACCCGGCGGCGGGGAACAGCTACAGCGTCTACAGCGCGGTGCAGTGCCGGGACTCGGGCTGGCCGCGGGACTGGAACACCTGGCGCCGGGACATGTGGACCACGCACGCCAAGGCCCCGTTCATGACCTGGAACAACGCCTGGTACAACGCGCCGTGCGCGTTCTGGAAGGCGGCCCCGCTCCAGGCTCCGGACGTGGCGAACACCCAGGCCCCGCCGGCCCTGCTCTTCCAGGCCACGGAGGACGCGGCGACCCCGTTCGAGGGCGCGGAGACGATGCGGTCGAAGCTGGCCGGCTCGGCGCTGGTGGTGGAGGAGGGCGGCGGCAACCACGGGATCTCGCTGAGCGGGAACAAGTGCCTGGACCGCCACCTGACGGACTATCTGACCACCGGCGCCCTCCCGGCGGGCGGTACGGCGTCCTGCCCGGCCCAGCCGGAGCCGAAGCCGGTCCCGGCCACCCGGGCGGCGGCCCCCTCGGCGGGCGGCGCGGCCCTGCACGGACTGCTGGGCTTCCGGTCCTGAGCTTGACCGGCTCCGGTCCTGAGCTTGACCGGCTCCGGTCCTGAGCTCGGCCGGGGTCCGGTCCTGAGCTCGGCCGGGGTCCGGGCCGGACCGGTCCCGTGCCCCGGCCCGGGTCCGACCTCGGGGCCGGGCCCGGACCCCGGACCGCGCACCCGCCCGGCCCGGACCCCGGCCCGGCCCCCGGTCCGCGGCCGGGCCGACCTCCGCGGCAGGATGGCCGTATGACGAATGATCATCTGACCCGCGTGTCCGCTCCGGAGGGCGTCAGCCCCGGCTCCGGCTACCACCACGTCGTCTGGGGCACCGGCCGGTTCGTGGCCGTGTCCGGCCAGTGCGCCTTCGACGAGGACGGCGAGCTGGTCGGGCCGGGCGACCCGGCCGCCCAGGCCCGCCAGGTCTTCGAGAACCTGCGCCGCTGCCTGGCCGCGGCCGGGGCCGGCTTCCAGGACGTGGTGAAGCTGACGTACTTCGTCACGGACGTGGCCCACCTGCCGGCGGTCCGGGCGGCCCGCGACGCGGTGATCCCCGCGGACCGCCTGCCGGCCTCCTCGGCCGTGCAGGTGGCCGCCCTCTTCCGCCCGGACCTCCTCCTGGAGGTCGAGGCCTTCGCGGTGGTCCCGCAGGACTGAGCCCCGGGGCGGGGGCGCACCGCCCGTTCCCCGCCCGTCGTCACGGCAGCTTCCGCAGGGCCCCCGTGGCGGCCGCGGCCAGCCGCGGGTGGGACTGGGCCGCGGTCAGCACCGGCCGGGCGCGCGGGTCCGCGAGCTCGCCCAGGCCCTCCACGCAGGCCAGGGCCACCCGCCAGTACGGCTCGTGCGGGCCCAGCAGCCGGCCCAGGGTGGCGATCAGGGCCGGGGCCGACTCGGGGGCGCGCAGCTCGGCGAGCAGGCGCACCGGGTGCAGGGCGTACGCGGTGCGCAGCGCGTTCGTGGCGAGGGCGGCCGCGGCGCGGGCGGTGCGCGGGTCCCCGAGCCGGGCCAGGGCGTGCGCGGCGGCCGCGCACCGCGGGGGGTCGCGGTGGTTGAGGAAGAGGACGAGGGACTCGAAGGCGCGCCGGTCGCCGGCGCAGCCGAGCCGGTAGGCGGCCACCTCGCGCGCCCACAGCGGCTCGCCCGCGGCGGTCAGCGCCGCGGCCAGTTCGTCCGGGCCGGCGTCCGCCAGGAGGCGCCCGCAACGGGCGGCCGCCGCCGGCCCCTCCCGCCCGGCCTCGTCCCGCACCCGCCCCGCCAGCACCGCCAGTTGGTCGTCCACCGGGCCAGGGTAGGGGCGGGCCGGCGGCGGCGCGGTGCAGATCACACAGTTCCCCCCGACGGCCCACTGGCGCTCCGGTTACCCGGCGGTTAATCTCGCTTCTACGAGTCCTTGCGCCCGCAATCCGCGGCGCGGGACCGGGTACTTGAAGCGGCCTGGTGACGCAGCCGCTGCGAGTGCTGATCGTCCGATCGGTTCGGCATCCGCCCTCCGGTGCGGCCCCGGGACAGGGCCCTGCCGTTTCCGCGGATGCACCCGGCACGCCGGCTCCGGCCACGGCTGCGTTCTCCTTTCGCCTCCGTGCGCCTTCCGGGCCGTTCCGCGCCGTGCGCGCCGCCGCGTTCCTCCCGTACCCCGTACGACCGTGCCCGTGCGGCGGCTTTCCGCCCCTGCGCGCGCCCGCGCGACCGCGTACCCGTATCCCTTCCCGCACACCTGTGCGTCCCCGCACGCCCGTGCACCCTGTGCACGGCTGTGCACCCGCACATCCCCGCACCCGTGCCGCCCGCGCCTCCGTGCTTCCTGTGCGCCGCGCTCCCAGCCGTCACCACCCTCTTCTTCCACTGGAGTCCCGCGATGGACCGTCAGTCCACTCCGCCCAGTCCCCTCGCCACCATCGCCGTCGTCGGTCTCGGCACGATGGGCACCGGCATCGCCGAGGTGCTCGCCCGGGCCGGCCGCGAGGTCATCGGCATCGACATCAGCGAGGCCGCCGCCCGCTCGGCGGTCGCCGCCCTGGAGGCCGCCACGGCGCGCTCCGTGACCCGCGAGCGCCTCACCGAGCAGGAGCGGCAGGACGTGCTGTCCCGCTTCCGCACCTTCACCGACCTCCAGGCCGCCGCCCACGCGGACCTGGTGATCGAGGTGGTCCCGGAGGACTTCGCGCTCAAGCAGCAGGTCTTCGGGGCGCTGGACGCGATCGTGCGCCCGGACACGGTCCTGGCCACCGGCACCAACGCGCTGTCGGTGACCCGGCTCGCGGCCGAGTCGCTGCGGCCGGAGCGGGTCGTCGGCCTGCACTTCTTCAACCCGGCCCCGGCGATGAAGCTGGTCGAGGTGGTCTCCTCGGTGCTGACCGCCCCGCCGGTGGTCGAGGCGGTCACCACGCTGGCCCGCGACCTCGGCAAGGAGCCCGTGGCCGCCGGCGACCGGCCGGGCTTCGTCGCGGACGGCCTGCTCTTCGGCTACCTCAACCAGGCCGCGGCCATGTTCGAGTCGAAGTACGCCTCCCGCGAGGACATCGACGCGGCCATGCGGCTGGGCTGCGGCCTGCCGATGGGCCCGCTCGCACTGCTCGACCTGATCGGCGTGGACACCGCCCGTACCGTCCTGGAGGCCATGTACGCGGCCTCCGGGGACCGGCTGCACGCCCCGGCCCCGATCCTGGGCCACCTCGCCGAGGCGGGGCTGACCGGCCGGAAGTCCGGCCGCGGCTTCTACACGTACGACGCTCCCGGCGGCGCCACCGTGGTGCGCGACGCCCAGACCCCCGCGGCGGACGCGGAGCTCGCCGCCGGCCGTCCGGTCTCCTCGGTCGGCGTGGCCGGGTCCGGGACCATGGCGAGCGGCATCGCGCAGGTCTTCGCCCAGGCCGGGTACGAGGTGGTGCTGGCGGCCCGTTCCCAGGAGAAGGCGGAGGCCGCGAAGGCGGCGATCGGCAAGTCCCTGGACCGGGCGGTGTCCCGCGGCCGGCTGACCGGGCAGGCGCGGGACGAGACCCTGGCCCGGATCAGCCCGGCCGGCTCGCTGGAGGCCTTCGCCGGGGTGGACCTGGCCGTGGAGGCCGTGGCCGAGGACCTGGCGGTCAAGCAGGAGCTGTTCGCGGCCCTGGACAAGATCTGCAAGCCGGGTGCGGTGCTGGCCACGACCACCTCCTCGCTGCCGGTGATCGCGTGCGCCCGGGCCACCTCGCGCCCGCAGGACGTGATCGGCATGCACTTCTTCAACCCGGCCCCGGCGATGAAGCTGGTCGAGGTGGTCCGCACGGTCCTGACCTCCGACGAGGTCCACGCCACGGTCCGCGCGGTCTGCACGAAGGTCCGCAAGCACCCGGTGGACTGCGGGGACCGGGCCGGGTTCATCGTGAACGCGCTGCTCTTCCCGTACCTGAACAACGCGATCAAGATGGTCGAGGAGCACTACGCGAGCCTCGACGAGATCGACGCGGCCATGAAGCTGGGCGCGGGCTACCCGATGGGCCCGTTCGAGCTGCTCGACGTGGTCGGGCTCGACGTCTCCCTGGCCATCGAGAAGGTGCTCCACAAGGAGTTCCGCGACCCGGGCCTGGCCCCCTCCCCGCTGCTGGAGCACCTGGTGGCGGCGGGCTGCCTGGGCCGGAAGACCGGCCGCGGATTCCGTGAGTACGCCCGGCGCTGACCGAGGCGCCCACGAGCTGGATGCGTGGGGAGGGCTGCTCGGGTCCGCCGGACCCTCACCACGGCGGACGAACCCTCCCGAGGAGCACTGTGTGCCCAGTGCCGGCCCTCCCCCGCATCCACCCCCGCAGGCGCGCTCCGCTGCACCGATGCAGTACGTTCGCCTTATGTCCCAGTCCGCCAAGATCACCCGCGCCGCTGCGCCCGACGCCCCGGAGAGCGCCGCGGGGACCCGTGCCGCCGCCCAGCGGCTGAAGATGCGCCGCGAGCTCGCCGCCGCCGCGATGGAGCTGTTCGCGACCAAGGGGTACGAGGCGACGACGGTGGACGAGATCGCCGCTGCCGCCGGGGTGGCCCGCCGGACCTTCTTCCGGCACTTCCGCTCCAAGGAAGAGGCGATCTTCCCCGACCACGACGACACCCTGACCCGGGCCGAGGCCGTGCTGGACGCGGCTCCGGCCGCCGAGCACCCGCTCGACACGGTCTGCCGGGGCATCAAGGAGGTCATGAAGATGTACGCGGCCTCCCCCGCGGTGTCCGTCGAGCGGTACCGGCTGACCCGCGAGGTGCCCACCCTGCGGGAGCGGGAGATCGCCTCGGTGGCCCGCTACGAGCGGCTCTTCACCCGCTACCTGCTGGCGCACTTCGACGAGCACGACCACCACGACGGCAACGACGACCCGCTGCTGGCCGAGGTGGCGGCGTCGGCCGTGGTGACGGCGCACAACCACGTGCTGCGGCGCTGGCTGCGGGCCGGCGGCCAGGGGGACGTGGAGGCGCAGCTCGACCACGCCTTCGGCATCGTCCGCAAGACCTTCGGCGGGGGCATCGGGGCCGGGCGCACCGCCACCGCGGCCGCCTCGGCCGCGGAACCGGAGCCCGAGCACGCCCCGGCGCCGCCCGCGGCGGTCGGTGCCCAGGGCGAGGTGCTGGTCGCGGTGGCGCGTACGGACGCCCCGCTGGACGAGGTCATGCGCACGATCGAGCAGGCCCTCAGGAAGAACTGACCGCACGCGGTCGCCGGTGGCCGGAAACGGGCACCGGCCGGCCCCGGCCCGACGCACCACCAGGCACCCGACGCGATGAGCGTCACAGTGGCCGCTCCCGATGTGGGGGCGGCCACTTCCGTTTGTCCAGCTTGCCCCTACTCACGGGTAACTCTGATCGATCATCGCTCAACTGCGCAGGTCAATCGGCAAATGAGAGAAATTTTTGGCACGCAGTGCCTTGCCGAGTGACACGGGGTGCCATACGTTGAAGCCGTCCGGAAGTCCCCGCGGTCCGCGCCACCACGCAGCGGAACGCGCCCCGGACGGCCTGCGTCACCAGGCCCCTCCGCGCCCACCACGGCGCGCCCGCAGCACCGCACCACCGCACCGCCGAACCGACGGCACACCTCCCCCGGACCACCCTCAGCGTTCCCTCGACGCACCCTCTGCCGGAGGCACCACCGTGAAGGACATCCTCGACGCGATCCAGTCGCAGGCCGCCACCGCCGACGACTTCGCGGCCCTGCCACTCCCCGAGTCCTACCGCGCGATCACCGTGCACAAGGACGAGACGGAGATGTTCGCGGGGCTCACCACCCGCGAGAAGGACCCCCGCAAGTCGCTCCACCTGGACCAGGTCCCGGTGCCGGAGCTCGGCCCGGGCGAGGCCCTCGTCGCCGTCATGGCCTCCTCGGTCAACTACAACTCGGTCTGGACCTCGATCTTCGAGCCGCTCTCCACCTTCGGCTTCCTGGAGCGCTACGGCCGGGTCAGCGAGCTCGCCAAGCGCCACGACCTGCCGTACCACGTGATCGGCTCCGACCTCGCGGGCGTGGTCCTGCGCACCGGCCCCGGCGTCAACGCCTGGAAGCCGGGCGACGAGGTCGTCGCGCACTGCCTCTCCGTCGAGCTGGAGTCCTCGGACGGCCACAACGACACGATGCTCGACCCCGAGCAGCGCATCTGGGGCTTCGAGACCAACTTCGGCGGGCTGGCGGAGATCGCGCTCGTCAAGTCCAACCAGCTGATGCCCAAGCCCGCGCACCTCAGCTGGGAGGAGGCGGCGAGCCCCGGCCTGGTCAACTCCACCGCCTACCGCCAGCTGGTCTCCCGCAACGGCGCCGGCATGAAGCAGGGCGACAACGTGCTCATTTGGGGCGCGAGCGGCGGCCTCGGCTCGTACGCGACCCAGTTCGCCCTCGCCGGCGGAGCCAACCCGATCTGCGTGGTCTCCTCCCCCGAGAAGGCGGAGATCTGCCGCACGATGGGCGCCGAGTCGGTGATCGACCGCAACGCCGAGGGCTACAAGTTCTGGAAGGACGAGCAGACCCAGGACCCGCGCGAGTGGAAGCGGTTCGGCTCGAAGATCCGCGAGCTGACCGGCGGCGAGGACATCGACATCGTCTTCGAGCACCCCGGCCGCGAGACCTTCGGCGCCTCCGTCTTCGTCACCCGCAAGGGCGGCACGATCACCACCTGCGCCTCGACCTCGGGCTACATGCACGAGTACGACAACCGCTACCTGTGGATGTCCCTCAAGCGCATCATCGGCTCGCACTTCGCGAACTACCGCGAGGCCTGGGAGGCCAACCGCCTCATCGCCAAGGGCAAGATCCACCCCACCCTCTCCAAGGTCTACTCCCTGGAGGAGACCGGCCAGGCCGCCTACGACGTCCACCGCAACCTGCACCAGGGCAAGGTCGGCGTGCTCGCGCTGGCGCCCGAGGAGGGCCTCGGCGTCCGCGACCACGAGCTGCGCGCCAAGCACCTCGACGCGATCAACCGCTTCCGCAACGTCTGACCACGACCAAGTCGCCTAAGGATCGCCTGAGATGACAGAGCGTCAGAAGGACCGTCCGTGGCTCATGCGGACGTACGCGGGCCACTCCACGGCCGAGGCGTCCAACGAGCTGTACCGCCGCAACCTCGCCAAGGGCCAGACGGGTCTGTCGGTCGCCTTCGACCTGCCGACCCAGACCGGCTACGACCCCGACCACATCCTCGCCCGCGGCGAGGTCGGCCGGGTCGGCGTGCCCGTCTCCCATCTCGGCGACATGCGGCGGCTGTTCCAGGACATCCCCCTGGAGCAGATGAACACCTCGATGACGATCAACGCCACGGCCATGTGGCTGCTGGCGCTCTACCAGGTGGCGGCCGAGGAGCAGGGCGCGGACATCTCGCAGCTCCAGGGCACGACCCAGAACGACATCGTCAAGGAGTACCTCTCCCGCGGGACGCACGTCTTCCCGCCCGGGCCGAGCCTGCGCCTGACGACGGACATGATCGCGTACACGGTCAACAACATCCCGAAGTGGAACCCGATCAACATCTGCAGCTACCACCTGCAGGAGGCGGGGGCCACTCCGGTCCAGGAGATCTCGTACGCGATGTCCACCGCGATCGCGGTCCTCGACTCGGTCCGCGACTCGGGGCAGGTCCCCGAGGAGCGCTTCGGCGAGGTGGTCGCCCGCATCTCCTTCTTCGTGAACGCGGGCGTCCGCTTCATCGAGGAGATGTGCAAGATGCGCGCCTTCGGCCGCATCTGGGACCAGGTCACCCGCGAGCGGTACGGCATCGCGAACGAGAAGCAGCGCCGCTTCCGGTACGGGGTCCAGGTCAACTCCCTCGGCCTGACCGAGGCCCAGCCGGAGAACAACGTCCAGCGGATCGTGCTGGAGATGCTGGCCGTCACCCTCTCCAAGGACGCCCGCGCCCGCGCCGTGCAGCTGCCCGCCTGGAACGAGGCGCTGGGCCTGCCGCGTCCCTGGGACCAGCAGTGGTCCCTGCGCATCCAGCAGGTCCTCGCCCACGAGAGCGACCTGCTGGAGTACGAGGACATCTTCGCCGGATCCCACGTGATCGAGGCCAAGGTGGACTCCCTGGTGGCGGAGTGCCTGGCGGAGATCGACCGGATCCAGGAGATGGGCGGCGCGATGGCGGCCGTCGAGTCCGGCTACCTCAAGTCGCAGCTGGTCTCCTCGCACGCCGAGCGCCGGGCCCGGATCGAGGCCGGCGAGGACAAGATCGTCGGCGTGAACTGCTTCCAGCAGACCGAGGAGAACCCGCTCACCGCGGACCTCGACGGCGCGATCATGACGGTGGACCCGGCCGTGGAGGCCCTCACCGTCGAGCGGATCGGCCGCTGGCGCGCCGAGCGCCAGGAGTCCTCGGACCGGCAGGGCAACGGGGACCCCTTCGTCTTCCCGACCACCGCACAGGCGCTGGAGCGCCTCAAGGAGGCCGCGGCGGGCGACGAGAACCTCATGGAAGCCACTCTGGAGTGTGCGCGTGCGGGCGTCACCACCGGGGAGTGGGCGGGGGCGCTGCGTGAGGTGTTCGGCGAGTTCCGGGCACCCACCGGCGTCTCCTCCGCACCGGTCGCGGTGACCGCCGAGCCGGGCACCCCGCTCGCCGAGGTCCGCGCCAAGGTCTCCCGCACCGCCGAGGAGCTGGGCACCGGCCGGCTGCGCCTGCTCGTGGGCAAGCCCGGACTGGACGGCCACTCCAACGGGGCCGAGCAGATCGCCGTACGGGCCCGCGACGCCGGGTTCGAGGTGGTCTACCAGGGGATTCGACTCACTCCCGAGCAGATCGCGTCCGCCGCGCTGGCGGAGGACGTGCACTGCGTGGGACTGTCCATCCTGTCCGGTTCGCACAGCGCACTCGTCCCGGACGTCCTGGAGCGGCTGCGCACGGCGGGGGCGGGCGACGTGCCGGTCATCGTCGGAGGCATCATTCCGAACGCGGACGGCGAGGAGCTGAAGGCCGCCGGAGTGGCTGCCGTGTTCACCCCCAAAGACTTCGGTATCACGGAGATCATCGGACGTATCGTCGACGAGATCCGCAAAGCGAACAAGCTGCACCCCCTTCTGGAAAGCACGGAGGTCCCCGCATGACCACGCCCCTCTCCCCCGTGAACCGGCTCCGCCCGCGCCGCTCCTGTCTCGCGGTCCCGGGTTCGAACCCCCGGTTCCTGGAGAAGGCCCAGGGCCTGCCGGCCGACCAGGTCTTCCTGGACCTGGAGGACGCCTGCGCCCCGCTCGCCAAGGAAGGCGCCCGCCACACGATCGTGGACGCGCTGAACAACGGCGACTGGACGGGCAAGACCCGGGTCGTGCGCGTCAACGACTGGACGACCCACTGGACCTACCGCGACGTGATCACGGTGGTCGAGGGCGCCGGCCAGAACCTCGACTGCATCATGCTGCCGAAGGTCCAGGACGCCCAGCAGGTGGTCGCCCTCGACCTGCTGCTGACCCAGATCGAGAAGACCATGGGCTTCGAGGTCGGCAAGATCGGCATCGAGGCGCAGATCGAGAACGCCAAGGGCCTGGTCAACGTGGACGAGATCGCGGCCGCCTCGCCGCGTCTGGAGACCATCATCTTCGGCCCGGCCGACTTCATGGCCTCGATCAACATGAAGTCCCTCGTCGTGGGCATGCAGCCGCCCGGCTACCCGGCGGACGCCTACCACTACATCCTCATGCGGATCCTGATGGCCGCCCGCACCCACAACCTCCAGGCCATCGACGGCCCCTTCCTGCAGATCCGCGACGTGGACGCGTACCGCGAGGTCGCCGGCCGCGCGGCCGCGCTGGGCTTCGACGGCAAGTGGGTCCTGCACCCCGGCCAGGTCGAGGCGGCCAACGAGGTCTTCTCCCCTTCCCAGGAGGACTACGACCACGCCGAGCTGATCCTCGACGCCTACGACTGGTGCACCTCGGAGGCCGGCGGCAAGAAGGGCTCCGCGATGCTCGGCGACGAGATGATCGACGAGGCCAGCCGCAAGATGGCCCTGGTCATCGCGGGCAAGGGCCGCGCCGCGGGGATGCAGCGCACCACCAAGTTCGAGATCCCGGAGGCCTGAGCCATGCAGTTCGGACGCACCTACGAGGAGTTCGAGGTCGGCGCGGTCTACAAGCACTGGCCCGGGAAGACGGTCACGGAGTACGACGACCACCTCTTCTGCCTGCTGACCATGAACCACCACCCGCTGCACATGGACGTGAACTACGCGGAGAACACCACGGACTTCGGCAAGAACGTGGTGGTGGGCAACTACATCTACTCCCTGCTGCTGGGCATGTCCGTCCCGGACGTCTCCGGCAAGGCCATCGCCAACCTTGAGATCGAGTCCCTGCGGCACGTGGCGCCCACCTTCCACGGCGACACGATCTACGGCGAGACCACGGTCCTGGACAAGACCCCCTCGAAGTCGAAGAACGACCGCGGGATCGTCTACGTCGAGACCAAGGGCTACAAGCAGGACGGCACCCTCGTCTGCGTCTTCCGGCGCAAGGTGATGGTCCCGACCGAGACGTACATCAAGGAGCGCGGCGGCGAGCAGCCCGGCCGGCCCCAGCTGAAGGAACAGGGGAAGTAGCCATGGCACGACTCGCCAGGACCGCCGGCCTCACCGAGGTCCAGCAGGAGATCGTCGACACCGTCCGCGAGTTCGTCGACAAGGAGATCATCCCTGTCGCGACCGCACTGGAGCACAAGGACGAGTACCCGCAGCAGATCGTCGACGGGCTCAAGGAGCTCGGCCTGTTCGGTCTGATGATCCCCGAGGAGTACGGCGGTCTCGGTGAGTCGCTGCTCACCTACGCCCTGTGCGTGGAGGAGATAGCGCGGGGCTGGATGTCCGTCTCGGGCATCATCAACACCCACTTCATCGTGGCGTACATGCTCAAGCAGCACGGCACCCAGGAGCAGAAGGACCACTTCCTGCCCCGCATGGCGCTGGGCGAGGTGCGCGGCGCCTTCTCGATGTCCGAGCCGGGTCTGGGCTCGGACGTGTCGGCCATCACGTCCAAGGCGGTCAAGGACGGCGACGAGTACGTCCTCAACGGCCAGAAGATGTGGCTGACGAACGGCGGGACCTCCACCCTGGTGGCCGTTCTGTGCCGGAGTGACGAAGGTCTCCCCGAGGGCACGGCGCCCCACAAGTCGATGACGACCTTCCTCGTCGAGAAGGAGCCCGGCTTCGGTGAGGTCCGCCCCGGGCTGACCATCCCGGGCAAGATCGACAAGATGGGGTACAAGGGCGTCGACACGACCGAACTCATCATGGACGGACTGCGCATTCCGGCCAATCGGGTCCTCGGCGGGGTCACCGGCCGAGGGTTTTACCAAATGATGGACGGCGTGGAGGTCGGGCGCGTCAACGTGGCGGCGCGTGGCTGCGGCGTCGCTCAGCGTGCGTTCGAACTGGGTGTCTCCTATGCCCAGCAACGTCACACTTTCGGGAAGCCGATCGCCCAGCACCAGGCCATCCAGTTCAAGCTGGCCGAGATGGCTACCAAGGTCGAGGCCGCTCATGCCATGATGGTCAACGCAGCACGCAAAAAGGACTCCGGGGAACGAAACGACCTCGAAGCAGGGATGGCGAAGTACCTCGCCTCCGAGTACTGCAAGGAGGTCGTGGAGGACGCGTTCCGCATCCACGGCGGTTACGGGTTCTCGAAGGAGTACGAGATCGAGCGCCTCTACCGGGAGGCCCCGATGCTGCTGATCGGCGAAGGAACCGCCGAGATCCAGAAAATGATCATCGGGCGACGCCTGCTCGAGGAGTACAAGCTCCAGGGCTGAAAGTCCCTTTTGTAGCGGAAAGTCCGCGTAAAGGGTCACACCCTGTCACCGGCTTCGGGCCACCGACTCGGCTTCTGGCTTGCCCAGTTGTTGCGTGCAACCGATAGCATTCCAGTACAGCCGCCGTCCCGTCCCCCCGTTTACGGCGCGGCAACCACCCGCTACGAAGGTCATCCATGCCCCACAGCCAAACCTCTGCACACCGAGACAGCCTCGCCGGCGTACGCCTCGCGCGCGGAGCATCGCCGTGGCTTCTGCCGACCGTCGCCACTGCGGCGCTCAGCCTCGTCCGGGCCCGCAAGTCCGGACGCTGGGCGGCCGCAGCCGTGCCCACCACCGCTCTCGCGGCGGGCATGCTGTGGTTCTTCCGCGACCCCGAGCGCGAGATCGCCCAGGGCCGAGTCATCTCGCCGGCCGACGGTGTGGTGCAGAGCATCATGCCGTGGAAGGACGGGCGGACCCGGGTCGCGATCTTCATGAGCCCGCTGAACGTCCACGTCAACCGCGCGCCCCTCGCGGGCACGGTGACGTCCGTGGAGCACGTCCCGGGCGGGTTCGTCCCGGCGTTCAACAAGGAGAGCGAGAACAACGAGCGCGTTGTCTGGCACTTCGACACCGAGCTCGGAGACATCGAGATGGTGCAGATCGCGGGCGCCGTCGCCCGTCGCATCGTCCCGTACGTGCCCGCGGGCACCAAGGTGGAGCAGGGCGAACGCATCGGTCTGATCCGCTTCGGCTCGCGCGTCGACATCTACCTCCCGGAGGGTGTCGAGGTCGCGGTCGAGGTCGGTCAGGCCACCACGGCGGGAGTGACTCGAATTGACCGTGACTGATCCCGAGACCCGTTCACAGCCCCAGGCGGACTGGGTCCCGGCGGCCGAGGAAGAGACCGACGGCGAGGAGATGCCCCTCTCGCTGCGGCTGTCGATAGCCGACACCCTCACCCTCGGCAATGCGACCTGCGGGTTCATGGCGGTGTACTTCACCACCACCGGAATCCTCATCCCGCACCTCACGGGCAGTGGCGAGTCCGGCATGGCGCGTCACAGCGCGGCGACCGCGGTGATACTGATGCTGCTCGCGGCCGTCTTCGACCTGTTCGACGGGCTCGTGGCGCGCAAGCTGCGCAGCTCGCCGATGGGTGCGGAGCTGGACAACCTGTCGGACCTGATCAGCTTCGGCCTGGCGCCGGCGTACTTCGTGCTGGTCTACGGCATGGTCGCCGACGACGCGCACCAGAAGATGTCGGCCCTGGCCGCGATCGTGGTGCTGCTGGCCGTGGTGCTCAGGCTGGCGAGATTCAGCTGCGTGACGATGAAGGACGGCATGTTCCAGGGCATGCCGAGCCCCTTCGGCGCGCTGACGGTCGTCTCGATCGTGCTGCTGGAGCTGCCGTTCGTGCCGACCCTGCTGGCGATCGTCGGCGTGGCCTGGCTGATGGTGAGCCGGGTCGAGTACCCCAAGCCGCGGGGTGTCCTCGCGGTGGCGATGCTCAGCTGGATCGTCGGGGCGATGGGCCTGCTGGCGGCCTGGGCGTTCGACGCGCCGGGCGGCCAGATGCTGCTCCAGACCGGCTGCGCGCTCCAGATCGCGATGGCGGCCACCATCCCGCTCTTCGCGACCACCCGGCGGGCGAACACGTTCCGCAACAACCGGCGCGAGGCCAGGGCCACGGGCGCCCGCTGACGCCCCACCCCGGCCCGAAGGGCCCCGGACCCCGCTCAGGAGTCCGGGGCCCTTCTGCATCCCCGCCGCGGGGCGGCTTCCGGGGGCGGAGCCCCGGGGCGCGGTACCGGGTGTCCCGGCGGCGGGACAGGAGCCGGGTTGCGGTCGGCCCGGCGTGGCTCATCGTGGGTTCATGGACCGTCCCTCCGGCCCCCCGAGGGGGCCCCTGCAGGGCCCGGGCCGACGGCGGAGCCGCATCCGGACCGGCCTCGTGATCGCCGCCGCCTCCGCCATCGCCGCCTTCCTCGGGCTCGTCCTGATCGGTCTGCTGCCGGACCCGTCCCCGAAGGACGCCCACGAGACCCCCGCCGCGACACCTCCCGCCACGCCTGCATCAGCATCAGCGTCCGCATCTGCGTCCGCGTCCGCCGCACCGGCCCGGCAGCAGCCCCCCGCCCCCGTCGAGTTCACCGGCTCCGGCCACCAGGTGACCAAGGAGTTCACCTTCCCGCCCGGGCTCGCCCGGATCACCGCCTCCTGTCCGGCCTGCCGCACGAGCTTCCTGGTCGAGGTCCTGGACGGGGACGGGACTCCCGTGGCCTTCCCGGTGATCGGCGTGGGCCCGTACGAAGGAACCCGCGGCGCCCGGCTCGGCGGCGGGCCCCACTACCTGAAGGTGGATGCCGACGCGGCGTGGACCGTACGCCTCGGCCGCCCGGAGGACACCCGACCCGCCGCCCTGCCCCGCGACTACGCCGGGCACGGCGACCGGCTGGAGGGCCCGTTCGCGGGTACGGGCACGGTGCAGCTGACGGCCGTCCACACCGGCGAGGGCAACTTCATCGTCCGGTTGCTCAGCGCCGACGGCACCCGCCTCGACATGCCCGTCAACGCGATCGGGAACCACCGTTCGACACCCACTTCCCGCCTCCACGGCGCCGGCCCGTTCTACCTCGACGTACACGCGCAGGGGGACTGGACGCTGCGGGTGCGGGAATCTTGATGTCGGAAAACCGCCAGCCGGGGCGGGGGGCGTGACCGATGCTTGAGGCATGCACACCGACACCGAGCGCTGCGTGCGCGCCGTGCAGTCGAAGGACGCCCGGTTCGACGGATGGTTCTTCACCGCCGTCCTGACCACCCGGATCTACTGCCGGCCCAGCTGCCCGGCCGTACCCCCGAAGGTCGAGAACATGACCTTCCTGCCCAGCGCCGCCGCCTGCCAGCAGGCCGGTTTCCGGGCGTGCAAGCGGTGCCGACCCGACACCAGCCCCGGCTCCCCCGAGTGGAACGCGCGCGCCGACAGCGTGGCCCGGGCCATGCGGCTCATCCGGGACGGGGTGGTGGACCGCGAGGGGGTGCAGGGACTCGCCACCCGCCTCGGGTACTCGGCCCGGCAGATCGAGCGCCAGCTCAACGCCGAGCTCGGCGCCGGACCGCTGGCCCTGGCCCGGGCCCAGCGGGCCCAGACCGCACGGCTGCTCATCGAGACCTCCGCCCTGCCCATGGCGGACGTCGCCTTCGCCGCCGGCTTCTCCTCCATCCGGACCTTCAACGACACGGTCCGCGAGGTCTTCGCCCTCTCGCCCACCGAGCTGCGCACCCGCGCCGCCCGGGGCCCGCAGGCCGGCCCCCAGACCCCCGGCGTGCTCTCGCTCCGCCTGCCGTACCGGGCCCCGCTGCACCCCGACAACCTGTTCGGGCACCTCGCCGCGACCGCCGTGCCGGGGGTCGAGGAGTGGCGCGACGGGGCCTACCGGCGCACGCTGCGGCTGCCGTTCGGCACCGGGGTCGCGGCCCTCGCCCCCCGGGACGGGCACGTCGAGTGCCGGCTCGCGCTGACCGACCTGCGCGACCTGACCATCGCCATCAGCCGCTGCCGCTGGCTGCTCGACCTGGACGCCGACCCGGCGGCCGTGGACGAGCAGCTGTCCACGGACCCGCTGCTGGCCCCGCTGGTGGCCAAGGCCCCGGGGCGCCGGGTGCCGCGTACCGTGGACGCCGCGGAGTTCGCCGTACGGGCGGTGCTCGGGCAGCAGGTGTCCACCGCGGCGGCCCGGACGCACGCCGGCCGGCTGGTGCTGGCGCACGGGGAGCGGATCGAGGACCCGGAGGGCGGGCTGACCCGCCTGTTCCCGTCGATGGCCGAGCTGGCCGCGCTCGATCCGGAGGCGCTGGCCCTGCCCCGCAGCCGCCGGGCCACCCTGACCACCCTGGTCGGCGCCCTGGCCGACGGCTCGCTGCCGCTCGGCATCGACAGCGACTGGGAGCTCGCGCGGGACCGGCTCTCGGGGCTGCCGGGGTTCGGGCCGTGGACCGTGGAGGTGATCGCGATGCGCGCGCTCGGCGATCCGGACGCGTTCCTCCCCTCCGACCTGGGGATCCGCCGGGCCGCGCGGGGGCTGGGACTGCCGCACACCCCGGCCGCGCTGACCGCCCGGGCGGCCGCCTGGCGGCCCTGGCGGGCGTACGCGGTCCAGCACCTGTGGGCCACGGACGACCACCCGGTCAACCTCATGCCCGTCTGACCACTCCGGCCGAGCACCCGGCCGACCACCGGGCCGAGCACCCGGGCCCGACCCGCCGCCCCACCGCCCGCACCGACTTCCCTCCCGACCGCCCGACCTGGAGAAACCCCGCCATGGAACGACAGCACACCGTCATCGACAGCCCGTACGGCCCGCTCACGCTGGTCGCCACGGAGGGGGTCCTCAGCGGCCTCTACATGACCGGGCAGCGGCACCGGCCGGCCGAGGAGTCCTTCGGCCCGCGGGTCGCGGCCGAGGAGGAGCCGTTCCCCGAGGCGGTGCGGCAGCTCGCCGCCTACTTCGCGGGGGAGCTCAGGAATTTCGACCTGCCGCTGCGGATGGAGGGCACGGAGTTCCAGCGCAGCGTCTGGGCGCAGCTGGTGCAGATCCCGTACGGCGAGACCTGGTCGTACGGCGAGCTCGCCGCGCGCCTGGGCAAGCCGGGGGCCTCCCGGGCCGTGGGCCTGGCCAACGGCAGGAACCCGGTCGGCATCATCGTGCCCTGCCACCGGGTGATCGGGGCCTCCGGCGGCATGACCGGCTACGGCGGCGGCCTGGACCGCAAGCAGCGGCTGCTGGCCTTCGAGAGCGGGCGCGCCCCGGCCGCGGCGGAAGCCCTGTTCTGACGGGCGGCGCCGGGGCGGACACGGGCTCGTGCCCGCCCCGTCCCGCCGTACCCGCCGTCACGGGCCGAGCCGCGCGGCGGCGGGCGTGGTCGGGCTCCTCCGGTTCGAGGGCCTGGCGGGCCGGGCAGGGCGGTCAGTGGACCGGTCGGCCGTTCTCCAGCTCGGCGGCGCCGGCTCCGCCGGCCAGTACCTCGTACGCGGATTCGATGCGCACGGCCAGCTGGCCCGGGAGGTAGTCGGCGAGTTCCGCGCGGGGCACCAGCCGCCAGGACAAGAGCTCCTCCTCCTGGAGGCGGATGGCGGCGAACTGCGCGGGGTCGAGCACCCCGCCGTCGAAGACGTACGCGACGAGCGGCGGGCGGCCCGGGCCGGGCACCCAGTCCACGGCGAGCAGCCTGCCGAGCGGCAGGTCGAGGCCGATCTCCTCCGCGCTCTCGCGGCGGGCCGCCTGCCGGGGGGACTCGTCCCGGTCGGACTCGATGGTGCCCCCGGGCAGGGCCCAGCCCTCGCGGTAGTTGGGTTCGACGAGCAGGACGCGGCCCTCGGCGTCCCGGAACAGCGCGGCGGCCCCGGCCAGCACCTTGGGCAGGCCGGCGATGTAGTCGGCGTAGTCAGTGGTGGTCACGTCGGCTCACCCTAGCCGGGCGGGGCGGGTACGAGACGGGCCGTGCGGACCGCCGTGCCGGCGGCGGGTCCGGGGCCCCGGTCATGCGCCCGGGGTGCCGCCCCGGTTGCCGCCCGGCTCCTCGCGGTCGCGGCGGGATTCGGCCGCCCGGCGCAGCCGGGGGTGGCGGTCCGCGCCCTGTTCGGTGATGGCCTCGCCGACCATCGCCTTGACCGCGTCCCGCAGCCCGTGCAGTGCGGGGTGCCGGGCGGGTCCCGCCCCGGGGTCCGCGCGCAGCTCCCGTACGAGCGCCCAGCACAGCAGCAGCATGACGACCACGAAGGGCAGGGCGACGAGGATGGTCGCGGTCTGGAGGGATTTCAGCCCGCCCGCGACGAGGAGCACCGCGGCCACGGCGGCCATGAGCACGCCCCAGGTGACCACCAGCCAGGTCGGCGGGTGCAGGGAGCCCCGGCTGGTGAGCGAACCCATGACCAGGGAGGCGGAGTCCGCACTGGTCACGAAGTACGTCATGACGAGGACCATGGCCACCCAGGAGGTGGCGGTGCCGAGCGGCAGCGCGTCGAGCATCGCGAAGAGGGAGGCCTCCGCCCCGTCCTTGACCTTGGCGGCCAGGTCGGCGGCCCCGGTGGAGTCCAGCCGGATCGCGGTGCCGCCCATGACGCAGAACCAGACGACGGTCGCCCCGCTGGGCACCAGCAGGACCCCGACGAGGAACTCGCGGATGGTCCGGCCGCGGGAGATCCGGGCGATGAACGTGCCGACGAACGGGGCCCAGGACAGCCACCAGGCCCAGTAGAAGACGGTCCACGTGCCGAGCCAGGCCGCGTCGGTGAAGGCGCCGGTGCGGCTGGCCATGGGCACCAGCTCGTGCAGGTAGCCGCCGACGCTCGCGGGGATGACGTCGAGCACGTAGACGGTCGGGCCGAGCACGAAGACGAACAGCATCAGGGCGGCGGCCAGCACGATGTTGATGCTGGACAGCCACTTCACGCCCTTGTGCAAGCCGGAGAAGGCGGAGAGGACGAAGGCGGCGGACAGCGCGCCGATGATGATCAGCTCGACCGCCTTGGAGTCCTCGACCCCGGCGGTGAGGTTCAGGCCCTCGGCCACCTGGAGCGTGCCCAGGCCCAGGCTGGTGGCGGTGCCGAAGACGGTGGCGAACACGGCCAGCAGGTCGATGGCCCGGCCCTGCCAGCCGTCCGCCCGCCGGGCGCCCATGAGCGGGACGAAGGCGGAGCTGAGCCGGTTGCCTCGGCGCTTGCGGAAGGTCGCGTAGGCGAGGGCCAGGCCGACGATGCCGTAGATCGCCCAGGGGGTGAGGGTCCAGTGGAAGAAGGAGTACTCCATCGCCGCGCGGGCGGCGGCCCCGGTGCCGGGCTGGGCACCGGTGGCCGGCGGCGGGCTGAGGTAGTGGGTGAGCGGCTCCCCGACCCCGTAGAACATGAGGCCGATGCCCATGCCGGCGCTGAACATCATCGCGATCCAGGCCGAGGTGGTGAACTCCGGCTCGGAGTCGTCCGCACCCAGCCGGATCCGCCCGAACCGGCTGACGGCCAGGACCACGCACATGACCAGGAAGAGGTCGGCGGCGATCACGAAGAGCCAGGCGAAGTTGTCCAGGACCCAGGCGAGGGCGGTGCCCGAGGCCCGGTCGAACGACCCCTTGGCGAGCGCGGCCCACGCCACCACGGCCAGCACCGTCGCGATCCCGATGGCGACCACCGCACGGTCGGGCGGGGTGTCCTCGGCCGACCGGGGGTCTCCCGGGGCGCCCGGGGCCGCGGCCGGAGCCGCCTCCGATGGCTGGTCCAGTGAATCCGTCCTCATGCCGACCCACTATGAGGGTGAATATCACCCTTTTCCGGCGTGGCACGCCGGGTGTGACCCAGGGCACCCATGGGCATAGGAGGATCCTCCGGATAGGCTCGGGGTGGCGCGACTGCACGTTCGATAGCAAGGGATCAGCAAGGTGGCGGACGGAGCAGTAACTGAGGCCGCGCGCGTACTCATCGCCGCGGACAAATTCAAGGGCTCGCTCACGGCCGTGCAGGTCGCGGAGCGGGTGACGGCCGGGCTGAAGGCCGCTGTCCCCGGGGTGGAGGTGGAGACCCTCCCCGTGGCGGACGGCGGTGACGGTACCGTCGCCGCCGCCGTGGCCGCCGGCTTCGAGCGCCGGGAGGTACGGGTCACCGGCCCGCTCGGCGAGCAGGTCACGGCCGCTTTCGCCCTGCGCGACGGCACCGCCGTGGTGGAGATGGCGGAGGCCTCCGGGCTCCAGCTGCTCCCCCAGGGCGTGTTCGCCCCGCTGACCTCGACCACGTACGGCTCGGGCGAGCTGCTGCGGGCGGCGCTGGACGCGGGGGCCACGACGATCGTCTTCGGGGTCGGCGGCAGCGCCACCACCGACGGCGGTGCGGGCATGCTGGCGGCGCTGGGCGCGGTGTTCCTGGACGCCGAGGGGAAGCCCGTGGGCCCCGGCGGCGGTCCGCTCGCGGACCTGGCCTCCGCGGACCTGTCCGGCCTCGACCCGCGGTTCGCCGGGGTCGAGCTGGTGCTGGCGAGCGATGTCGACAATCCGCTGACCGGCCCGAAGGGTGCGCCGGCGGTCTACGGCCCGCAGAAGGGTGCCACGCCCGAGGACGTGGCCGCACTGGACGCGGCCCTGGCCCACTACGTGACCGTGCTGGAGAAGGCCATCGGCCCGAAGGCGGCCGAGTGCGCGGTGGCCCCGGGTGCGGGCGGCGCGGGCGGCATCGGCTACGGCGCGCTGGTCGGGCTGGGGGCGAGCTTCCGCCCCGGCATCGAGCTGATGCTCGACGTGCTCGGCTTCGCCCCCGCGCTGGAGCGGGCCACACTGGTCATCACGGGCGAGGGCTCGCTCGACGAGCAGACCCTGCACGGCAAGGCGCCGGCGGGTGTCGCCGCGGCCGCGCGGGCGGCCGGCAAGGCGGTCGTCGCGGTCTGCGGGCGGCTCGCCCTGCCGCAGGAGGCCCTGCAGGCGGCCGGGATCCGGCGGGCGTACCCGCTCACGGAGATCGAGCCGGACACGGCGAAGTGCATCGCGGATGCGGGGCCGCTGCTGGAGCGGGTGGCCGCGAACATCGCCGCAGACGTGCTCTGACCGCGGGCGGTCCGCGGTCGTACGGAACCCCCCGCCCGGCCTCCCGCCGGGTGGGGGGTTCCCGTCTTTGGCGGGTCCCCCGGCCGGGTATGCCCTTCCCGGGCGGATGGTGGCGCCCGGCGGGACGGGAACGGGGGCGGGTATGGGCGTGCTGGGGTGGATCGGCGTGGTGGCGGGGGCGTGGTGCACCCTGTCCGTCCTGACGGCCGCGGCCTACTCCTACCGCCGCACCCACCACCCCTGACGGGGCCCGGCGGCTTCCCGGGGCAATCCGGCCCGTCCGGCGTTCGAGGACCGGGGTCCGGGGCGGAGCCCCGAAACCACGCGGCGGCCCTCGGCTCGGGAAGCGGGCCCGACCACGCCCCGTACATCCCATCCACCCAGGGCTGGGGGAGCTTGCGGCGCGGGGGTCCGGGGCGGAGCCTCGGAGCCCCGGCGGGGTCGGGGTCAGGGGAGGAGGTCGGGGGCGCCGCCCGTGGTGACGGCGGTGACGGCGTGGCCGGCCCGTTCCAGCAGCGCAGCTGCAATCGTCGCGCGGCGGCCGCTGCCGCACACCGTCCAGACCGGCCGCCCCCGCGGCACCTCGCCGATCCGCCGCGGCAGCTCCGCGAGGGGGATGGCGCGGGTGCCGGGGACCCCGCCCTCCGGCCGTTCGGGGCGGACGTCCAGGACCAGCCGGTCCCCGATCCGCCCGGCCAGCGCGGCCGCACCGGCCGTGGGGAAGGACCGCAGCGGCCGCCCCGCCGCCGCCCACGCACCCACCCCGCCGGCGAGCCGCCCCGCGATGTCCTCGTAACCGATGCGCAGCAGCTGCCGCGTGGCCTCGCGGCCCGCTTCCGCCTCCGGTTCGGGCAGGACGAGGACCAGCCGGGTACCGAAGGGCACCACTTCCGCGACCAGGCTCGCGAAGCGCTCGTCCAGTTCCTCGCAGAGCGAGCCCGGCAGGTGCCCGGCGGCGAACTCGGCGCGGTCGCGCCCGTCCAGGACCTGCGCCCCGCCGCCGACCAAGCCCTCGACCACCGCAGGGGTCAGGGCCCGGAGCGCGGGCAGGCCGCCGAGGACCCGCGGGCCGGCCCGGTTCAAGGGCGCCATGTGGTGGTAGTAGGCGGGGTACGGCGGCAGGCCGGACATCCGCCCGTGCACGAAGGCCTCCTCGTCTGCGGCGGTCAGCGCCGGGTTGGTGCGGCGCTCGGCTCCCATCGTGCTGGTCCGCTCCCCGGCGGCCGGGCCGGCCGCGCAGGAGCTGCCCGCGCCGTGGGTGGGCAGCACCCGGGTGGTGTCCGGCAGCAGGGCGAGCCGGCGCAGCGAGCGGTACTGGGCCCGGGCGAGCTCCTCGGTGTGCGCCTCCCCGGAGAGGTCGGTGCGGCCCGCGGTGCCCACGAGCAGGCTGCCGCCGGTGAAGACGGCGGCGGGCTCGGGGCGCGCACCGTCGAAGAGGAGGTACGAGGTGTGCTCGGCGGTGTGGCCGGGCGTCTCCATGGCCCGTACGGTCGCGTCCCCGATGCGGATCTCGTCGTCCTCGGCCAGCCCGAGGTGGTCGAAGGCGTACGGGGCGCGGGCGGGGCCCGCGATGACGGCCCCGGTGGCCGCGCGGACCTCGACGGCCCCCGAGACGTAGTCGTTGTGGACGTGGGTCTCCAGGGCGTACCGGATCCGCACCCCGCGGGCGGCGCAGGCCCCGACCAGCTCCCAGCTGTCGCGCTGCGGGTCGATCACGGCCGCCTCGTCGCCGCTGACCAGGAGGTAGCTGGTGTCTCCGAGGGAGGCGGTGGTCATGATCTCGATCTCGGTCATCGCGGCACCGGTCCTTCAGACGACGACCACGTCCACGCGGGCCACGGGGTTGCAGCCGTAGCCGTGGGCGTTCCAGGGGGCGCGGTCCGGCTGGGTCTCGCCCTGCGCGTCGGTGGCGCGGGACAGCAGGGTGTAGGGGCCGGGGCGGGCGGGCGTCCAGCGGTGGGACCAGGTGGTCCAGGCGTAGGGGCCGGAGGTCGGTTCGAGCACGGCCTCGTGCCAGGCCGCCCCGTCTCCGCCGGCCGTCCCGTCGCCGTCGTCCGCCCCGACGCCGCCGTCCGCCCCGACGCCGCCGTCCGCGCCGTACCCGCCGCCGGCCACGTCCGCCGGGTCGCCCGCGTACACGGCCCGCACCTCCACCCGCCGTACCGGTACCCCGCCGCCGGACCAGGCCCGCCCGGTCACCACGGTCTCGCGGCCGCGGCGCAGGTCCTCGTCCGGTTCGGGGGCGGTGATGAGGGACTTGACGCGGATGGCCGTGACGGGGCCCTCGGGGGTGCCGCGGGCCTCCTCGTACAGGTACTCCTCGGTCTGGAAGACGCCGGTGAAGGGTTCGGTGACGGCCTCGGCGGCGACCAGCCACTTCACGTCGGCCACCGCGTACCGGCCGGGGACCACGAGCCGGACGGGGGCCCCGTGCGCGGGCGCGAGCGGCTCGCCGTTCATGTGCGTGACGAGCAGGGTGTCGGGGTGGACGGCGGCGTCCAGGGGCAGGCTGCGCGCGAAGGGGGTGCGGCGGCCGTGCACGGTGCCGGAGTCGGCCCCGGTGAAGACGACCTCGACGGTCCGCGGGTCGAAGCGGGCGCGGGCGGCGAGCACGGCGAAGGGCACTCCGGCCACGCGGGTGCAGCCCACCGCCCGCTGCCCCCAGGCGAGTCCGGGCGGCCTCGGGGACATGAGCGAGCGGCCGTTGCCCGCGCATTCGACGACCACGTCGAGTTCGCGGCGCTCCAGGCCGAGCAGGTCCGCGTACGTGAGCGCGAAGGGCGCGGCCGCGGCGCCGCCGATGCCCAGGCGCCAGTCGGCCGGGGCGGTTTCGGGGACGCCGAAGTGGTCGCGTACGAAGAGGGCGGAGACGGGGGTCGGGTCCTCGGCCAGGGCCGCGGCGGGGGTCTGCGCGTTGTAGGGCTCGGCCGTGACGGGCTCGGGTTCCCAGGTCACGGCTCCGCGCCCGCGTGCTGTCGGTGCTGGCGCTGCGGTCATGTCGGCACCTCCGGTCGGGCTCGCACCGGGCGGGACGCGCATCCCCTCCAGCTTACGTCCGGGCCGCCGGGCCGCCCGGCGGAGCGCCGGGCCCCGGCCCTGACCGCGCCGTTTCGCGGGTCGGGACCGGAGCGGTTTCAGGCGAGGGCGGCCTCGAAGGCCGCGTAGGCCTGTGCGTCGAAGAGGACGAAGCGGACCTCCTCGACCGAGGTGGGCGTGGTGCGTACGGTCTCGACCGCGATCCGGGCCCCGTCGTCCATGGGCCAGCCGTAGACGCCGGTGGAGATCGCCGGGAAGGCCACCGTACGGGCGCCCAGCTCGTCGGCGACGCGCAGCGACTCCCGGTAGCAGGAGGCGAGCAGTGCGCTGCGGTCCTCCTCGCGGGACCAGACCGGGCCGACGGTGTGGATCACCCAGCGGGCCGGGAGCCGGCCGGCGGTGGTGGCGACGGCCCGGCCGGTCGGCAGGCCCTTGCCGTAGTGGGAGGCGCGCAGCTTGCGGCACGCGTCGAGGATCTCCGGACCGCCGCGGCGGTGGATGGCGCCGTCCACCCCGCCGCCGCCCAGCAGCGAGGAGTTGGCGGCGTTGACCACCGCGTCGGCTTCCTGTTGTGTGATGTCGCCCTGCACCAGGGTCACGTGCACCATCGGCTGTCCCTTCCGGCCCGGCCGGGCCACGGTGCCGACGGTAGCGGGCGGGCGGGCCGGGCGGGCCGGCGGCCCGTCAGGAGGCGTGCCGCAGCCGGCGCCACACCGCCTTGGCCGCGTTGTGGCCCGACATCCCGTGCACCCCGGGGCCCGGCGGGGTGGCCGAGGAGCACAGGAAGACGGCCGGGTGCGGGGTGGCGTACGGGCGCAGGGAGAGGCGGGGGCGGATCAGGAGCTGGAGGCCGGAGGCGGCGCCGCAGGCGATGTCCCCGCCGATGTAGTTGGGGTTGCGCCGGGCGAGTTCGGGCGGGCCGGCGGTGGCGCGGGCCAGGACCAGGTCGCGGAAGCCGGGTGCGAAGCGTTCCAGCTGCCGTTCCACGGCCTCGGTGAGGTCGCCCTCCCAGCCGTGCGGCACGTGCCCGTACGCCCAGAAGACGTGCTTGCCCTCGGGGGCGCGGGAGGGGTCCACGAGGCTGGGCTGCGCGGTGATCAGGAAGGGGTTGCGGGGGGCGCGGCCGCCCGCTGCAAGTTGCAGGGCGGCGTCGATGTCCCGCAGCCGCGGGCCGACCTGCACGGTCCCGGCGCGGCGGGCCTCCGGGGCCGTCCACGGCACCGGCCCGGACAGGGCGTAGTCGATCTTGAAGGCGGCGGCGCCGTAGCGGTAGCGGTCGTAGGCGTTGCCCAGGCGGGCGATCCGGGCGAGGGCGGCCGGCGAGGTGTCGAAGACGTACGCGCGGGCCGGCGGGAGGTCGTCCAGGCGCTTGACCTCGAAATCGGTGTGCACCTGCCCGCCGAGGTCCTTCAGGTACGCGGCCAGCGCGTCGGACAGCGACTGCGAGCCCCCGCGCGCCATCGGCCAGCCGCCCTCGTGCGCGGCGAGCGCGAAGACCAGGCCGACCGCGCTGGTGCCGAGGCCGGAGAGCGGGGCGATCACGTGGGCGACCAGCCCGGCGAACAGGGCGCGGGCCGGCTCGTCCCGGAACCGGCGCAGCAGCCAGGTGGACGGCGGCAGCCCGGCCAGCCCGAACCGGGCCAGGGTGGCGGGGTCCCGCGGCAGCGCCGTGCCCGGCAGCGACATGAAGTCGCGGGCCAGGGTGTCCCAGCGGCCGAGGAAGGGCGCGAGCAGCCTGCGGTACGCACCCGCGTCGCGGGGGCCGAAGGAGGCCGCGGTCTCGGCCACCGAGCGCGAGAGCACGGCGGCACTGCCGTCGTCGAAGGGGTGCGCCATCGGCAGCGGGGCGTGCAGCCACTCCAGCCCGTACCGCTCCAGCGGCATGGTCTTGAACACCGGAGAGCCGGCGCCCAGCGGGTGCACCGCGGAGCAGGGGTCGTGCCGGAAGCCGGGCAGGGTCAGTTCCTCGGTGCGCGCGCCCCCGCCGACCGTCCCGCCGGCCTCGAACAGCGCGACGGAGAAACCGCGTCTGGCCAGTTCGACCGCGGCCGTCAGCCCATTGGGACCGGCCCCTACGACGACCGCATCGAGAATCGACGGCACCTTCGGACTCCTTCGTCTGCCGGCGGCACTGGCCTCAGGGGCTCAGGGTAGTGCGCCCTGCTCGAACGGCTCTATGCCCCGCCTCGCAGCAGGTCCCGGATCCGTTCGGCGGTGGCCAGGTCGCGGCCCACGGCGAACGGCAGGGCGTTGTCCCGGTCCACCCGGAAGGGCTCTCCCGCGACGGTGGTCTGGGCCCCGCCCGCCTCGGCGACGAGCAGCAGCCCGGCCGCGTGGTCCCAGGCCGAGGGCCAGGTGAAGGCGAGGGCGTCCATCTCGCCGCGGGCCACCTTCAGGTACTCCAGCCCGGCCGAGCCACAGGCCCGGGGGGCGATGCCCGGCACGTCGAGGCGGGCCAGCACCGCCTTGTCGTGCGCGCTGGTGTAGAGCGGGTGGGCGGTGGCGACGCGCAGGTCCGCCCCGGGTTCGGGCGAACCGCTGTGGATCCGCTCCCCGTTGACGAAGGCCCCGGCCCCGCGCACGGCGGTCGACATCTCCTCCAGGGCGGGTGCGTACGTCCAGGAGGCGAGGATCTCGCCGCGCCGGGCGAGGGCGACGAGGGTACAGAAGCCGGGTTCGCCGTTCACGAACTGGCGGGTGCCGTCAACCGGGTCGACGATCCAGACCGGGGCCTCCTCGCGCAGCGCCCCGTAGACGGCGGGGTCGGCGTGGACGGCCTCCTCCCCCACCACGACCGAGCCGGGGAGCAGGCGGGTGAGGGAGTCGGTGAGGTGCTCCTCGGCGCTGCGGTCGGCGATCGTCACGAGGTCGTGCGGACCGCTCTTCTGGTCCACCTCGTGCTCGGCGAGCTGCCGGAACCTCGGCATGATCTCGGCCGCCGCCGCCTTGCGGACGGCTTCCTCGACATCGGACAGGCCGCGTGCCAGAAATTCTTCGATCATGGCCCCATCACATCACGAAGGGGAGGAAATCCCCACCGTGTTCGGGTGACCTCCGGGTTACGCCTCGACGGCCGCCGGGCCCGCGACCGGCAGTTCGGCGTTGCGGCGGGTCTTGGCCCAGCCGGTCCGGCCGCGCAGTCTTCGGGGCGTAGCGCGCGCACTGCATGTTGCCCTGCGCCCCACCGGGTGCGCTGGGCGAGCAGGCGCCGCGCGTACGGCAGGCGCTCCCGGGAGACCCGGGTGTCGGTGATGTCGGTGATCCGGTGGCCGGCCAGGATCATGTGCAGGCCGAGCTCGTAGTCCTCCGGCAGGGCGCCCAGCGCCAGGGGCGGCTCTCCGCCCCGGCGATCCGGTCCAGGGCGGAGAGCCGGGTGAACTGCCCGTTGCCGCCGAGTCCCACGGAACCGGTGCGCATGCGCAGCATCTGCAGGCCGGCATGGGACACGGCGAACTCCATGTCCTGGACGCGGACAGGCAGCCGGGCGGCCGCGTTGGCCACCCGGCCGCGGTCGGGCAGCGGCCGGGCCCCGCCCGCGTTGCGCCTCCGGACGCTGACCTGGACGCGCCGGTCTCGGGGTCGCCGAAGCCGGCCGGCCTCTGCCGGGGGCCAGGGCGCCCGGCTCCAGCCGCCCGTCCGCGTCGATCACGCACACCACGACCGGTCCCGGTCGGCGTCCGCCGGGAGGAACTCGCCGAGCTGCTCGTACACGGCGTTGAGCGCCTCCCCCTTGCCGGTACGGGCCTCCGGCCGCACCCGGCGGACCAGGTGCACCCGCCGGCCCTCTTGGGCGAGGGCCGTAACGATCGCACCGGTGCGGTCCTCTCTGTCGTCGTCGATCACCCAGACGTGCGCGCCGGGGAAGTCGGCGCGCAGCCGGGTGATCGTGGTCCCCACGACGGCCTCCCGGCTCCGACCGCCGGGATGAGGCCGCCCCGCGGCCGTACCGGCCGGGGGCAGCCCGGCCGGTCGCGTCACTCCCCGGCGTCGATGGCGGGCCGGCGCACCTCGATCTCCGCCCCGGTCTGCTTGAACGACTCCGCCGACACCGGGACCAGCACCGCGTCCCGGTGGAAGTCACGCAGGTTGGTCGACCCGCAGCTGATCATCGTGGCGATCAGCTTCGCCCGGGTCCGCTCCACGTTGTCCTCGAGGCTGCCGGCGTACGGCACGTAGCCGTCCACGCCCTCTTCGAAGAGCATCCGGCCGCCCTGGCCGTAGCGGGCCGCGTTCTGTGCCCGCCGCGAGCCCTCGCCCCAGTACTCCTTGTACCACTGGCCGCCGATCTGCAGCTTGCGCGAGGGGCTCTCGTCCAGCCGGGCGAAGTACCGGCCGAGCATGATGAAATCCGCGCCCATGGCCAGTGCCACCGCCATGTGGGAGTCGTTCAGCAGACCCCCGTCGCAGCACAGCGGCACGTACACGCCCGTCTCGCGGGCGTAGTCGTCGCGCGCCGCCACCACGTCGAGCAGTGCGGAGGCCTGCCCGCGGCCGATCCCCTTCTGGGCCCGCGTGGTGCAGATGGCCCCGCCCCCGATGCCGACCTTCACGAAGGCCGCACCCGCCTCGGCCAGGTAGCGGAAGGCCCGCCCGTCGACCACGTTGCCCGCGCCGACCGGCACCGCGTCCCCGTACTCCGTGCGGGCGAACTCCAGTGTCTTCGCCTGGTATTCGGAATATCCGTCGGAGGAGTCCAGGCAGAGCAGGTCTGCGCCGGCCGCCACGAGTGCGGGGATGCGGTCCTTGAAATCACGGGAGTTGATGCCGGCACCCACGCGCAGCCGCCCCGCGCCGTCCACGGTCCCGTGCCGACCGGGCAGTTGGGCGGCCTCGCGCTGCTTCACCGCCTGCACGTCCGCGGCCTGGTCCTCGGCCGGCTGGTTCTGGTGGATGAACGAAAGCCCGCCGGCCCGGGCGAGTGCCACTGCCATCACGGGTGAGGACACCGCCTGCATGATGGCGCTCACGAGGGGGGTGGCGACCCGGATCCGCGACTCCTCGCCGACCCGGTGGCGCACCAGCGGCGCCCCGAGGTCCACGTTGTCCGGCGTGCAGTCTTCTGTGGTCAGCCCCGGGAGGAGGAGGTACTCGCTCAGCGTACGAGAGATCTCGGGAAGGATTTTCACGTCGTCTCCTGAAAGGAGCCTGCGCCCGGTACGGGTGGCCGGCGAGGCTCGTGCGGGCAGTGCAGCCCGTCGCCGCCGGCAGGGCACTACAGACCCGACCTGCGCGGTGCTGCACAGGCGCTGATTCCCTTCACGCCATACGAGAGGGTATCCGACGTGACATGTCCATGGATCAAGGACCCCGCAGGCCGCAGGCCTGCGGGGTCCCGGTGAGTCGAACGGGTGCGGGCGGGGCCGGCCGCCGCCCGCACCCGTTCGGCCACCCGGTCGCCGCGCCGGGTCCTACAGCGCGCTCCAGTCCAGCATCGGGCGGGCCAGCCCGGCCACACCGTCCAGCAGAGCCAGTCGTGCCGCGCGGACGGCGGGGTCGGGATCCATCACCAGGACCTCCTCGAAGAAGGCGTCGACCGCGGTGACCAGGGGCCCGGACGCCTCGATCAGCGCGGCGAGGTCGTCCTCGCGCCCGTCGAGCGCCCGGCGGACCGCCTCGGTGGCCTCGGCGAGTCGCAGCTCCGCGGGGGCGGTCGGCGGGACCCCCGCCGCCACGGCGCCGGGGCCGTCCGGGGCGGCCGCGGGCAGGATGCGGACCACCCGCTGGAGCGCGGCGGTCAGCGCGTCGAACGCCTCGGTGCCGACGTGGCGCTCCAGCACGGCGAGCGTGCGGTCACCGTGTGCCGGGCGGTCGGCCCACACCAGGACGGCCTGGACCAGGCGGTGGGCGTGCCCCTCGTCCGTGAGCTGCTGCTCGTAGCGGCGGGCGATGAGGCCGGCGGCCTCCGCGAGGCGTTCGGCGGGTACGTCGACACCCTGGGCGGCATAGCGCTCGGCGGCCCCGCGCAGCCCGTCGCCGACCCGTACGCCGGCCAGCGACGGCACGCTCCGCAGGACGTTGAGCAGGCCGATGGCGGCCCTGCGGACACCGTAGGGATCGGAACTCCCGGTCGGCACCGCACCGATCACGAACATCCCCGTCACCAGGTCGAACCGGTCGGCGAGCGAGAGCACACCGCCCGCACCGCCGGTGGGCAGGGCGCCGCCGGCGGCCCGGGGCAGCTCCATCTCGGCCAGGGCGCGGGCCACTTCGGCGGACTCGCCGGCGCGCCGGGCGTACTCCTCGGCCATCACGCCGGCCAGCCCCGAGAACTCGACGACCATCTGCGAGGCCAGGTCGAACTTGGCCAGTTCACCGGCGCGGCGCACGGTGGCCACCGCCTCCTCGGCGAGGCCGGCGCGTCCGGCCAGGTCGAGGGCGAGGCCGGCGATGCGGTCGGCGCGGTCGGCGACCGTACCGAGCCGGTCCTCGAAGGTCAGCTTGGCCAGTCGGCGGCGGAACTCCTCGGGGGCCACCTTCAGGTCGGCCCGCCAGAAGAAGGCGGCGTCCTCGTAACGCGCCCGCAGCACCGCCTCGTTGCCCGCCCGGACCACCTCGTCCTCGCAGATGCCGTTGGCGAAGGTGACGAAGTGCGGCAGCAGGCGGCCCTGGGCGTCCCGTACGGGGAGGTACCGCTGGTGCTTCCGCATCACGGTGGTCAGGACGCTCGGCGGCAGCTCCAGGTAGCGCTCGTCGAAGGTCCCGCGGACGGGGTACGGGTACTCCACGATGTCGGTGATCTCGTCGATCAGGGCGGCCTCGCCGGCCAGGTCCACGCGCCCGCCCACCTCGGCCGCCGACTCCTCGGCGCCGCGTACGACGGCGCTGCGCCGGGTCCCCCGGTCCAGCAGGATCCCGTGCAGCGCGAGGAAGTGGGCGTAGCCCTCGGCGGCCGTCACCTGGACGGAGGGGTCGGGGGCGGTGCGGTGCAGCCGGGTGGTGGTGCCCGAGGAGAGCGCGGAGACGGCCACCGGCAGCGGGGTACGGTCGAGCAGGGCGAGCAGCCAGCGGACGGGCCGGGAGAAGGACAGGGTCGGGTCGTTCCACCGCATGTTGCGGGTGGACCGCAGGCCGGCCACGACCTCGGCCAGCAGCTCGCTGAGCACCTCGACCGCCGTGCGGCCCGGTTCGTCGCGGGTGACCGCGACGTACTCGACACCGTTGACCTCGACGGTGCCGACGTCCGCGGCGTCCACGCCCTGGCTCCGGGCGAAGCCCGACAGGGCGGGCGTGGGCTCGCCGTCCCGGTAGGCGGCGGCGGTCTTGGGGCCGCGCACGGTCCGGCGGACGTCGGACTCCCGCGGCTGTACCGCCTCCACCGTCACCACGATGCGGCGCGGCGTGGCGTGCACCTCGACGGCACCGTGTACCAGCCGGGTGGCGGCGAGCTTGGCCGTGACGGACTCGCGGACCGCATCGGTGGTGGCGACCACGTCGGAGTGCGGGAGCTCCTCCACGCCGATCTCGAACAGCAGCGTCTCGGTGCCGGTCACCGCGGGCAGCGGGGCCCGCACGGCGGGGGCCGGCGCGGGCGCGAGTCCGAGCGGGTGGTCCAGGGCGGCGCGGCGCTGCGCCCACAGCCCGGCCGACTCGTGGGTGAGGCCGCGCATCAGCGAGAAGGCCTTGGCGCGTTCGGTGGTGCTGATCGCGCCGCGGGCATCGAGGACGTTGAAGGTGTGGCTGCACTTGAGCACGTACAGGTACGCCGGGACCGGCAGCCCCAGGTCGAGCAGGCGCCGCGCCTCGGCGGCGTACGACTCGAAGAGGCGGTGGTTGGTGTCGACGTCGGCGTCGTCGAGGTAGTAGCGGCTCATCTCGTATTCGTTCTGGCCGAACACCTCGCCGTAGGTGATGTCCCGGGTGTACGCGATGTCCTTGAAGTGGGAGACGCCCTGGAGGTTCATCATGATGCGTTCGAGGCCGTAGGTGATCTCGACCGACACCGGGGCCAGGCCCATCCCGCCGACCTGCTGGAAATAGGTGAACTGGGTGATCTCCATGCCGTCCAGCCACACCTCCCAGCCCAGCCCCCAGGCCCCCAGCGCAGGGGAGGCCCAGTTGTCCTCCACGAACCGCACGTCGTGCGCGGCGAGATCGATGCCGAGGGCCTGGAGGCTCCCCAGGTAGAGCTCCTGCGGGTTGCCCGGGTCGGGCTTGAGGATCACCTGGAACTGCGTGTGGGTCTGCAGCCGGTTCGGGTTCTCGCCGTAGCGCGAGTCGTCGGGCCGGACGCTCGGCTCCACGTAGGCGACGCTCCAGGGCTCGGGGCCGAGCACCCGCAGCGCCGTGGCCGGGTTGGCCGTACCGGCGCCCACTTCGGTGTTCAGCGGCTGCGTGATCATGCAGCCGTTGTCGCTCCAGTATTTCTGCAGGGTGAGGATCGCATCCTGCATGGTCAGCGTCGTCCGTTCCGTATCCATGAACGGGGACTATTTCATACGGCCAACCACCTCTGCGGGAAACGGAATCCCCGAGGAACCCGGCGAGGAAATCCGGGACCCGGTGAGGACGACGAACGAGCGGCGCTATCCGTTGATCGCGGGGATGATCTGTTGCCCGTAGGCGTCGATCGTGGTCTCCCGGGCGTCGTGCATGTCGTAGACCGCGAACTGGTCCACGCCGAGCCCGCGCAGGGCGCGCAGCTTTTCGACGTGGGCCTCGGCCGGGCCCAGGAGGCAGAAGCGGTCGACGATCTCGTCGGGGACGAAGTCGGTGGAGGGGTTCCCGGCGCGGCCGTGGTGGCTGTAGTCGTAGCCCTGGCGGGTCTTGATGTACTCGGTCAGCTCGTCGGGGACCATCGAGGAGTGCTCCCCGTAGCGGGAGACGAGGTCGGCTACGTGGTTGCCGACCATCCCGCCGAACCAGCGGCACTGGTCGCGGGCGTGGGCCAGCGCCTCGGGCGAGCCGTCGGCCGTGACGTACGCAGGCGCAGCTACGCAGACGGTGATCGCGTCCGGGTCGCGCCCCGCCTCGGTCGCGGCCTGCCGGACCGCCTTGACCATCCACTCCGTGAGGAACGGGTCGGCGAGCTGGAGGATGAACCCGTCCGCCTTCTGCCCGGCGAGCGCGAGGGCCTTGGGGCCGTACGCGGCCATCCAGACGGGCAGCTTCCCGTCCTTGATCCACGGGATGCGGAGCGGTTTGCCGTCCACCTCGGCCTCCCGTCCCTCGGCCAGGTCCCGGATGACCTCGATGGCCTCGCCGAGGCGGGCGAGGGTGTTGGGGGCGCGCCCGGCGACCCGCATCGCCGAGTCCCCGCGGCCGATGCCGCAGACGGTGCGGTTGCCGTACATGTCGTTGAGGGTGGCGAAGGTGGAGGCGGTGACCTCCCAGGTGCGGGTGCCGGGGTTGGTGACCATCGGACCCACGTGCAGCTTCTGCGTGTGGGCGAGGATCTGGCTGTAGATGACGAAGGGTTCCTGCCACAGGACGGCCGAGTCGAAGGTCCAGCCGTAGCGGAAGCCGTTGCGCTCGGCGCGCTTCATCAGGCTGATCACCTGGGAGGCGGGCGGGTCGGTCTGCAGGACGAGGCCGAAGTCCATGCGGGGACACTCCTTACAGGTACTGGCAGGTGGAGCGGTGGATGAAGGCCCCGTGGCCGGCCCGGCCGGTGAACTCGCGCCGGTCGATGACGAGTTCACCACGCGAGAGGACCGTGTCGACGCGTCCGGTGATCCGCCTGCCCTCGTACGCCGAGTAGTCCACGTTCATGTGGTGGGTCTCGGCGGAGAGGACCTGCTCGGCGTGCGGGTCGTAGATGACGATGTCGGCGTCGGATCCGGGGGCGATGGTGCCCTTCTGCGGGTACATGCCGAACATCCGGGCCGGGGTGGCGCAGGCGATCTCGATCCAGCGGCGGCGGCTGATGTGCCCGTCCACGACGGCCTGGTGGAGGAGGTCCATGCGGTTCTCCACCCCCGGCAGGCCGTTGGGGATCTTCGAGAAGTCCCCGCGGCCCAGTTCCTTCTGCCCGCGGAAGCAGAACGGGCAGTGGTCGGTGGAGACCACCTGGAGGTCGTTCGTCCGCAGCCCCCGCCACAGTGCGGCCTGGTGCTCGCGCGGCCGCAGCGGCGTGGAGCAGACGTACTTGGCCCCTTCGAAGTCCGGTTCGGCGAGGTTGTCGGTGGACAGGAAGAGGTACTGCGGACAGGTCTCGCCGAAGACCGGCAGCCCCTTGTCCCGGGCGGCGGCCAGTTCGGCGACCGCCTCCTCGGCCGATACGTGGACGACGTACAGCGGGGCGCCGGCCACCCGGGCGAGCTGGATCGCCCGGTGGGTGGCCTCGGCTTCCAGCAGCGCCTTGCGGACCTCCCCGTGGAACCGGGGATCGGTCTCACCGCGGGCGAGGGCCTGCTCGATCAGCACGTCGATCGCGATGCCGTTCTCGGCGTGCATCATGATCAGCCCGCCGTTGCCGGAGGCCCGCTGCATCGCGCGCAGGATCCGGCCGTCGTCCGAGTAGAAGACCCCCGGGTAGGCCATGAAGAGCTTGAACGAGGTCACGCCTTCTTCGACGAGTCCGTCCATTTCCTTGAGGGTGTGCTCGTTGACGTCCGACACGATCATGTGGAAGGCGTAGTCGATCGCGCAGTTGCCGTCGGCCTTGCCGTACCAGGCGTCGAGTCCGGCCCGCAGGGACTGCCCCTGGGACTGGACGGCGAAGTCCACGATGGTCGTGGTGCCGCCCCAGGCGGCGGCCCGGGTGCCGGTCTCGAAGGTGTCCGAGGCGAAGGTGCCGCCGAAGGGCAGTTCCATGTGGGTGTGGGCGTCGACCCCGCCGGGGATGACGTACTTCCCCGTGGCGTCGATGGTCCGGTCCGCGGTCCAGCCCGCGGCCGTGTCGGTGCCGTGGGCGGCGAGTGCCGCGATCCGGCCGTTCTCGATCAGGACGTCCGCGTGGATCTCGTCCGCGGCGGTGACGACCAGCCCGCCGCGGATCAGGGTGCGCGTGCTCACGGTGGCGGCTCCCGTCGGCCAGAGGGTGTGCCGGACTCGGCAACTACAGGGATTGCAGGGCCCGTTCGATGATCTCGGCGCCCTCTTCGGCCTCCGCGACGGTCAGCGACAGCGGCGGGGCGATGCGCAGCACGCTCGTGTCGTGCCCGCCGCCCTTGCCGAGCAGCAGGCCCGCCTCGCGGGCCGACTCCAGGACGGCGGCGGCCGCTTCGGGATGGGCGCGGTCGGTGCCGGGGTGGACGAGCTCGATGCCCGCCATCAGGCCGCGGCCGCGGACCTCGCGGACGTGGGGCACGCCGGCGCCGATGGCGCGCAGCCGCTCCAGCAGGAGGCCGCCGACCCGGCGGGCGTTGCCCTGGAGGTCGTGTTCGAGGAGGTAGCCGAGGTTGGCGTTGCCGGCGGCCATGGTCACCGGTGAACCGCCGAAGGTGGAGATGGAGTTGGCGTCCACGCAGTTCATGATTTCGGCGCGGGCGACGACCCCGCCGATGGACATGCCGTTGCCGATGCCCTTGGCGAAGGTGAGGATGTCCGGCGGGCCGTTCTGCGCATGGGCCTGCCAGCCCCAGAAGTTGTCGCCGGTGCGGCCCCAGCCGGTCTGCACCTCGTCGCTGATCCACAGGATGCCGTGCCGGTCGAGGACCTGCTTGAAAGCGGCGTAGAGGCCGTCCGGCGGGGAGGTGAACCCGCCGACGCCCTGTACGGGTTCGGCGATCAGGGCGGCCACCGAGCCGCGGGCCTGGCCGAGCAGGTCTTCGAGGTCGGCTACGCAGGCCTCGGTGAAGCGCTCGTCGGAGAGCCCGGCGAAGGGGCCGCGGCTGCGGACCGCGCCGTGCACGTAGAGGGTCTGGAGCGGGGACAGGCTGGTCGGCGACCAGGCCCGGTTGCCGGTGATGCCGACGGTGGAGAAGGACCGGCCGTGGTAGCTGTTGCGCATGGCCAGGATCTGGTTCGAGCGCCGGTACGAGGTGGCCAGCAGCAGGGCGGTGTCGTTGGCCTCGGTGCCGGAGGTGGTGAAGAAGACCCGGGCCTCGGGGATGCCGGAGAGGGCGGCGACCCGTTCGGCGAGCTCGACCATGGGCCGGTTGAGGTAGAGCGTGGAGGAGTGGACGATGCGTCCGGCCTGCTCGGCGACCGCCTTGGTGACCTCGGGCAGGGCGTGGGCGGTCATGGTGGTGAGGATGCCGCCGAAGAAGTCGAGGTAGCGGTTGCCGTCGGCGTCCCAGACGTGCCGGCCCTCGCCGTGGGTGAGTTCGACGGGGTGCTCGTAGTAGAGGGCCAGCCAGTCGGGCATGACGTTGCGGTGGCGGCTGTGCAGGGACAGGGGTGAGATCACGGCTGGACCAGTCCTCCGTAGGCGTCGGGACGGCGGTCGCGGTAGAAGGCCCACTGGGTGCGGACCTCTTCGATGAGGCCGAAGTCGAGGTCCCTGACGAGGAGTTCCTCCTCCTTGTCGCTGGCGGGCTCGCCGACGAACTGGCCGCGCGGGTCGACGAAGTAGCTGGTGCCGTAGAAGTCGTTGTCCCCGTACTCCTCTTGGCCCACCCGGTTGATGGCGGCCACGAAGTACTCGTTCGCCACCGCGGAGGCGGGCTGCTCCAGCTGCCAGAGGTAGGCGGACAGGCCGCGGGAGGTGGCGGAGGGGTTGTAGACGAGCTGGGCGCCGGCGAGGCCCAACTGGCGCCAGCCCTCGGGGAAGTGGCGGTCGTAGCAGATGTAGACGCCGACCTTGCCGACGGCCGTGTCGAAGACCGGCCAGCCCAGGTTGCCCGGGCGGAAGTAGTACTTCTCCCAGAAGCCCTTGACCTGCGGGATGTGGTGCTTGCGGTACTTCCCGAGGTAGGTGCCGTCCGCGTCGATGACCGCGGCGGTGTTGTAGTAGAACCCGGAGGACTCCACCTCGAACACGGGCACGACGATGACCATGGAGGTCTCGCGGGCCAGGTCCTGCATCCGGCGCACGGTCGGGCCGTCCGGCACGGGCTCGGCCCACCGGTAGTGCTCCGGCTCCTGCACCTGGCAGAAGTAGGGGGCGTTGAAGACTTCCTGGAAGCCGATGATCCGGGCGCCCTGGCGTGCCGCTTCCCGGGCGTGCTCCTCGTGTTTGGCGATCATGGATTCGCTGTCGCCGGTCCAGGTGGCCTGGACCAGGGCGGCGCGGACGACGTGGGCCATGAGCTGCTCCTTCGACGGGACGTCAGAGAGCCTCTACGCACGTAGACGGAATGCGTAGATAGGAGAACGTAAGCCCCGTCCGGGGCCTGGGCAAGACCATCGCCCCCAACCGGCAGAGTCGATCACCTTCCGCCCGGCCGTGATCGATTCCTTGCAGTGACGGGCAGGCGCAGGCACCGAGCGAACAGTTCAGGCCAGCCCCTGACCCACGGAGATCCCGGCCACCCGGAAGGCGTGGACCAGGTCCCGGTGCCGGCTTGCGGACACGCCGCGGGCCGCGGCCAGCAGCCGGTGCGCGAGCCGCTGCGGGTCCTGCCGGGCCAGCCGGGCGGACTCCTCCGCCGAACGCACCCGTACGAACGCCCCCAGCAGGGCCCCGGCCTCCCGGTCGCGGCCCGACCCGGCGAGGGCCAGGGCCGCGTCGGCGATCTCGGCGGCCGGGCGGGCCACCCCCTGGCGCAGCAGCCTGCCGCAGTCGGCCTCCCGGCCCGCGGAACTCAGGGCGGCCGCGGCCGCGGCGAGGTGCGCGGGCGGCAGCGAGGCGGCCTCCCAGAGCAGGGTGGCCCAGTCCGCGCCGAGCCCGGCCTGCTCCAGCTGCCCGGCCAGCGCCGGGAGCAGCGCCGGGGGCCAGGCGGCGGCCTCGCACAGCAGGGCGTGCGCCTCGCCGGTGCGGCCCTCGGCCCGCAGGCCGGTGAGCGCCAGGACCACGGCGGCCGCGTCTGCGCGGGCGTCCGCGCGGGCGTCCGCGGGCTCCAGGCCGGGCCCTCGGCCGTGCTCTGCGCGGGGCTCATGGCCGGGCTCCCGGCCGGGGGCGGCGGTGGGGCGTCCCGGTGCGGGGACGGACTCCGCGGGGCGTTCCGGTACGGGGGTCCCGGCGGGGGCGTAGCGGGCCCCGCGGGGTGCGGCGGCGGCCGGGAGGCCGGGCGGCGCGGGGACGGCTGCGGTCGCGGGGTCCTCGGCCTCCGGGGAACCGGCGTACCGGGCCCCGCCGGAACCGCGCCCCGCCCCGCGCAGCATCCGGCGGCCGGTGCCGCCGAGTGCGCGCTGCCGGGCGGCCGGATCGGCGGGGGCCGTGGGGCCGGCCGGGACCTCGTCCGCGGCGGGGGCGGGGTTCCGGAGCGCTTCGGACTCGGCGAGGAACGCGAGCCGGGCGGTGAGGTCGGCGCAGCGCGAACGGGCGCGGGCCAGGTCGTCGCGGACCCAGGAGAGTTCGCGGCCGAGCAGTTCCGCGCGGTTGCGGTCGGCGGCGCCGTGCAGCTCGGCCGCCAGGCGGTTCTGGGCCTGCTCCGAACTCCCCAGCTGCGCCTGTGCGGCGCCCAGCGCGAGGCCCAACTCCTCCCTTCCCCCCGGGCGTTGGTCGTACGCAGCGACCGCGGCGGCGCGGAGCCGGGTTGCCGCGGCGGTCTCGTGCGCGGCCGCGTCCGGGCCGTGCAGCACGGCGAGGTCGTGCAGGAGGGACTGGACCACGTCCCAAGGCGGGACGGCGGTCCCGTCGAGACAGGCCCTCATGCCCTCCGGATCACGTCCGAGGAACTCCGCGTACCAGCCGGACGAGGGGTCGAGCAGGGAGGTCAACCTGCGCAGGTGCGAGGCGAGTTGATCCACGGGGTCGGTGGGGCCTGTTGTTTCCGCTCCGCGTTCCATGGGTGCATTGGATCGCATGCGTGTTACGGGCGGGCTACGGGAGCCGCACATCTTGACGGCGCGTAAAACCCCGACTCCGCTACGCACACGCCCCGTCCTCCGCCCCGGACCCCGCGCCTCAATCGCCGGCGGGGCTGGGATTTCCCCGAGCCCGGTCCACCCGCAGAGCGGGGTCCCCTGGGGCTCCGCCCCAGACCCCGCTCCTCAAACGCCGGAGGGGCTGGAAATGACCCCGGGCGCGGGACAACGGCGGAGCCGGGCGGTCACGGCGAGAGCCGCGACGAAGCCGGATCTCGCGAGGCCGCCGGACACGGCCCGGCACAATCCAGCCCCGCCGGCGATTGAGGCGCGGGTCCGGGCAGAGCCCGGTGCCCGGCGCCAGCCGGGTTGCCTTGGGGCTCCGCCCCAAACCCCGCTCCTCAAACGCCGGAGGGGCTGGAAATCACCCCGCGCCCGGGACAACGGCGGAGCCGGGAGCGGTCACGGCGAGAGCCGCGACGAAGCCGAATCCCGCCGGACACGGCCCGGCACAATCCAGCCCCGCCGGCGATTGAGGCGCAGGTCCGGGCAGAGCCCGGGGGCCCGGCGTCGGCCGGGGGCGCGGGGTCAGGTCCCCGCAGGGGGTGAGGGGTCGGGCGGGTGGGGGGAGGTTGCCGCGGTGGTACGCGCAGCCCTCGCTTCGGCATCACCGCACGCCAGCAGCAGCCCCGCCGCCAGCAGCCCGCCCAGGATCCCGAGCCCGATCCGCTTGGAGGTGTTCAGAGAAGACACGCCTTCACCTCTGCCCCGCCGCACGGCCAACCGCTCCGCCCGTTGCGCCGAACGGCCCACCCGCGGCCGGGCCCGGGCCACCACGCCGGAGCAGCACCAACCCCCGGCGGGAGGCGGGAGCCGGACCGGCCGAGCCGTGCGGGGCCGGACCGAGCCGGGCCGGACCGAGCCGAGCCCGGCCGAGCCGCGCGGGGCCGAGCCGGACCCGGCCGAGCCGCGCGGGGCCGGGCCGGACCAGGCCGAGCCGAGCCGGAGCGAGCCCAAGCTCAGCCGAGCTGGACCGGGCCGAGCCGGACCGGGCCGGGTCCGAGCTCAGCCGGGGCGGGGCCAGGGTCCCGAGCCGGTCCCGGCGCCCCGCCCCCCGTCACGGCCTCCCGTACGGATGTACGACCATCGCCGAGCCGCCGCCGCGGCGGGTGGTTTCGGCGGCGGCGAGCCAGCGGCCGTCCGGCAGGGACTGGACTCCGGTGGCCGCGCCGATCTCCGGGTTGAGGCGGAAGCCGTGGCCCAGCGCCTCCAGCCGTGCCTTCAGCGGGCTGTTCCACAGGGCGGGTTCCAGCTCGGTCGTGGCCTGGTTGCGCTGGCTCGCGCGCGGCGCCGCGATGGCCTCGACGAGCGGCAGGCCGCGGTCGAGGTGCCCGACGAGGGTCTGGAGCACCGTGGTGATGATGGTCGCGCCGCCCGGGGAGCCGACCGCCAGCACCGGACGGCCGTGCTCCAGCACGATCGTCGGGGACATCGAGGAGCGCGGCCGCTTGCCGGGCCCCGGCAGGTTCGGGTCGGGCACGCCGGCGACGGCAGGGGCGAAGGAGAAGTCCGTCAGCTCGTTGTTGAGCAGGAAGCCGCGGCCGGGCACGGTGATCGCGCTGCCGCCGGTGGACTCGATGGTCAGCGTGTACGAGACCACGTTCCCCCAGCGGTCCGCGGCCGTGAGGTGGGTGGTGTTCTCCCCCTCGTACGTGGTCGGGGCGGCCCGGCCGGTGCTCCCGCACGGCACCGGGTGCCGCGGGTCGCCGGGGGCGAGCGGGCTGCTCAGCGCCTTGGCCGGGTCGATCAGGCAGCCGCGGGAGTCGGCGAACCGCTGGGAGAGCAGCCCGCGGGTGGGCACGTCGGAGAAGGCGGGGTCGCCGACCCAGCGCCCGCGGTCCGCGAAGGAGATCCGGGTCGCCTCGATGAACCGGTGCAGGTACTGGGCCTCGTCGAGCGCGCCCAGGTCGGAGCGCTCCAGGATGTTGAGGGCCTCGCCCACGGTGGTGCCGCCGGAGGAGGAGGGGGCCATCGAGTACACGTCCAGGCCCCGGTAGCGCAGCCGGGTGGGCTCCTGCCGTTTGACCGCGTACCGGGCCAGGTCCGCCGTCGTGAGGTCGCCGGGGCGCACCTTGCGGGTGGCGGCCGGGTCCACCGGGGGCCGGCGCACCGCGCCGACGATGTCCTGGGCCAGCTTGCCGCGGTAGAGGGCGGCGCTGTCGGTGCGGCCCAGTTCGGCGTACGTCGCGGCCAGGTCGGGGTTCTTGAACGTGCTGCCGATCTCGGGCAGCCGGCCGCCGGGCAGGAAGAGCCGCGCGGTGTCGGGGAAGTCCCGGAAGCGGGCTTCGTTGGCCTCGGTCTGGCTGCGGAAGGTGGCGTCCACCGTGAACCCGTCCCGGGCCAGCTTCTCCGCGGGCTTCAGCAGCCGGTGCAGCGGCCGGCTGCCCCAGGAGTCGAGCACGGTGCGCCAGGTCGCGGGGGTGCCGGGGACGCCGACGCCCAGGCCGCTGGTCTGGCCCTCCGCGAAGGGGATGGGGACGCCGTTCTCCTGGAAGAGCTGTTCGCCGGCGGTGGCGGGGGCGGTCTCGCGTCCGTCCACGGTGAACACCCGGCGCCGGGAGGCGTCGTAGTAGACGAAGTAGCCCCCGCCTCCGATGCCCGCCGAGTACGGCTCGGTGACGCCGAGCGCGGCGGCGGTGGCGACGGCGGCGTCCACGGCGTTGCCGCCCTCGCGGAGGACGGCGATGCCGGCGGCGGAGGCGTCCGCGTCGGCGCTGGCCACGGCGCCGCCGTAGCCCACGGCCACCGGGACCTTCGGCGGGGTGTCCCCGGCGGGGCGGGCGGCGGGCCCGGGCCCGGCGGCGGACGTGGTGGGCGGGGCGGTGGCGCCCGTGGCGGCGAGGGCCGCGGCGAGGGCGAGGAGCGCTAAGGAGCGGGTGCGGGCACGGCGCATCGGGACCTCCGGTGGACGGCGACCCGCGCAGGGTAACTTCCGGTGCGCTGCCGCTACCATCCCGCGCATGAACGAAGACCTGCGCAACATCCTCCTCGGGGTGGCGGCCACCGGGGTGAGCGGATCGCTCGGTTGGTTCGCCCGTACCTACCTGTGGCTGCGCAAACTCCGCCGCAAGCAGGCGTTCTTCGGCCTGCCCACCGGCTCGGACTGCCTCTTCGTCGTCAACCGCCAGATGGGCGGCACCGAGAGCTCGGTGCACCGCCGGGATGCGCTCGCGCTCCTGGAGATATCGGCTCTGATCAAGGACTGCGGGGCGAACGTGCAGATCGTGGAGCACGACACGGCCCGTCAGGGATTCGGGGAGCGGGCCGAGTTCTGCGTGGGCGGCCCGATATCCAACGTGCGGACGGCCGCGCACCTGGCCTCGATGCTCCCGGGTGTGCACGTGGACCTGAGCACGGACGTCAGCGCCGACCGGGGTGCGCTGCGCGTCGGCGGGGAGACGTACCGCTGGCAGAAGGACACCGTCGAGTACGTGCTGCTGGCGCGGCTCACCACGGAGGCGGGTGCGCGCCCGGTGTTCCTGGTGAGCGGGCAGACGGCGATCAGCAACCAGGCGGCGGCCCGCTATCTCGCCCGCCACCACGAGCAGTTGGCGCGCACCTACGGCCGGAAGTCCTTCGCCCTGATCCTGAAGGTCGTCAACTCCCTCGCCTACGGCCCGGACGTGACCGAGCTGGTGGCGGACGTCACCGCGGCGGCCCGGACACCCGCAGCGGCAGCCGCGTGAGGCCGTTGATGAAGTTGGACACCAACCGGCGTGGCGTGCCTGCGAGTTCGGGTGCGGGCATGCAGCGGGTCCACTCCTCGTAGAGGGTGCGCAGCTGGAGCCGGGCGAAGTGGGCTCCCAGGCAGACGTGCGGGCCGTCGCCGAAGGAGACGTGCGGGTTGGGGGTGCGGCCGAGGTCGAGCCGGTGCGGGTCGGCGAAGACGCGCTCGTCGTGGTTGGCGGAGGCGTGGAAGACCACGACCTTGTCCCCGGCGGCGATGTGCTGCCCGGCGAGTTCGGTGTCGGCCGCGGCGGTGCGCCGGAAGCTGAGCACGGGCGGGTGCACGCGCAGGAGTTCGTCCACGGCGGCCGCCGCCGGCACCTCGCCGGCGCGCAGCCGCCGGTACTCCCCCGGGGCCCCGGCCAGGGCGAGCAGTCCGCCGGGCGCGGCGCTGCGGACGGTGTCGTTGCCGGCGACGGTCAGCAGGAAGAAGAACATCTCCAGTTCGGCTTCGTCGAGTCCGGCCTCGGCCAGGGTGGTCATCAGGTCGTCGGCGGGGTGCCGCCGCTTGTGCGCGGCGAGGTCGCGGGCGTAGCCGAACATCTCGCCGAGCAGGGCGGGCGAGCGGGGGTTGAGGGGCTTGCCCGCGGCGTCGAGGACCGGGGCGGGGGCGTCCTCGGGGTCCTGGTAGCCGATGATCCGGACGGTCCAGTCGAGCAGCAGTGCGCGGTCGGCGGGCGGTACGCCCATCAGGTCGGCGAGGTTGAGCAGCGCGTACTCGTCGGTGACGGTCCGCACGATGTCGGCGGCGCCGTCTTCGGCGCCCTCCCGGGCGGCGGCCAGCAGGCTGCGGGCGCGGTCCCGGACCCGGGTGCCGAACCGTTCGACGCGGGCCGGGGTGAAGGCGCGCGCGAGCAGCCGGCGGAGCCTGCCGTGGCCCGCGGGGGCCTCCCCGGGTGCGGCGGGGCCGGGGGCGGGGTCCTGGTTGAGCATGGTGCGCCGCAGGAAGGGCAGGTCGGCCGGGTCGGGGTCGCGGATCTGGGTGGCCCCCAGGTACGAGGAGTACGTACGCGCGTCCTTGAGCACCCGGACCACGTCGGCGTGCCGGGTGACCGCCCAGAAGCCCGGTCCGGCGGGCCAGCCGAGGATCTCGGGCTCCGCCTGCCAGGCCACGGGGTGCCGGTCGCGCAGCAGCCGGTAGGCGGAGTGCGGGACGGCCTCCGCGTAGATGCGCGGGTCGAAGACGTCCGGCACCTCCGGCCGCCCGGTGCCGGTGTGCTGCTGGTCCGCTGTGCTCACCGCTGCGCGCTCCCCGCTGTCCGCCGCCCGTCGCTGCCGGCGGCCGGTTGCCGTCCGGCGGCGGCCGTGACCGGGCCGCCGGGCCCGTGCCGCGCTCCGGCCGGGCGGGACCCACGGTGTCCTGCCGGACCGCCGCCCGGCAAGGGGGCGGTCGGCGCGTCACCCGGGGCCCGTCGCCGCCCGCGGGGCGGGCAGGGCGTGCGGCGGGGCCCCTGGACCCCGCCCCCGCCGTCAGCTGCCGGGCGGATCGCAGGCGGTCGGCTCGGTGGCCCCGTCGGGGCCCATCAGGACCACGTCCACGGCCGGGCGCTTGGCGTTGGCGTGCGCTGCGGTGCACACGAGCTGGGCGCGCGCGGTGGCCGAAAGGCGGGTGACGGACAGGCTGAGGCGCACCCGCATCACGTCCTCGGTGTACTCCACCGTCACCGAGGGGGCCTTGGGGAAGAACGGGAGGGCGGAGTACAGCCCCGCCTTGCGCTCGTCGGCGGTGGGACCGACGAGCAGCCGGTCGATGACGTAGTCCGGAGGCACGCTGTAGCCGGTGTCCGAGCCTGAGCCCTCCCCGGAGGTGCCCTCCGAGCGCTGCGGGTCGGCGTCGAAGACCCCGGGCTGCACGACCGGGGTGAGCTTGCCGTTCGGGCCGACGAAGAAGAGCATGCTGCCGTTGGGGCGGTCGGCGGCCACTTCGGCGGGCTGGCCCGCCTCGATGACGTCGGTGCCCTGGATGCGGGTGGGCAGGCTGCCGCAGCCGGCGAGGGCGGCCGCGGCCAGGAGGGCGGCCGCCGCCGCGGCCCCGGCCCGCCGCGAGCACAACCGGCGCAGCCCGGCCGCGCCGGCGGCCGGGCTGTCGGCCGCGCCACCGGACCGGCCGTCGGTCGTACGCCGGTTCATGCGCGGGCCTCCCAGGGCATCTCGACGGTGAACACCGCTCCTCCGCCGGGCCCGTTGGCCGCCCGGATGGTGCCGCCGTGCAGGCGGGCGTTCTCCAGGGTGATGGCCAGGCCCAGTCCGCTGCCGGCGGACCGGGTGCGGGCCGCGTCCGCCTTGTAGAAGCGGTCGAAGATGTGCGGGAGCACCTCGGGCGCGATGCCCGGCCCGCTGTCCGCGACCTCGGTGAGCAGCCAGGGGCCGCCCGGCCGGGCTTCGGCGTACACCCGGATCCGCACTGGGCAGGCGCCGTGCCGCAGCGCGTTGCCGACGAGGTTGGCGAGGACCACGTCGAAGCGCCGCGGGTCGAGCCGGGCCCGCAGGCCGGCGGGCACGTCGGTGTGGACCTGGTCCTGCCAGTGCCGGCGTTCCAGGGTCTTGGCGATGGTCTCCGACATGTCCACCTCGTCGGTGTGGAGTTCGGCGGCCCGGGCGTCGAACCGGGAGATCTCCATCAGGTCTTCCACCAGGTGGGCGAGTTTGCCGGTTTCGGCGCTCACCAGTCGCACGGCCGAGGCGGTGTCGGGGTCGAGCCGGTCCGCGTCCTCGTCGAGCACCTCCGTGACGGCGAGCATGCCGGCGAGGGGGGTGCGCAGTTCGTGGGAGACGTCGGCGGCGAACCGGCGGGCCCGGGCCTCGGCCTGTCGGAGTTCGGCCACGGAGGCCTCCAGCGCCCCGGCGGTCTCGTTGAACGTCCGTGCCAGGTCGGCGAGTTCGTCGCGCCCCTTGACCTCGATGCGGGTGTCCAGCCGCCCCTCGCCCATCTTCCGGGCGGCCCGGCGCATGTCCCGTACGGGGCGCAGCACGCTGCGCGCGGCGAGGAGGGCGGGGACGACGGCGATGGCGAGGCCGGGCAGGGCCCCGTCGCGGGCGGCGAGGACCATGGCGTCGATGGTGGTCTGTTCGGTGTGCATGGCCATCACCCCGTAGAACACGAGTCCGGTGTCCACGCGGTTGCCCGCGTGGTCCATGACGGTGGGCATCGCGAACGTGAGGTACGGGACGCCGTCCTTGACCACGCGCTGGAACACGGCGCGCGGGGCGCGGTGGGCCTCGGCGCGCAGCTCTGCGGTGATCACGGTGGAGGTGGCCAGGTTGCCGGAGGAGGCCCGCATCGAGCCGTACTCTGCGAACACGGCCCAGGGGTGCGGCTTGGCGAGCCGGGCGATCTCGCGGCATTCGGCGCTGAGCTCGCTCCTGGACGCGTAGGGCAGTCTGACGGGCCTGCGGTCGAGCACGTCGCGCATGCTCGCGACCGCCGTGTCCTGGGTCTGCCGCAGGACGGCGCTGCGGGCCTCCCGGTAGGTCAGGGCGGCGGTGGTGAGCGCGCTGATGGCGGCGACGAGCAGGAAGCCGGCGATCAGGCGGGTGCGCAGGCCGAGCGGGGCGAATCGCTTCACAGCGGCCCGAACCGGTAGCCGAAGCCGCGGACGGTCTGGACGTAGCGGGGGCTGCCCTCCGGGTCCTCGATCTTGGTGCGCAGCCGCCGGACGCAGGCGTCGACCAGCCGGGCGTCCGCGTGGTAGCTGTGGTCCCAGACGTACTCCAGCAGCTGCTGGCGGCTGAAGACCTGCTCCGGCGAGGCGCTGAGGTGGAGCAGCAGCTTGATCTCGCTGGGGGCGAGTGCGAGCCGCTCGCCGTTCTTGGCGACGGTGAGCCCGGCCCGGTCGACCGCGAGGTCGCCGTGGAACTCGACGGAGGGCCGGCCGGCCGGCTCGCTCAGCCGCCGCAGCACGGCCTTGATCCTGGCCTCGATGACCTCGGTCCGGGCGGGCTTGACGATGTAGTCGTCGGCTCCGGCCTCCAGGCCGACGACGATGTCGAAGTCGTCCCCGCGGGCGGTCAGCATGATGATCGGCAGCTGGCTGGTGTCGCGGATGCGCCGGCAGACCTGCACCCCGTTCATCCCGGGCAGCATCAGGTCGAGCAGCACGATCTCCGGCCGGAACTCGGCGAGGGCGAGCAGTCCCGCCTCTCCGGTCTCCGCGGCGCGCACCTCGTGTCCGCGGCGGCGCAGGCCCAGGCCCACCCCTTCCCGAACGGACGGGTCGTCCTCGATCAGCAGTACGCGTGGCATCGGATCATCATTCCAGGCAGGGGGCGGGGTCTCGTCGGCCTATCGGCCGAAGCGCCGGCGGACGGAGGCGACCGCGCCGGTGAGTTCGGTCAGGCCCAGGGGGCGGGCGAGCAGGAGCAGGACGGCGGCCGTCACGAGCAGGCCGGCGGCGAGGGCCGGGATGCTGCCGAGGCCGTCGGCGTACCGCGCGGCCGCGTGCCCGAGGGCCGCGGCGGGCACGGCGCCGGCCAGCAGGCGCAGGTGGGCGCCGAGCGCGGGCGAGCGCAGGACGGGGCCGCCGCCGAGCCGCCGGGCGAGGGTGAACGCCGTGACGGCGAAGCCCGCGAAGAGGGCCACCGAGTAGGCCCCGGCCATGCCGGTGACCGCCCAGCGCGGCGGCAGCAACACGTAGGCGGCCGCCGAGAGTCCGGCGTTGAGCGTGGCGATGACCAGGTTCAGGAAGAAGGGGGTGCGGGTGTCGGAGAGCGCGTAGAACCCGCGGGCGAGGACGTACTGCCCGGAGAAGGCGATCAGCCCGGGGGCGAAGGCCATCAGCATCCCGGCCATCACCGCCACGTCGTCGGGGCCGGTGCGGCCGTACCCGAAGACGCTGCCCATCACCCAGGGCGCGAGCGCGAGGAACAGGCAGGAGGCCGGGACCACGAGCGCGGCCGAGGACCGCAGCGCGTACGAGATGTCGCGGCGCACCGCCGCGAGGTCGCGGTCGGCGGCGGCCGCGCTCATCCGCGGCATCAGCGCGGTGACCAGGGAGACCGTCACGATGCCCTGCGGGACGGCCCACAGCAGGTACGCGTTGCTGTACGCGGTGTAGCCCGCGCCGCCGGTCACCCCGCCGGCCTCGGCGCGCTGCCCGGTGATGGTGGAGAGCCGGGTGACCACCCAGTAGCCGACCTGGTTGGTCAGGACGAGCAGGACCAGCCAGCCGGCGTTGCGCAGCGGGCGGGTCAGGCCGCTGCCGCGCCAGTCGAAGCGGGGCCGCCAGCGGAAGCCCGCGGCGCGCAGCGAGGGGACGAGGGCGAGGGCCTGGACCACGATGCCGGCGGTGGTGCCCCAGCCGAGCAGCCGGGCCTCGGAGGGGCCGATGCCGGTGTCGTCGAGGGTGGGGACCACGGCGAGGAAGAGCCCGAACACGGCGATGACGACGAGGTTGTTGAGGACGGGGGTCCACATCATCGCGCCGAACCGGCCGCGGGCGTTCAGCACCTGCCCGAGCAGGGTGAACAGTCCGTAGAAGAAGATCTGCGGGAGGCAGTAGCGGGCCAGGGCCACCGTCAGCTCCGCCTGCTCGCCGGTGTACTCGGTGTACGCGCCGACCAGCAGCGGGGCGGCGAGCACGGCGGCCGCGGTGATGACGAGCAGGGCGGCCGTGCAGGCCGTCAGCAGCCGGTCGGTGTAGGCGGCCCCACCGTCCGCGTGCTCCTTGGCGGCGCGGACCAGTTCGGGCACGAAGACGGCGTTGAGCGCCCCGCCGATGAGCAGGATGTAGAGGATGTTCGGCACGGTGTTGGCCACGGCGTATCCGTCGCCGAGGACACCGGTGCCGAGGGCGGCGACGACCACGGCGGAGCGGACGAAGCCGGTGGCCCGGGAGACCACGGAGCCGGCGGCCATCAGGGCGCCGCTGCGCAGCACCGAGCCCTTCGGCGCGGCCTCGGGCCCGGCGGAGGGTGCGGGGCCGGAGGGTTCCGGGCGGGTGTCGGTCGTGCTCACCGGCGCGCCAGGTAGGCCTGGAAGGCGCGGTGGAGCGCGTGGTTGGCCGCTCCGGGCATGGGGATCTCCCATTCTCCTAGGGTTTCGACGACCTGGCCGCCGGTGCCGAGCTTCCAGCGCAGCAGACCGAAGGAGCGGTCGTCGGGGTCGAGGGTGGAGGGTACCCCGCGCATGTCGTATTCGTCGGCTCCGAGGCTGTGGGCGTCGCACATCATGCGCCACTGGAGGGCGTTGCTGGGGCGGACCTCGCGGCGGTGGTCGGCGGAGGCGCCGGTCTGGTACCAGACCCGCCGGCCGGCCACGATCATGGTGTGCGCGGCGAGGATCTCGCCCTCGTGGCGGGCGAGGTAGAGGCGCATCCGGCCGGGCTGCTCGGCGTTCAGGACGGCGTACTGGCGCTCGTAGTAGGCGAGGGAGCGGCCGAGCCGGAATCCGTCGCGGTCCTCGGTCAGCCGGAGCAGCCGGTAGAACTCGGGCAGGTCGGCGGCGCTGCCCACGACGGTCTCCACGCCGGCCTTGCGGGCCTTGCGGACGTTGCGCCGCCATTCCTGGTTGAGCCCGGACCACAGGTCGTCGAGGGTGCGGCCGGCGAGCGGGACCCGGAAGACGTGCCGGGGCTGGGCGTCGCCGTCGGACTCGCCGCCGCAGCGGGTCCAGCCGCGGGTGCGCAGCCGGTCGGCGAGGGCCGCCCCGGCCGGGTCCACCTCGGTGGCGAGGAGGTCGGCGAGCCGGTGCCCGGGCCCGGTGCCGGCCTTGACGGCGGCGGCCTCCCAGCGCCGGTAGGCGGGCGCGGGGCCGATCCGGACGGCGAAAGCCCCGGCGGCGCGCAGGTGGCGCAGCAGCGGGTCGAGCCAGCGGTCGAGCGCGGGGTCGGACCAGTCGACGACCGGGCCCTCGGGGAGGTAGGCGAAGTATTTTCGGGTGCCGGGGAATTGGCGGAGGAGAACGAGGGCGGCGCCCGCCGTGCGGCCGTCGGGCAAGTGCCATCCGACCCTTTCCGCGCGCCAATGGTCCTTCACTCCGGCCCAGGACGGATATTGCAGGAAACTCGCCTGCCCGTGTTCTGCGAGGAATCGGCTGTATTCGGGGACGGACAGCGAGCGGACTTCGAGCTCCTGTTCCCGGGTCGGCCGGCTGCTGGTCACGAGCAGTGCACACACGGCAGTTGTCCTTCCTGTACATCCGGTGGGAGGCGGTGCACAGGACTCTCACAGGCGGCGATGACGGAACCGCACGCCGTTTGTGACCGGACGATGACCGTTCTGCTGCGGTCCACGTCACAACGCCGCAGGACGACTATTTCCGCGCGGCCGGGAACCTAAAGTCCCCCTGTCCCCATCTTGTTTGCGGACATACACATTTCCGGAGGGGTTTTCGTTGAGCCGTACACGCCGCACCCGCAGCATTCGCAGCACCTCGCCGTCGCGCCGCCTGCGCCGTCCCGCCCTCGCGGGCAGCGCCGCCCTGCTCGCCGCCGCGCTCAGCGCGTGCTCGGGGGGATCCGGCGGGGCGGGTGCCGGTTCGGCCGAGATGAAGAAGCCCGAGATGGCGATCGGCGTGAACCTGACGGGCGCCAAGGCGCCGGCGGGCAAGCCGGTGACGGTGACCCTCACCCAGGGCTCGAAGCTGTCCCTGGTCAAGGTCACCGACGCCAAGGGCGGGGAGCTGACCGGCCGGATATCCGCCGACGGGAAGACCTGGACCTCGGAGCGCAACGCCTCGCCCGGTACGGCGTACAAGGTGGCGGCCAAGGACACCGACGGGGCGGCGGCGGACGCGCAGTTCACGACGGCGGCCGCCGACCAGGTCAACAAGATCACCATCATGCCCGGGAAGGGCTCCGTGGTGGGCGTGGCCCAGCCGCTGTCCCTCGTCTTCGACAACCCCGTCACGAACAAGGCGGAGGTCGAGAAGCACCTCAAGGTGAGCTCCTCGAACCACACCGAGGGCTCGTGGGGCTGGATGAAGGACTACTCCGGCAAGGACCGGGTGGACTGGCGCCCCAAGGAGTACTGGAAGTCCGGCACGGACGTGAAGCTCGACATGGAGCTCAACGGGGTGGACTCCGGCAAGGACGGCGGCTATTTCGTCCGCGACTACAGCACCGAGTTCAAGATCGGCAAGGACCAGCGGATCACGGTGGACCTCGACGCCCACCGGCTGACGATGACCCGGGACGGCAAGCAGGTCCAGGACATCCCGGTCTCGGCGGGCACCCCGGGCGGCCAGAAGGCCTCCTGGGAGGGCAAGCTCGTGGTGATGGCCAAGGAGGGCACCATCCGGATGGACTCCCAGACGGTGGGCCTCGGCGACGCCTACGACAAGATGGTCGACTACTCGATGCGGCTGACCTGGTCCGGCATGTACGCCCACGCCGCCCCCTGGAACGCCGCCAACTTCGGCCGCGCCAACACCAGTTCCGGCTGCGTCGGGATGAGCGACGCCAACGCCTCGGCCCTGTACGCCGAGGTGCAGCCCGGCGACCCGTTCGAGGTGACCGGCAGCGGCTCCAAGGGCAAGCCCGAGCTCGGCAACGGCTACGGCGAGTGGAACCTGTCCTGGGCCGACTGGCAGGCCAAGAGCGCCCTCAAGGGCGGCTCCCCGCAGGGCTGAGCCCCTCCCGGGACCCGGCCCGAGCCCCCGGCCCGCACCCCGGCCCGGACCGGCCGCCGGGGCACCGGCACCCGGCCCCCCGGCCCCTCCCGGAAACCGAGCACGGCCCCGCCGGCGCGCAGCTGACCTTCTCCTCGCCCGGTGCCGACCCCTCGTACCCGTCGGTCCCGCTGCGCGAGCAGTGATCACCGGCTGCTGCCGGGGCGGGGCGGCTCGCCTGCGCCCCGGTCCCGGCGGCAGCCGGTCCGGGGTCCTCGGCTGGCCCGCCGTACGGGGAACCACCCCGCGGGACCTCAGTGCTTGAGGATCTTGGACAGGAAGTCCCGGGCGCGGGCGCTCTCGGGGGCCGTGAAGAACTCCTGCGGCGGCCGGTCCTCGATGATGCGGCCGTCCGCCATGAACACGACGCGGTTGGCCGCGGAGCGGGCGAAGCCCATCTCGTGGGTGACGACGACCATGGTCATGCCCTCCTGGGCCAGGCTCTGCATGACCTCCAGCACCTCCTGGATCATCTCCGGGTCGAGGGCGGAGGTGGGCTCGTCGAAGAGGAGGGCCTTGGGGTCCATGGCCAGGGCGCGGGCGATGGCCACGCGCTGCTGCTGGCCGCCGGAGAGCTGGGCGGGGAACTTTTCGGCCTGCGAGGCGAGGCCGACCCGCTCCAGGAGCTCCCGCGAGCGCCGGTCGGCCTCCTCCTTCTTGCGCTTGCGGACCTTGATCTGCGCCAGGGACACGTTGGCCAGGACGGTCTTGTGCGCGAACAGGTTGAAGGACTGGAAGACCATGCCCACGTCGGCCCGCAGGGCGGCCAGCTCCTTGCCCTCGGCGGGCAGCGGACGCCCGTCGAGGGTGATGGTGCCGGACTCGATGGTCTCCAGCCGGTTGATCGTCCGGCAGAGGGTGGACTTCCCGGAGCCGGAGGGGCCGATGACCACGACCACCTCCCCGCGGCCGACGCCGAGGGTGATGTCCTGGAGTACGTGCAACTGCCCGAAGTGCTTGTTGACGTTCCGCAGCTCGATCAACGGATCGACGGCCATGCGCTGCCCTACCCACTCTCGCTGTGCCGGGTCAGCGCAAACTATCCAGCCCGGAAGGGGACTTCACCTCGACACGCATAAAAGGGGCATAAACCCTACGGAGGTGGGACGCGGGCCCCGCCTGCCGGTCAGAGCTCGGAGGCCTCGGCGTAGACCTGGAAGAGTTCGGGGGACCCGGTCAGCGCCCAGGAGAGGCCGGACTCGACCACGTTCAGCTCGCGCCCCGAGGCCAGGCGGATCACCGGCTGCCCGTTCGGCCAGACGATCCAGCCGGCTCCCGGCACGCTCCTGATGATCACCGTGCCCAGGTAGAGGCCCGCGTCGTTGCCCAGCCAGGGCGCCGCCTCCGGGTCCCGCCGCCAGCGCGGCATGAGCTGGTCGAGGGCCTCCAACGATCCGGGGGTCTCGTCGAGTTCGAGTCCCGCCGCCCCCGCCTGGACCCGGAGCATCTCGCACTCCGACAGGAGTTCGGCCACCCCTGCGGGGTCGTCGGCCAGGGCGGCGGCCAGCCCGTGGCCCTGCCCCGCTTCGTGCCGTTTGAGCCAGTTGCCCAGGAAGGGGATGTTCATGGCACCAGCCTCGCATCCGTATCGGCCCGGTGGTCCCAGGCGCGCCTGGGCCCACCGGGGTCCCTGCCCTCAGACGTCCAGGTCGATGACGACGGGGGCGTGGTCCGAGGCCCCCTTGCCCTTGCGCTCCTCGCGGTCCACGTACGCGTCCTTGACCGCCTTGGAGAAGGCCGCGTTGCCGTACACCAGGTCGATCCGCATGCCCTTGTTCTTCGGGAAGGCGAGCATCCGGTAGTCCCAGAAGGTGTACGGACGGTCGTACTTGAGCGCGCGCGGGAACACGTCGGACAGCCCGGCGGCCTGCAGGGCCACCAGGGCCTCCCGCTCGGCGGGGGTCACGTGGGTGGCGCCCGCGAACACGGCCGGGTCGTACACGTCCTCGTCGGTCGGCGCCACGTTGAAGTCCCCGAGGACCGCGAACGGGCGCTCCCCCGCCGCGTCTTCGGCGACGGCGGCGGCCAGCGCGCGGAACCAGTCCAGCTTGTAGCCGTAGTGGTCGTGCTCGACCTCGCGGCCGTTGGGCACGTACACCGACCAGACCCGCACCCCGCCGCACGTCGCGGAGATGGCCCGGGGCTCCTGGACCCCCTCGTAGTCCGGTCCGCCCGGCAGCCCGGTCACCACGTCCTCCATGCCGACCTTCGACAGCAGGGCCACCCCGTTCCACCTGCCGGTGGCGTTGACCGCGGACTCGTAGCCCAGCTCGCGCAGCTCCTCGTGGGGGAACTGCTCGGCGGTGCACTTGGTCTCCTGGATGCAGAGCACGTCGGTGCCGCTGCTCTCCAGCCAGGCCAGCAGCCGCGGCAGCCGGGCGGTGATCGAGTTGACGTTGTACGTGGCGATGCGCATGCCTTCCAACCTACCGCCCGGCACCGACAGTCACAGGTCGGTCGCGTCACCTGCTGCGAGTCGCGCGTGCGGGGCCCCGCCGAGGGACTCCAGCGCGAAGTCGTAGATCGGCCGGGCGATGTCCGAGAGGTAGGCGTCGTGGATGTCGATCGCCCGCTGCGGCTTGACCTCGCGGACGTAGTCGATCACCTCGCCGACCTTGTTCCACGGGGCGTGGACGGGCAGCATCAGGGTCTCCACCGGGACCCCGGGCACGGTGAGCGCGTCGCCGGGGTGGAAGAGGGACCCGCCCACCAGGTAGCCGACGTTGGTGACGCGCGGCATGTCGGGGTGGATGAGCGCGTGCAGCTCGCCGTGGACCTGTACGTCGAAACCCGCGGCGGTGAAGGTGTCCCCGTTGCCCACCGTGTGCACGCGGCCCGGGTAGGCCGGGGCGAGCTTCTCCGCCACGCTGCGCAGGGTCCACAGCCGGGCCGCCGGGTTGGTGTCGAGGGCGGCGCGCAGCCGGCCCTCGTCGAAGTGGTCGGGGTGCTCGTGGGTGACGAGCAGGGCGTCCGCGCCGAGCCCGGCGTCCGGCTCGCTGAAGGCGCCGGGGTCGATGACGAGCGTCTGCCCGTCCTTCTCCAGCCGGACGCACGAGTGCAGCATCTTGGTGAGCTTCATGATCCCAGGCTATGGCCTGGGACGCGGGGCGTCAGGGGGTGACGGTCGAGACCACGTAGACGCGCGGCTGCTCCGGGTCGGTCATGTCCACGGTGACGTCCCGGGTGGGGTGCGGGTCGGGCTGCTCGTGCGTGGTGCAGACCCAGGTGCGGTCCTCGGGCCAGCTCCAGCCGGCCACCCCGGAGTCCCGTTCGCCGATGCAGACGCCCGGCTTCAGGGCCTCCGTGGAGGCGCCCACCGCCTTGAGGAAGATCCCGAGGTCCACGGGGTTGGTCGTGAACTGGACGTACAGCCGGCTGGTCCGCCAGTTGTTCGTCTCGTAGTAGCCCACGTTCGTGGACCAGTCGGGGACGGGCACCTGGTAGATGCCCCGCTGCACCCGGGAGGGCCAGCCGGCCCGGACCTGGGTGGCGCCCACCTTGGCGGCCTTGTCCCGGCCGCTGTCGCGGCTCTGCTCGGCGGAGATCGCCAGGTAGCCCGCGGGGATGCCGATGAGGAGCACGATGATGACCGCGGTCAGCCAGCGGCGGCGCACCACGTGCCGGCGGTCCTCGGGCGGCCGGGCGCCGCCCTCGTCGGGGGCGTGGGCCTGGCGGGGCAGGGTGGGGTTCACGGCTGGTCCTTCGTCGTGCTGCTGTCCCCCGCGGCAGCGCCGTCCGCGGCCTTGCGGCCGTCCCCGGCGGTGAAGCCGGTCCACAGGCGGCCGGCCTGGGCGTAGCGCTCGTAGCGCTCGACCCGGCGACGGTTGGCGCGCCGGAAGCGGCGGGCCACCAGCCGGGCCAGGTCGGCGGCGCCGACCATGCCGGCCTCGGGGCCCAGCTGGGCCTTGGCGATCCGGGCCTCGGGGCGGTAGCCGCGGCCGGTCAGGTGCCGGCGGAAGGCGTCCCGGGCGGGCCCGATGAGCAGGTCGTCCGCGGCGCTGACCCCGCCGCCGATGACGAAGCAGGACGGGTCGAGGGCGGCGGCGAGGTTGGCGATGCCCACGCCGAGCCACTGGCCGATGTCCTGGAGCAGCTCGACGCACATGGCGTCGCCCTCGCGGGCCAGCTCGGTGATGAGCGGTCCGGTGATCTCGGGGACGTTGCCCTTGACCCGCTCGATGATGTTGTACGCGACCGGGGAGTCGGCGGCGGCCAGCTCGCGGGCCTCGCGGACCAGGGCGTTGCCGGAGCTGTACTGCTCCCAGCAGCCGCGGTTGCCGCAGGGGCAGCGGTGGCCGCCGGGGACCACCTGCATGTGGCCGAACTCGCCGGCCACTCCGAACTTCCCCCGCTTGACCTGGCCGTCCTCCAGGATGGCCCCGCCGATGCCGGTGCCCAGGGTGATCATGACGAGGTGGTCCTCGCCGCGGCCGGCGCCGAAGCGCCACTCGGCCCAGGCGGCGGTGTTCGCGTCGTTGTCCACCATGACCGGGACCGCCAGCCGGGACTGGAGGGCGTCGCGCAGCGGTTCGTCGCGCCAGGCCAGGTGGGGGGCGAAGAGCACGCGGGAGCGGTTGGCGTCCACCCAGCCGGCCGCGCCGATGCCCACCGCGTGCACGTCGTGCCGGTCGGAGAGGTCGAGGACCAGCTCGACGATGGTGTCCTCGACCACCTTCGGGCTCTTGGACTTGTCGGGGGTCTCGGTCCGCAGCTTCTCCAGGATCACGCCGTCGGCGTCGACGACCCCGGCCATCACCTTGGTGCCGCCGATGTCGATGCCGACGGTGGGGACCCGCGGGGCGGTCAGGTGGGAGCGCCGCTCGCGGGTGCCTACGGTCCGCAGGACGGTGCCTCGCGCCGAGCCCCGGTGGGCGAGCGTGAACTCCCGGTACGTGCTCATCGAGTGCTGGTGTCCCTCAGTGTCCGTCGCGGTCCCGGTCGGGCCGTTCATCCGATTCTGCCACCCGTGCCAGTTCGTGGCTCAGCTCCTCCAGCTCGGAGCCGCCCGCCATCTGGCGGGTCAGCTCGTCCAGGGTGATGGAGTCCCGGGTGTGGCTGCCGGCCATCGCACCGCGCTTGAGCAGGACGAACCGGTCGCCGACCAGGTGGGCGTGGTGCGGGTTGTGGGTGATGAGGACCACGCCGAGGCCCGCGTCCCGGGCGGCCGCCACGTACTTCAGGACCACTCCGGACTGCTTGACCCCGAGGGCCGCGGTGGGCTCGTCGAGGACCAGCACCTTCGCCCCGAAGTACACGGCGCGGGCGATGGCCACGCACTGCCGCTCGCCGCCGGACAGGGTGCCGATGGGCTGGTCCACGTCGCGCAGGTCGATGCCCATGCGCAGCAGTTCGCTGCGGGTGGTCGCGCGCATGCGGGCCACGTCGAGGCGGCGGAATGGGCCGCGGCCGCGGGTGGGCTCGGAGCCGAGGAAGAAGTTGCGCCACACCGGCATCAGCGGGACCACGGCGAGGTCCTGGTGGACGGTGGCGATCCCCAGGTCCAGGGCTGCCCGCGGGTTGGCCAGCACGGTCTCCTCGCCCTCGATGCGGAAGGTGCCGGAGTCGTGCCGGTGCAGTCCGGCGATGATCTTGATGAGGGTGGACTTGCCGGCGCCGTTGTCGCCGAGCACGCAGGTGATCTCCCCCGCGGAGACCTCCAGCGACACCCCTTCGAGGGCCTTGATGTGGCCGTAGTGCTTGCTGACGCCGTCCAGCTCGATCAGGGCGGTCATGCGGTCGCCTCCGCGCGCTTGCGCACCCAGGCGTTGAGCAGGGTGGCCAGAAGGAGCATCGCTCCGAGGAAGAACTTGAACCAGTCGGGGTTCCACTGGGCGTAGACGATGCCGTTGCTCGCCATGCCGAAGATGAACGCGCCGACCGCCGAGCCGACGGCGGAGCCGTAGCCGCCGGTCATCAGGCAGCCGCCGATGACGGCCGCGATGATGTAGAGGAACTCGTTGCCCACGCCCTCGCCCGACTGCACCACGTCGTACGAGAACAGGATGTGCTGGCCGGAGATCCAGGCGCAGAGGGCCACGCCCATGTAGAGCCCGATGCGGGTCTTCACGACGGGCACGCCGACCGCGCGGGCGGCGTCCGCCCCGCCGCCGACCGCGAAGATCCAGTTGCCGGCGCGGGTGCGCAGCAGGATCCAGGTGGCCAGGGCCACCAGGGCAAACCACCACAGGATGGTCACCTTGAGGGTGACGGGGCCGATGGTCCACTGGGAGGCGAACAGGGCCCGGGCGGAGGGGAAGCCCTCCATGTCCCCGATGGCCTTGGTGGAGACCGTTCCGCTGATCAGCTTGGTGAAGCCGAGGTTCAGGCCGGTCAGCATCAGGAAGGTGCCGAGGGTGATGATGAAGCTGGGCAGCTTCGTGCGGGTGAGCATGAACCCGTTGAAGAACCCGAAGGCCAGGGTGACCAGCAGCGAGACGCCGACGCCCACCCAGACGTTGGCCGTCATCTGGTAGCTGAACATCGAGGAGACCAGCGCCGAGCTGGTCACCATGACACCGGCGGACAGGTCGAACTCCCCGCCGATCATCAGCAGGGCCACCGGCACGGCCATGATCCCGATGGTGGACGCCGAGTACAGGACGGTGCTGAGGCTGCTCGCGCGCAGGAAGCTGTCCGCGGCGAAGGAGAAGAACACGAACACGGCGGCGGCGCCGACGACCGCGCCGAGCTCGGGCCGGGCCAGCAGCCGCTTCACGGCGGAGACCGGTGCGAGCCGCTCGTCCCCGGCCGCGGGGGCGGAGGCGGTCACCGGCTGCCCCGCTTGATGTACGACTCCAGCGCGGCGGCCTGGTCCGCGGTGACGATCTGGGGGCCGGTCAGCACCGGGCGGCCGCCGCCGAGCACGTCGGCGTTGTAGCGGTAGAGCCACAGCAGGTCCACGGCCTCGTACCCCTGGAGGTAGGGCTGCTGGTCCACGGCGAAGCCGAGGGCCCCGGACTTGAGGTCACGGGCGACGGACTCGTTGAGGTCGAAGGTGTCGATCTCGGCCTTGCTGCCGGCCGCGTCCTTGGCCTTCACGGCGGTGGGTGCGAAGGGCGCGCCCAGGGTGACGACGGCGTCGACGGAGGGGTCGGACTGGAGCTTCGCCTGGATCGCCGCCTGCACGGACGGCATGTTGGTGCCTTCGACGTACAGGTTCTCCAGGGTGCCGCCGAAGGTCTTCTTCGCCCCGGCGCAGCGCTGCTCGTGGCCCACGTTGCCCTGCTCGTGCAGGACGCAGACGGCCTTCTTCCGCCCCCGGCGGGTCAGCTCGGAGCCGACGGCCTCGCCCGCGATGACCTCGTCCTGGCCGATGTGGGTGAGGGCGCCGTACTCCTTGGACTGGGCGGAGCCCGAGTTCACAGTGATCACGGGGATGCCGGCCTTGACGGCCTTGCCGATGACGTCCTTGAGCGCCTCGGGCTTGGCGAGGCTGACGATGATGCCCTGGACCTTCTGGTCGATGGCGTTCTGCACGAACTGGGCCTGCTGCTGCGCCTGGTCGTCGTGCGAGTAGACGAAGTTGATGTTGTCCTTGGCCGCGGCCTCCTTGGCGCCCTTCTGGACGATGTCCCAGAAGGTGTCCCCGTCGCCCGCGTGCGTGACCATGGCGAAGGTCCAGCGGGGCGTGGACACGGCCGGGCGGCCCTGCTCGGCTGCCGCGCGGGCCCGCTCCTCGGCGCGCTTGCCGCCCGTACTGCTGCATCCCGCGAGGGAGGCTCCCAGCACCGCCGCGAGCAGCACGCCCACGGCGCGTGCCGCCCCTGTCCGAACCCTAGCCACGTCGCCGCGCCCTTCCCATGCATCGAGTAAATACGGCCATACCGATTCCAGCCGCCCAAGTATCCGCCACCCGGACCGGAACGCCGAACCCGGTGGAAACGCGGCAAACGCCGAAATGATTGACAGGTGCCCGTCGCGGGGCCACGTTGAATCCATGCGTATCGGGCTCATCGGGACGGGCCGGATCGGATCGTTCCACGCCGCGGCGCTCAGCAGGCATCCCGACGCCGGCTCCCTGCTGCTGGCCGACGCCGTTCCGGCGCGGGCGCTGGCGCTCGCCGACCGGCTGGGTGCCACGGCCGCGCCCACCGTGGACGCCGTCTTCACCTGGGGCGTGGACGCCGTGGTGATCACGTGCGCCACCGCCGCCCACCCCGGGTTCATCACCCGGGCGGCCCGTGCCGGGCTCCCGGTCTTCTGCGAGAAGCCGGTCGCCCCCGACCTGGCGGGGACCCTGGCCGCCCTGGCCGAGGTGGCCGCGGTGGGCGGCACGCTCCAGCTGGGGTTCATGCGCCGCTTCGACGCGGGCTACCGGACCGCCCGGGAGCTGGTCCGCACCGGGGCCCTGGGCAGGCTGCACACCGTACGGACGATGACCGCGGATCCGGCCCCGCCGCCCGCGGGGTACCTGCCGGGCTCGGGCGGGTTGTTCCGGGACTGCCTGGTGCACGATTTCGACATGGTCCGCTGGGTGACCGGCCAGGAGGTGGTGGAGGTCTTCGCCGCCGGCTCGGACGCGGGGCCCGCGATGTTCCGGGAGGCGGGGGACGTGGACACGGCCGCCGCGGTCCTCAGGCTCACCGGCGGGGCCCTGGTGACCAGCACCGGCACCCGGTGCAACGGCGCGGGCTACGACGTGCGGATGGAGCTGGCCGGGGAGCTGGACCAGGTCTCGGCCGGGCTGGACGACCGCACCCCGATCGCCTCGACCGAGCCGCAGGGCCCGCCGCCCGCGAGCAAGCCGTGGACCGGCTTCCTGGAGCGGTTCGCCCCCGCGTACGAGGCGGAGCTCGACGCGTTCGTGCGGCTGGTGCGCGGGGAGGGCGAGAACCCGTGCTCCGGGCAGGAGGGACTGCACGCCCTGCGGATCGCGGAGGCGTGCGAGCTGTCGCGCCGGGAGCACCGGCCGGTCCTCCTGTCGGAGGTGCCGGCCGGCCTTCCGGTCCGCTGAGGGGCCGGGCCTGCGGACCGCGGTGCGGCTGCGGGCCGGCGCCGAGGGGCACGACACGGCGGCTACCAGCGCACCGGCATCCGCTTGACGCCCCGGATCAGCGAGGCGGTGATCCACTCGTACGGCTCGGCGTCCGGCACCGCGGAGAGGTCCGGGAAGCGCTCCAGCAGGCCGCGGAGTGCGATCTTCGCCTCCATCCGGGCGAGCGGGGCGCCGATGCAGAAGTGGATGCCGTGCCCGAAGGCCAGGTGGCCCTGGGGGGCGCGGCGGATGTCGAACCTGGCGGCGTCGGGGAAGCGCTCCTCGTCGCGGCCGCTGGCGGCGATGGAGACGAGCACCGGGTCGCCCTTGGCGATGGCGACCCCGGCGATCTCCATGTCCTCGCGGGCGAAGCGGAACGTCGCGTTTTCGACGGGCCCGTCGTAGCGGAGCATCTCCTCGATGGCCCCGTCGAGGAGCCCGTCGAGGTCGGCGCGGAGTGCGGCGAGCTGCTCGGGGTGGTCGAGCAGGGCGCGCACCCCGTTGGCGATCAGGTTGACGGTGGTCTCGTGGCCGGCCACCAGCAGCAGGAAGGCCATGCCGATGAGCTCTTCCCCGTCGAGCTGGTCCCCGTCCTCGTCCTGGGTGCGGATGAGGGCGCTGATCAGGTCCTCGCCGCCGGCGGCCCGCTTGCGCTCGATGAGTCCGGCGAGGTAGGCGGCCATGTCCTGGAGGGCCTTGAGCTCGGTCTCCGGGCTCTCGGGCGCCAGGATCTCGTTGGACATCAGCCGGAAGGGCTCCCGGTCGAGGTCGGGGACGCCGAGCAGCTCGCAGATGACGGTCATCGGCAGCGGGAAGGCCAGGGACTCGATGAGGTCGCCCTGCCGGCCCGGGTCGGCGGCCATGGCGTCGAGGAGCGCGTCGGTGACCTCCTGGATCCGCGGGCGCAGGGCCTCGATGCGGCGGCCGGTGAACTCGCGGGCGACGAGCTTGCGCAGCCGGGTGTGGTGCGGCGGGTCCGCCTCCAGCATGTTCCGGTTGACCTCGGTCGCGCGGGTCTGCTCGGCGTACTGCTCGTGGGTGCGCCAGTCCTTGTGCAGGGCCGGGTTGGCGAGGGCCTGTCTGCCCTCCTCGTAGCCGATGACCAGCCAGATGTAGTTGCCCTCGGCGTCCTTGACCCGGTGGACCGGGCCCGTCTTGCGCATCTCCTCGTAGTGCGGGTACGGATTCGCGTTGAAGTCCTCGGCGTAGTTGGTGATGTCCATCAGTGGCATGTCGGCCACCCCTCCCCCGTAGATTTGATCAGCTCAGCCTACGAGTAGCACAGCCGGCAGGGGCGGTTTTCGGACATCCGTTCAGGCCGGTTCCGGGGCCGCGGCACGGCGGCCCCAGGCGGTGCCGGCCAGCACCAGGGCGGCGCCCGCCAGGCCCGCGGCGCCGAGGTGTTCGCCGCCCAGGGCGATGCCCGCGGCGGCGGCCCACAGGGGTTCGGTGCCGAGCAGGAGGCTGACCCGGGAGGGCGAGCTGCGGCGCACCGCCCACATCTGCACGAAGAAGGCGAAGAGGGTGCAGAACACCGACAGGAACAGCAGCCCGGCCCACTGGGCCGCGCCGAAGCCGGCCGCCGCCTCCCAGGGCGTGCTCCCGCTGCCCGGCAGGGCTGCGAGCAGGGCGAACACGAGCACCGCGGCGCCGAGCTGGACGGTGGTGAGCGAGAGCGCGTCGGCCCCCTGGACCGCCTTCAGCCGGGACATGAACAGCACGTGGGCGGTACGGGCGAGGGCCGCGAGCAGCATCAGCAGGTCGCCGCCGGAGGGGGCGGTGAACCCGGCCCCCTGGGTCAGCAGGACCACGCCCGCCACCGAGACCCCGGCCGCGGCGAGGAAGGCAGCCGGGGGCCGGACCCGGCGCACCGCGGCCTCGGCGAGTGGCGTGAAGATCATGGTCAGGCTGATGATCAATCCGGCATTCGTGGCAGACGTGTGCACCACCCCGTACGTCTCCAGCAGGAAGATCCCGCTGAGCACCAGGCCGAGCAGGCCGGCCCCGCGCCACTGGGCGGGGGTCAGCGCCCGCAGCCCGCGGCGGCCGGCGAGGACGAGCACGGGCAGGACGAGGGCGAAGCGCAGGACGAGGACGGCCACCACGGTGTGCGCCAGGGTGATGCCCTTGGCGGCGAGGTAGCTGCCGCCCCAGACGGCCGCGACGAGCAGGACCGGCAGGTCTGCGGCCCAGGGGCGGCGGGGGGCGAGGGCGGGCGCGGCGGCGGCGCTGGCGGAGGTCACCGGTTTCTCTCCAACGGCTGGGTGCGGGTGGAGGCTTCGGCGGCTCGCACGGGGGTGATCACCGTACCGGGGGAAACGGGTGACTGCTACACCTTTCTCCGGCCGCGCGCGGGGGTGCAGGCCGGGGAGGGCGGGGCGCCCGGGACCGGGCGCGGGCATGCTTGTGGGGCGTACCGGCGCTGTCTTCCGGTACGCCCCACGGGTCCGGGCACGTGCAGGCGCTGTCTTCCGGCACGTGCCCGGTCACGGGCGGGTGTCGCTTCGCCCGGGTCTCATGCGGCTGCGGGTCAGCCGTTCAGCTCCTGGTGGCGGGCGGTGAGCGCCGCCGTGCCCTGCTCGGTCAGCGAGCCGTACAGGCGCAGGCGGGAGAAGCCGCCGTCCGGGAAGATGTCGATCCGGACGTGGGTGCCGACCGCCGGGGTGTCGAGCACGAACCGGTGGTTGGTGTCGGGCTGCAGGCGGGTGCGGGGCAGGAACTCCGTCCACTCGCCCTCCTCGCCGGTCTTCACCGAGAGGGAGGCCCAGCCGGCCGAGTTGCCCTTGAGGTAGGCGGTGTCGATCTCGACCGCGCGGATCTCGGACTCGGCGACGAGCTGGTAGCGGATCCAGTCGTTGCCGTTGTCGCGGCGGCGGGCGGTCTCCCAGCCGTCGTCCATCTTGCGGGAGCGGCCCGGGTTGATGGTGTTGGTCGGCGGGGAGTAGAAGCGGTTGGACGCGTCCTGGACGGCGCCGCCGTTCTCCAGGGCCACCACGTCGAAGGAGCCGAGGGCGGCCAGCCACTGCGGGTCGGGGAGGACCTCGCCGTAGACGCGCAGGCGGGCGATGCCGCCGTCCGGGTGCTGGTTGACGCGCAGGTGCGTGAAGCGCTGCTCGGCGGTCACCTCGAAGCCGTTGGCCGCGTGGCCGCCGACCGGGGTGCGCGGGACGATGGTCGTCCACTTCACGTCCTCGCCCTGGAGCTCCTCCGGAGTGGGCGCGAGGGCGCCCTCCCAGTTGGTGCCCTCGATGGAGACGGCCTGCGGCATGTTGCCGCGGAAGTGGGCGGTGTCGACGACGATGCCGCGGATCACGCCGGGGGCGCCGAGGCGTACGAGCGCCCAGTCGTGGTCCTCGGGGGTGGGCCAGGGCTGCTCGGCGGAGACGCCGCGGCGGCGGCGGGTCTCCCAGCCGTCCATGACCTTGCCCTTGTGGCCGAAGTCCTCGGGGTCGAAGTGCGCGGCCTCGGAGATCAGCAGGTTCTCGCGCTGGGCGAAGAACTCGTCGTTGGCGGCGATGACGCCCGCGCCGAGCTGCCGGTCGGCGAGGTTCGCGTACTGGGTGAACGGGAACTCGGCCGTGCGGTAGTCGGCGTACGGGTCGCCGCCTCCGTACGGGTTCGCGTTGCCGGTGTAGGAAGGAATCGCCGTCACAGTCAGTTCTGCCTTTCGAGGAGTCGGCCGGTGGGCTCGGACGGGGTGCCGTGGGCGGCGATCTGCGCACCGCGCAGCCAGGTGGACTTCACGACGCCGTGCAGGGTCCTGCCCGCGTACGCCGTGACCTGGTTGCGGTGGTGGAGCTCGGCCGGGTCCACGGTGAAGGTCTCTTCGGGGGCGAGGACGGCGAAGTCGGCGTCGCGGCCGGCCTCGATGGCGCCCTTCTGGCTCAGCCCGGCCAGCCGCGCGGGGGCCTCGGACATCCAGCGGACGACGTCCTCCAGGGTGCGGCCGCGCTTCTTCGCCTCGGTCCAGACGGCCGGCAGGCCCAGCTGGAGGGAGGAGATGCCGCCCCAGGCGGTGGCGAAGTCGGCCGTCTTGAGGTCGGCAGTGGAGGGCGAGTGGTCGGAGACGATGCAGTCGATCGTGCCGTCGGCGAGCGCGTCCCAGAGCAGGTCCTGGTTGGCGGCCTCGCGGATGGGCGGGCAGCACTTGAACTCGCTGGCGCCGTCCGGGACCTCTTCGGCCGTCAGGGTGAGGTAGTGCGGGCAGGACTCGACGGTGATCCGTACGCCCTCGGCCTTGGCGGCGGCGATCAGCGGCAGCGCGTCGCTGGAGGACAGGTGCAGGACGTGCACGCGGGCGCCGAGCCGCTTGGCCTGGGCGATCAGGTTCTCGATCGCGGTGTTCTCGGCGTCGCGCGGCCGGGAGGCGAGGAAGTCCGCGTACTTGGGACCGGGCACGACGGGCGCGCTGCCCAGGTGGTGCGGGTCCTCGGCGTGCACGATCATCAGGCCGCCGAAGCCGGTGATCTCGGCGAGGGAGGTCGCCAGCTGCTCCTGGTCGAGCTCCGGGAACTCGTCCACGCCGGACGGGGAGAGGAAGCACTTGAAGCCGAAGACGCCGGCCTCGTGCAGCGGGGCGAGGTCCTTGACGTTGTCGGGCAGGGCGCCGCCCCAGAAGCCGACGTCCACGTGCGCCTTGGCGCGGGCGACCTCCTGCTTGATGCGCAGGTGGTCCACGGTGGTGGTGGGCGGCAGGGAGTTGAGCGGCATGTCGAGGATCGTGGTGATGCCGCCGGCCGCGGCGGCGCGGGTGGCGGTCCAGAAGCCCTCCCACTCGGTGCGGCCGGGGTCGTTCACGTGGACGTGGGTGTCGACCAGGCCGGGGAGCAGCACGTCGTCCCCGAAGTCCTCCAGCCGGGCCTGCGCGGGGACCTCGGCCTCGTACGGCAGCACGGCCGCGATCTTCCCGGCGGCGACGGCGACCGAGGCCGGGCGCGTCCCCTCCGGGGTGATGACGCGCGTCGAGCGCAGTACCAGTTCCACCGCCACGTCGGACACCCGGAACCTCCCGTATCTACTTCCACAGAGCGAAATTCAACGTTCTGTTGACGGAGTCTTCACGCCAACTCGGGGGCCCGTCAAGAGTGCCCGGACGGTCACCCGAGCGGTACGCGCCGCAATTGGATGTTTCCACAGAATGGAATTAAGATTTCGCTCTACAGAACGTAGCTATCACCACGGAGAGCACACCGGTCGCCACACCGAGGCCCGGCCCACCCGGGACAAACCCCCTCTGACCGGCGGGTACGGTCCGGCCCCTCGCACTAGGGCGGCCGACCCGCGCCCGGTAGGCTGCTTCCTTGCCTGCCAGCACCGAAAGGATCGCGCCGTGCCGACGTCCAGCGCCAGCACCACCGACGCTTCCGCCAAGACCGCCGCAAGCGGTGGCGTCCAGTCCCTCGAGCGCGCCTTCGATCTGCTCGAACGGATGGCCGACGCCGGGGGCGAGGTCGGCCTGAGCGAGCTCTCCGCCGCCAGCGGACTGCCCCTGCCCACCATCCACCGCCTCATGCGCACCCTGGTCGCCTGCGGATACGTCCGCCAGCAGACCAACCGGCGCTACTCCCTCGGCCCCCGCCTGATCCGGCTCGGCGAGTCCGCCTCGCGGCTGCTGGGCACGTGGGCCCGGCCGTACCTGGCCCGCCTGGTCGAGGAGACCGGCGAGACGGCCAACATGGCCCTGCTCGACGGGGACGAGATCGTCTACGTCGCCCAGGTGCCGTCCAAGCACTCCATGCGCATGTTCACCGAGGTGGGCCGCCGGGTGCTGCCGCACTCCACGGGCGTCGGCAAGGCGCTGCTGGCGTACACCCCTGCCGAGGAGGTGCGCGCGCTGCTCGCCCGTACGGGCATGCCGGCCGCGACCGAGAAGACCATCACCACCCCGGAGGGCTTCCTCGAGGCGCTGGAGCAGGTCCGCAAGGCGGGCTACGCGGTGGACGACAACGAGCAGGAAATAGGAGTCCGCTGCCTCGCCGTGTCGGTGCCGAACTCGCCGACCGCCGCGGCCATCTCCATCTCCGGCCCGGCCGGCCGCGTCACGGAGGCCGCGACCGAGACGATCGTCCCCATCCTCCAGAACGTGGCCGCGGAACTCTCGGTGGCCCTCGCCAACCAGAACCCGGCGTAGCCGGGCCTGCCCGGACCTGACCGGGCCGCGCCCGGAACCCGGCCGTCCTGGGCCGACCGCCGACGAAGCGGGCTCCGGTGCCCACCGGGGGAACCCTTCCCGCTCCGCGGGCGCACGAGGCGCGAGGGCAACACCCAGCCCCTCCGGCGCTTGAGGAGCGGAGTTCGGGGCCGGAGCCCCGACACGACGGCGGCCGGCCGCCCGCCAGGCGTGGCAACCCTCCCCGCTCCGCGGACGCACGAGGCGCGAGGGCAACACCCAGCCCCTCCGGCGCTTGAGGAGCGGGGTTCGGGGCGGAGCCCCGACACGACGGCGGTCGGCTGGCCACCGGGCCTGGCAACCCTTCCCGCTCCGCGCACGCACGAGGCGCGAGGGCAACACCCAGCCCCTCCGGCGCTTGAGGAGCGGGGTTCGGGGCGGAGCCCCAAGAGCAACCCGGCTGGCGCCGGGCACCGGGCTCCGCCCGGACCCGCGCCTCAATCGCCGGCGAGGCTGGGGGTTGCCCCCTCGGGCGTCAGGCGGGGACGGGCGTGGGGGTGAGGCGGCCGTCGGTCATGGTGAGGGTGCGGTCCACCCGGGACAGGTGCGTACGGTCGTGCGTGACCAGCACCGTCGCCGTCCCCCGCTCCCGCGTCAGGTCCACCAGCAGGTCGAGCACCGCCTCCCCCCGCTCGTGGTCCAGCGCACTCGTCGGCTCGTCCACGAGCAGCACCGAGGGCTCGTTCATCAGCGCCCGCGCAATGTTCGCCCGCTGCCGCTGCCCCCCGGACAGCTCGTGCGGCCGCCGGTCGGCCTTCTCCGCCAGGCCCACCGCGTCCAGCAGCTCCAGCGCCCGCCGGCGCAGCCGCCGCGACGGGCGCCCGGAGATGTGGGCCATCACCTGGAGCTGCTCGGCGCAGGTCAGCGAGGGCAGCAGGTTGGGCTGCTGGAACACGATCCCGATGTGCTCGCGCCGCAGCGCGGACCGTCCGGCCGCCGACAGGCTCCCGGTGTCCCGGCCCGCCACCACCACCCGCCCGGAGTCGGGGGTCACCAGGGTGGCCGCCACCGCGAGCAGGCTGGACTTGCCCGACCCCGAGGGGCCGACCACCGCCGCCAGGGTGCCCGCCGGCACGTCCAGGTGCACCGCGTCCAGGGCGGTGAGCCGGCCGTCGCCGTCGGGGTAGGTGAGCGTGACGTCGTGGACGAGGAGGGTCATCGGGCGCTCCCGAGTGCGGTCAGGGGGTCTACGGCGGTGATCCGCCGGATGGACAGCGCCGCGCCGAGCACTCCCAGGCCGGTCATGACCAGGGCGGGGACCAGCACGGTCGGAAGGTCGAGCACGAAGGGCACGTCCCCGCCGCCGATCAGCGCCCCGATGCCGGCCGCGAGCAGCGAGCCGAGCCCGGTGCCGGCGACCAGCATGGCGACGGCCTGGCCGAGCGCGTCCTTCAGCAGGTACGGCGTGGCGGCGCCGAGCGCCTTGAGGACGGCGATGTCCCCGCTGCGCTGGATGGTCCACACCGTGAAGAAGGCCCCTATGACCAGGGCGGAGATGGCGAAGAGGAAGCCGCGCATCAGCTGGAGCGATCCGTTCTCGGCGGTGTACGAGCCGATGGCGGTCAGCGCCTCGTCCCGCGTCAGGGTCTTCGTACCGGCGGCCGCGTCGCCCGCCGCGAGGTCCGCGGACCCGGTGGTGCGCAGCGCGACCACGGTGGCCTGCGGCTGCGGAGGGCTGCCTGCGCCGCCGATCCGCTGCCAGTCGTCGAGGGCCACCCAGACCACCGGCGTGTGGCTGAAGGCCGCCGTGCCGGCCACGGCCGCCACGGTCTCCGTCACCCCGCCGATCCTCACGGTGTCCCCGGCGCCCACGCCGAGCTCCTCGGCCGCCTTCTCCGACAGGATCGCCCTGCCCGGCCCGAGCGGGGCGTCCGGCACCCGCGGGGCCAGCCCGGAGTCCGGTGCCACGCCGAAGGCCGAGACGGCGGCGGCCCGCTCGCCCGCGGCCGCGTTGAGGGTGCGGATCCCGAGCGGCTCGGCCGCGTCCACCCCGGGCCGGCCGGCCCAGCTGCGCCAGGCGCTCTCGGGTACCGAGGAGTTGGTGAAGGACACCTTCCGGTCCCCTGCGGGGGCGGCGAAGGCCAGGTGGTCGGCGGGCAGTCCGGTCACCGCCGAGGTGTTCTCACGGGCCAGTCCGGACGTGAGCCCGGACAGCAGCCCCACCAACAGGGTGATCAGCACCACGACGGCGCCCATCAGGGCGAAGCGGCCCTTGGCGAACCGCAGATCTCTCCATGCGACGAACATGTCCCCCACCTTGGCCGTGCGGGCGGGCGCCGGGCATCGCGCCACGGGAGGCATCCTCGGGTCAAAGGGTGCACCCGGACATCGAACTTTCGGTTGACCGCCGCCGGGGCCCGCCCGCTTAGGCTGGTCGGGACATGGAATCCAGCCCCGCCCGTCCCGCCCGCCCCCTGACCCCGGTCTCCCGCATCCTTCGCCTGTGCCTGCACGCGCTGCTGCTGGGCCTGCTGGTGCTGGCCGCCGTACGGGCGGCGGCCGACGGCGAACCGCACCCCGGCCGGGCCCTCGGGGCCGCCGCCCTGACGGCCGCCGTGTACGCCGCGGGGGTACGGGCCCCGGCCGTGCAGCGCTCGCTGCGGGCGCGGGCGCTGTGGCTGGCGGTGCTGCTCGCGGCCTGGGCCGGGCTGCTGGCGGTGTCCCCGGTCGGCGTGTGGATCGCCTTCCCGCTGTACTTCCTCCTGCTGCACCTGCTGCCGCTGCGGTGGGCGCTGCCGGCGGTGGCCGTGACCGCGGCCGGGGCGATCGCCGGGTTCATCGCGCACAGCCCGGCCGTGAACGCGGGCGCCTTCCTCGGCCCGGTGCTGGGTGCGGCGGTGGCCGTGGCCACGGCCCTGGGCTACCAGGCGCTGTACCGGGAGAGCGAGCGGCGGCGGGAGCTGATCGAGGAGCTGATCGCCACCCGGGCGGAGCTGGCGGCCGCCGAGCGGACCGCCGGGACCATGGCGGAGCGGGAGCGGCTGGCCCGGGAGATCCACGACACCCTGGCCCAGGGCCTGTCCTCGATCCAGCTGCTGCTGCGGGCGGCCGAGCGCGCCCTGCCCGCCGGCGCCCCGGCCGCCGCGCACATCGCGCAGGCCCGGCAGGCCGCCCAGGACAACCTGGCCGAGGCCCGCCGGTTCGTCCGCGCGCTCACCCCGCCCGACCTGGAGCACGGTTCGCTCGCGGCCGCCCTGGAACGGTTGTGCGGCGCCGCGCCGGGCCCCCGGGTGCGGTTCTCGCTCAGCGGCACCCCCGCCGAGCTGCCCACCCCGTACGAGGTGGCCCTGCTGCGGATCGCCCAGTCGGCGCTGGCCAACGTGGTGCGGCACGCGGCGGCGGAGCGCGCGGAGATCACCCTGACCTTCATGGACTCCTCGGTGACCCTGGACGTCGTGGACGACGGCCGGGGCTTCGAGGCTGCCGCCGTGCTGTCCGCGCCCTCCGGAACGGGCGGTTCGGGACCGCCCGGGGAGGGCGGCTTCGGGCTTCCGGCGATCCGCTCGCGGGCCGAGTCCCTGGGCGGCACCTTCACCGTGGAGTCCGCCCCCGGCCAGGGCACCGCCCTGGCCGTCACCCTGCCGCTGCCCGTGGAGCAACCATGACCATCCGCCTGCTGCTCGCCGACGACCACCCGGTGGTACGGGCGGGGCTGCGTGCGGTCCTCGACACCGAACCGGACTTCGCGGTGGTCGCCGAGGCCGCCACCGCCGAGCGCGCGGTGGAACTCGCCGCCGCCGAAGAGGTGGACGTGGTCCTGATGGACCTCCAGTTCGGTGCCGGGATGCACGGCTCGGAGGCCACCGCGGCCATCACCGCCCGGCCCGGCGCGCCCCGGGTGCTGGTGCTGACCACGTACGACACGGACGCCGACATCCTGGCGGCGGTCGAGGCCGGGGCCTCCGGCTACCTGCTGAAGGACGCCCCGCCCGAGGAACTGGCGGCGGCGGTGCGCACGGCGGCGGCGGGCCAGTCGGCGCTGGCCCCCGCGGTGGCCCTGCGGCTGATGGACCGGATGCGGACCCCGGCCGAGTCGCTGACCAAGCGGGAGCTGGAGGTGCTCCAGCTGGTCGCGGACGGCCTGTCCAACCAGCAGATCAGCAAGCAGCTGTTCCTCAGCCAGGCCACGGTGAAGTCCCACCTGGTGCACATCTACGCCAAGCTCGGCGTGGACTCGCGCACGGCGGCCGTGGCCCAGGCGGGGGCGCGCCGGCTGATCCGTACCCCGTAGGGCGGTCGGCCGGGCCCCGAGGCCTCCGCCGGGTTCAGGCCACCCAGTGCGGGCGGTCCACGGCGGGGGCCAGCGGCACCCCCTCGTGGAAGGCGGCGGCCAGCCGGCGCACGGCTTCTTCCAGGTACTCGGGGGGCAGGGTGTACGGGATCCGCAGCCGGTGTTCGAAGGTGCCGGGGTCGGCGCCGAAGCGGGCGCCGCGGCTGATGTGGACCCCGGCTTCGCGGGCCCGGTCGGCGAGCGCCGAGCTGACCGGCTCGCCGAGGTCCACCCACAGGGAGAGCCCGCCGGGCGGCAGCTGCCAGCGCCATTCGGGGGTGTGCCGCTGGAGGGCCGCGACCAGCGCCGAGCGCCGCTCGCGCAGCTGCTCCAGCCGCGCGGGCAGGCCGCGGTCGAGGGTCTCCAGCAGCCGTACGGCGACCAGCTGGTCGAGCATCGAGCCGGTCATGTCGGCGGCCGCGCGGACCGCCGTCAGCTCGGTGATCAGCTGGGTTCCGGCGCGGATCCAGCCGACCCGCAGGCCGCCCCAGTGGGTCTTGCTCAGGGAGCCGATGGTGAGGACGTGGTCCGCGGAGCCGCGGGCGCCGAGGGAGGCGAGCGGGGCGGGCCGGGGCACGTCGAGGGCGATGTCGGCGATGGTCTCGTCCACGACGAGCCAGCTGCCGGCCCGCCGGGTGGCGGCCAGCAGCCGCAGCCGGTCCTCCTCGGGCATCAGCAGGCCGGTCGGGTTGTGGAAGTCGGGCACCACGTAGGCCACGCGCGGTTCGGTCTGGCGCAGGGTGGACTCGGCCATCTCCAGGTCCCAGCCGCGGTCGGACACGGCGACGGGCGCGGCCCGCAGGCGGGCGTGGCGTACGGCGTCCAGTGCGTTCGCGTAGGCCGGGTTCTCGGTCATGACCCGGTCGCCGACCCGGCAGAGCAGGCCGAGCGACAGCACGAGGGCCTGCTGGGCGCCGGCGGTGACGAGGATCTGGTCGGGGCGGGTGGGCAGGCCGTACCGGGTGTAGCGGCCGGCGATGGCGGCCCGCAGCTCCGGCAGGCCGTACGGGCGGTAGCCGGGGGTGCGCGACAGCTCGGCCAGGCGGGGTGCGGCCCAGGCCAGGGCCTCGGGGAGGGCCCCTTCGGGTGCGCCCATGGCGGCGATGGCCAGGTCGATGCCGGAGTCGTCCGGGACCAGGGCGTGGACCCCGACGGGGGCGTGGCCCTCGGGCAGTTCCGTGAAGGTGCCGGAGCCGCGGCGGCTGCGTACGTAGCCGCTCTCGCGCAGGAGGTCGTAGGCGGCGGTGACGGTGGCCCGGCTGGCCCCGACCGCCTCGGCGAGCTCGCGCTCGGCGGGGAGCCGCACGTGCAGGGGGACCCGGCCGTCGAGGATCAGGCTGCGGATCGCCTCGGCCAGGGCCCGGTAGCCGGGGCGGGCCAGGACCTCCGGGGGGAGCAGGGCCGCGAGGCGGCGGCTGCCGAGGGTTCTGTCCGCCGTATGGACCACTCTTGCGTCTGCCATGCCAACCTCCCCTGATTGGCTCTGCCGTCCAGGCCAATCGGCCCCCAGAATCGCCTTATTGGCCTTTGATTGGCAAGGGAGATCCGATGAACGCGCACGGTCAGAGCTCCACCCACGAGTCCGGTTTCCTCCTGACCGACCGCGGGGAGCGGGCGCTCCAGTACGCCCACGAGTCCCGCACGGCCGCGCCGCTGCGCCTGGGCCCGCTCCTGCGCACGGCCCGGCACGCGCTCCGCGCCCTGACCGCCGGCCGGCCGCGGACCCGGCCCGCCGCCGGGCTCGCCCGCGCCGGGGAACGGCCGGTGCGGACGTAGGGGCGGGGCCGGGCCGGTGCAGACAAGGCCGGGAGCGGGGGCCGGTCCACCGCGCGGCGGCCGCGAGGCCGGGGCTCGGGCCCGAGGCCGGGGCCCGAGGCCGGGGGCCCGAGGCCAGGGGCCGGGGGCCCGAGGCCAGGGGCCGGGGGCCCGAGGCCAGGGGCCGGGGGCCCGAGGCCGGGCCCGGGGGTTCCCGTGCGGCCGGGTGCTCAGTCCCCGCGCGGTTCCGTGAAGGCGCGGACCGCCTCGCGGAGGGCGGTCAGCGGGGCCGCCAGGGCGCTCACCGAGCCGAGGGCGCCGGCCACGGCCAGGAGGGAGCGCAGCAGCCGGGCCGGTTCCGCGGTGCCGCCCGCGGCCATCGCGCCCAGCGCGGCGAGCTCGTCCTCGGCGATGCCGCGTTCGGCGAACTCCCGCGGATGTGCGGCGAGTTCACGGCGCAGCCGGGACACCGCGAGGCGCAGCGCAGCCACCCTCGGGTCCCCGTCTCCCTTCCCCACGCGCTCGCGCACGCGGGCCAGTCAACCACGGCCGGGTGGTATCCAGGACCCATGGCACACACCCAGATCAGCGCGCCCCGCATCGCCGGCCTGCTGCTGGCCGCCGGGGGCGGCCGGCGGCTCGGCGGCCGCCCGAAGGCCCTGCTCGACTACCGCGGGCGGCCCCTGGTGGAGAACGCGGTCCGGGTCCTGCGGGCGGCCGGCTGCGAGCCGGTGCACGTGGTGCTCGGCGCCGCCGCGGCGGAGGTCCGGGAGCGGGCCGACCTGGCCGGCTGCGTACTCGTCGACAATCCGGACTGGTCCGAGGGCATGGGCTCCTCCCTGCGGGTGGGGCTGGCCTCCCTGGCCGGCAGCGGCGCCGAGGCGGCCCTGGTCTCCCTCGTCGACCAGCCGGGGATCGGACCGGAGGCGGTGGCCCGGGTGCGCGCGGCGTACCGCTCCCCCGGCACGCTGGCGGCGGCCGCGTACGGCGGGGAGCGCGGTCACCCGGTGCTCTTCGGCTCGGACCGCTGGCCGGACATCGCCGCCACCGCCACGGGTGACCGCGGTGCGCGCGTCCACCTGAGGAATCACGCCGCGGACCTCATCCTGGTGGAGTGCGGCGACATCGCGGAGGACTACGACATCGACACCCCGCCGGATCTGGCCCGGCTGGCCTGAGCGGGGCGTGACCGCAGTGGCACTGAGAGCCATACGAGAACCGGAATCTGTCGAGCCAGAGAATCTCGACATCAACAAACCATTGAACTTCCACGACGTGGAAATTACTATCCACTGGTCAGAAGCGCCCTGAACCCCAGACGGCGCCCGCGACCGTATCCCGGAACTCTCCACACCCTGCGGCACTGCGTGCCGTGCGCGAGCATTCCCGCGGCCGCCAGGCACCGCCGCTGAAGGAGTGACAGATATGTCAGCACCAGCGCCGTCCCCGCTGGCCATCGCCGATGCCGAGCCCCTGCCCCGGCAGGACGAGGTCCTCACCGAAGCGGCACTCGCCTTCGTGGCCGAGCTGCACCGGCGGTTCACCCCCCGCCGCGACGTGCTCCTCGCCCGCCGCGCCGAGCGCCGCGCCGAGATCGCCCGCACCTCCCACCTCGACTTCCTCCCGGAGACCGCACAGATCCGCGAGGGCGACTGGAAGGTGGCGCCGGCCCCGGCCGCGCTGAACGACCGCCGCGTGGAGATCACCGGTCCCACCGACCGCAAGATGACCATCAACGCCCTCAACTCGGGCGCGAAGGTCTGGCTCGCCGACTTCGAGGACGCCTCCGCTCCCACCTGGGAGAACGTCGTCCTCGGCCAGCTCAACCTGATCGACGCCTACGAGCGCCGCATCGACTTCACCGACCCGAAGTCGGGCAAGTCGTACGCCCTCAAGCCCGCCGAGGAGCTCGCGACCGTCGTGATGCGCCCCCGCGGCTGGCACCTGGAGGAGCGCCACCTGCAGATCGACGGCCGCTCCGTCCCGGGCGCCCTCGTGGACTTCGGCCTCTACTTCTTCCACAACGCGCAGCGCCTGATCGACCTCGGCAAGGGCCCGTTCTTCTACCTGCCGAAGACCGAGTCGCACCTGGAGGCCCGCCTCTGGAACGAGATCTTCGTCTTCGCCCAGGACTACGTGGGCATCCCGCAGGGCACCGTCCGCGCGACCGTCCTGATCGAGACCATCACCGCCGCGTACGAGATGGAGGAGATCCTCTACGAGCTGCGCGACCACGCCGCGGGCCTGAACGCCGGCCGCTGGGACTACCTCTTCTCCATCGTCAAGAACTTCCGCGACGGCGGCGAGAAGTTCGTGCTGCCGGACCGCAACGCGGTGACGATGACCGCCCCGTTCATGCGGGCGTACACCGAACTCCTCGTCCGCACCTGCCACAAGCGCGGCGCGCACGCCATCGGCGGCATGGCGGCCTTCATCCCGTCCCGCAAGGACGCCGAGGTGAACAAGGTCGCGTTCGAGAAGGTCAAGGCCGACAAGGACCGCGAGGCGGGCGACGGCTTCGACGGCTCGTGGGTGGCCCACCCGGACCTGGTGCCGATCGCCATGGCCTCCTTCGACGCGGTGCTCGGCGACAAGCCGAACCAGAAGGACCGGCTGCGCGAGGACGTCTCCGTCGCCCCCGGGGACCTGATCGCGATCGACTCGCTCGACGCGAAGCCCACCTTCGAGGGCCTGCGCAACGCGGTCCAGGTCGGCATCCGCTACATCGAGGCCTGGCTGCGCGGGCTGGGCGCCGTCGCCATCTTCAACCTGATGGAGGACGCGGCCACCGCCGAGATCTCGCGCTCGCAGATCTGGCAGTGGATCAACGCCGGAGTCGTCTTCGAGGACGGCCGGCTCGCCACCGCCGACCTCGCCCGCGAGGTGGCCGCCGCGGAACTCGCCGCGATCCGCGCCGAGATCGGCGAGGAGGCCTTCGCGGCCGGCAAGTGGCAGCAGGCCCACGACCTCCTCCTCCAGGTCTCCCTGGACGCCGACTACGCGGACTTCCTCACCCTCCCCGCGTACGACCAGCTCACCGGCTGACCCACCCGTCGGCTGACACGCACAGCAGCCGAACCCCGGCGCCCCCGCCGTCCCCGACGACGGGGGCACCGGCATGTCCGGGCCCGCTCCCGGGCGCTACGCGGCCCACTCCAGCAGGGTGTTCTCGATGAACCCCCGCAGCGCGTCGGCGGTGTGGAACACCCGGAACCCGTGGGACTCCAGGGCCGCCTGCACCTGACCCGTCGGCGCCGGGACCAGTGCCACCGGCGTCCCCACCTCCCCTTGAAGGCCCTGCGGCCACAGCGCCGCCGCCACGGTGATGGCCGCACCGGTCCGCGGATCGGTCACCTCCGCGTCGAGCTCCGGCTCGGCCAGCCCGCCCCCGGCGGCCACGGCCAGCAGCCGGGCCAGTCCGGGGACCTCGTCCTCCACGTCCCCGTCCGCCATCACCGCCACCGCACCGCCGGGAGCGGCGCCGACCGCCGGCGCACCGGTACGGGGCCCCAGGGCCAGCGGGGACGGACCGTCGTGCAGGGCGTCCAGGAACCGGTTGGCGGCGTCCGCCAGCAGCACCCTGCGGGCCTCCAGGAAGGCGGGGTAGTTCTCCACCTTCCACAGCCCGGGGTCGGTGGGGATCCACTGGGAGGCGAGCACGCCCGGCATCCTCGCCTCGATCTCCTCCAGGTACTCCGCCGCGTTCGCCGCGCCGATCTTCAGGTTCGTCCCCTGGGTCAGGAAGCAGAAGTTCGCCACCGCGTTGACCTGGTCGCGCGCGTAGCCGTACTTGTACAGCCGGGCCTTGGGGAAGATGTGGTGGACCTGGAGCGAGCTGAGCCGGCCCAGCATGTTGTCGCGGAGCGGCACCCCGCTCAGGAAGTCCTGGGCCCCGTGCACCCGCGTCAGCATGTACAGCATCGGATAGAAGCGGGCGCCCATGCTCGATCCGGTGAAGTCGTCCGGACGCACGTCGAGATCGCCCCGGCTCCGCCGCAGCACACCGATCAGCTGGTCCACGCCGCCCGCGTCCAGGGCCCTCAGGTCCTGGTTGAGGGCCGTCTCGGTGGCGCCGGTGTGACGGCCCCACAGGAAGCTGTGGACGTACCAGAAGAAGAGCCGGTCCCGCGTCATGGCATCGGGGAACGTCCCCCCGTTGGCCCGCATCAGACGGACCATCACCGGGAACGCGTACCGCCCGCTCAGCACCCGGCCGTGGTCGAGGCCGAGGCGGCCGCCGAGCGCCTCCAGCAGCTGGGAGACCGCCTCGATGCTGTGCACCAGGCTGCTCCGGAAGTCCTCGACGCTCACGTCCGCCAGCTTGGAGAACTGCGCCTCCCCGGTGGCTACGGCGTTCACGTTGCGCAGCAGCCAGTCGAGCTTGAAGTCGAAGCCGGCCTGCGCCCAGTCCGCCAGGGCCGTCTTCATGGTCGGCCGCGCGTCCGGCCAGGCGGCGCAGATGGCCGCGAGGGCCAGGTCGCCCTTGGACAGCTTGGTGCCGCCGGAGTTCACCCGGTTGAAGATCTCGACCACCACGTCCACGGTCTTGTCGGCCCCGGTGACCTCGTCGATGTGGACGATGCGGTCCTTGATCTGGAGGATCCGGCTGAGCCGGGAGAAGTGGGCCGACTGCTGTTCGGGCCCGGCACCCGTCGCCTGGACGATGTCGAACAGCCGGGCCGTCCCCTCGCAGAACAGCCGGGTCACGTCCACCCAGAGCGGGTTGTCCTTCATCTTGGTCGGGGCGTAGAACTCGAACACCTCGGCGTCGAGGTGGAAATGCAGCCCCTTGAGCACGTCCGGGTTCCCCTCGAAGAAGCGCGGCGGCTTCCCCCGGGTCACGCCGTACAGGGTGGAGACGCGCTGCTGGCCGTCGAGCAGCAGCTGGATGGTGCCGTCCTTGCCGGGCGCCCCTCCGCGGGTGTCCGCGGTCTCCGCCTTGGTGTGCCAGGTCAGCAGACCGCCGATCGGATAGTCGCGGTAGAGCGAGGCGAAGAACCCCCTGACCTGCTCGCGCGTCCACACGTAGCCGCGCTGGAACTCCGGGAGGGCGATGTCCCCCGACTCGACCTTGTCCAGCACCTGCGAGATCTGCATAAGCCCGCCTTTCACGCCTGGCGGATGCCCCCCACCAGTTCCTTGTCGATCACGGTCGAAACTAGCAGTGCTCCTGACGCTGCGTCGGGTGGGTGGCGGATCGGGGAGGGGGCCCGAACGAACGGTCGGACGTTACCCAAAAGTAACCTGCGGCTACCTAGCGGTAACAAACACGGGCGTGGCACCTTTCCGTTGCCACCGGCCGGCGGTTCCCCCACTTCCCCAGCCATGTGCCCGAGTTGACCGTTTTTTCGGGTACTGGCCGACCGCAGGAGTTCCGCTGTGATCGGAAACCGCACCTCCCGCACCGCCCGAACCTCCCCGCGCACCGCCCGGCTCGCCGCCTGTGCCGCGCTCGTCCTGCCGCTCGCCGCGACCGCCCTGGTCGGCACCGCGGCCGGGACGGCCGCCGCCAGTCCCGGGACCGGGCCGACCGCCGTCGTCTCCATGGGCGACAGCTACATCTCCGGCGAGGCCGGCCGCTGGAAGGGCAACAGCCTCACCAACAGCGGCAGCCGCAACGGCACCGACCGGGCCTGGGTCACCGGCAGCACGTACGACCCCGGCCGCGTGTACGGCACCACGGCCGCCAACGGCTGCCACCGCTCCGACTCCGCCGAGGTCAACAGCGCCGCCGGGATCGCCGACACGGCCGTCAACCTCGCCTGCTCCGGAGCCGTCACCGACAACGTCTTCCGGTCCTCGAACGGCGGGACGGCCTTCAAGGGCGAGGCCCCGCAGGCCGACCGGCTGGCCGCCGTGGCCGCCTCGCACAACGTCAAGATGATCACGCTGTCGATCGGCGGCAACGACCTGGGCTTCGCCGACATCATCTCGGAGTGCGCCTACGACTTCGTCCTGTGGGGCTCGTACTGCTACGACGACCAGCAGGAGCAGGTCGACGCGAAGATCGACGGGGTCATGGCCAAGGTCGGCAAGTCCGTCGACGAGATCCGTGCCGTGATGTCCGGCGCCGGATACGCGGCCGGGGACTACCGGATCGTGCTCCAGTCCTACCCCTCCCCCATCCCGCGGGGCCTGGAGAACCGCTACACGCAGAGCGACTGGAGCCGCTACAACACCGGCGGCTGCCCGTTCTGGAACAAGGACTCCGACTGGGCCCGCGACTCCCTCGTGCCGCAGATCGCGAACCGGCTCAAGGGCGTGGCCACCGCCAAGGGGATCCAGTTCCTGGACCTGCGCGACATGCTCCAGGGCCGCGAGGTCTGCGCCAAGGCCAGCAAGCAGGTGACCGCCACGGTGCCGCCGTCCGCCAAGACGAGCGAATGGGCGCGGTGGATCGACAACAACTCCACGCAGGGCCTGGTGCAGGAGTCCATGCACCCCAACCACTACGGCCAGCTGGCCCTGGGCCGCTGCCTGACCCTGTTCGCGGCCGACGCCTCCGGCAGCCGGTCCTGCAAGAACACGGCCGGGGCCGACCACACCGGCATGTACCTGGCGGCCACCCCGTAGCCGTACCGGCGGACGCGGGGGCGCGGACGGACCGGCGCGGACGCGCGCGGCACCGCCGCGCCGGCAGGACCGACGGGCGCGGCGGCCCCGCGCCCGTCACCCCTCCTGCAGCAGGGCCCGCAGACCCGCGCGGGCGCCCTCCGCGTACGCGCGGGTGTACCCGTCCTCCGTCAGCCGGGCGCGGAGGACCGATTCCGCGGGCGCCCGCCCCCGGCACCACAGGGCCGCCGCCCGCGGATCGCGCAGCAGCACCGCGCGGATCCGGTCGACGGCCCCCAGCAGCCGGGCGCCCTCCCGGTGCCGGCCGAGGTCCGTCTCCAGCGCGGCCAGCAGCTCGGCCCCGGCGGCCTGCCCCAGCAGGTCGCCGAGGAGCAGCTGGATGCCCAGCGCCCGCAGCAGTTCGGTCCGGGCCGCGTCCCACTGCGCCTCCCGGCGCAGCACCTGGGCGTACGCGTAGCTCTCCCAGGCACTGGCCCACGGGTCCGCGGGACCCACCGGCGGCCCGTCCTCCACCGGCACCGCCGCCGGGTCGGCCAGGGCCAGCGCCATCGTGTACGAAGCGGCCAGCACCGCCCGCCCGGGCCCGAACTCGGGCTCCGCCGGCAGCAGCTCCAGCGCCTCGCGGAACTCCGCCGCCGCGTCGGCGCAGCGCGAGTCCCACAGCGCCACCGTGCCGCGGGTGTGCGCCAGGAAGGCCACGCACGTGTCCTCCCCCTCCTGCACCGCGGCCGACCAGCCCTCGATGAGCAGCGGGTCCACCCCGTCCGACTCCCCCAGCAGGCCCAGGAGCCAGCCCGCCAGCCACAGCGCCCGGGCCGGGCGCGGCGCCGGATGCAGGGCCAGCGCCCGCTCCAGGTGCCGGCGGCCCTCCACGAGCAGGCCGCAGGCCGCCCAGAGGAACCAGAGCGCCACGGCGATCTCCAGGGCCGCCGCCGGGCCGGCCCCGCCCAGCGGGTTCATCGCCACCCGCAGGTCCGGCAGTTCCCGCAGGGCCAGTTCGCGCGCGTCGCGCTGGAGCCCGGCCCGCCACAGCTGCGCGGACCGCTCGGCCGTCAGCCGGAACCAGTCGTGGTGCCGCCGCGCGAGCTCCGCGTGGTCCCCCCGTACGAGCAGCAGCCGGGCGGCGTGCGCCCGTACGGACAGCGGCAGCCGGTGCCGGCCGCCCCCGGCGTCGAGCAGCAGCCCGGGGGCCAGCCGCCGCAGCGCCGCCCCCGCCTCCTCCCGGCTGAGGGCCCCGAACCCGCAGACGGTCTCCACCGCCGCCTGGTCGAAGGACCCGGCGAACACCGACAGCCGCTCCCAGAGCAGCCGCTCGGCGGGCGAGCACAGCCGGTGCGTACGTTCGGCGTCCCCCCGCGCCCCGCGGCCCGCGCCGCCCGCGAGGAACCGCAGCGGATCGGCCTCCACCCGGCGCAGGGCCTGCTCGGGTGCGTACTGGCGCAGGCGCCCGGCGGCCAGTTCGAGCGCGCCGGGTATGCCGTCGAGGGCGCGGCAGAGCCGGGCCACCGGCGCCGCGTTGCGGCGGTTCAGCTCGAAGTAGGGGTCCGCGCCCCGGGCCCGCTCGGCGAACAGCCGTACGGCGGGGTACGCGGCGGGATCCACGGCCTCGCCCTCACCCTCGGCGGGGGGCACGGCGAGCGGGGGGACGGGCAGGCAGACCTCGGGTTCGATGCCGAGCGGCCACTGCGAGGTGGCGAGGATCCGCAGCCGCGGGTGCCGGTCCAGCAGTCCGGCCACCAGTCCCGCGCAGGTCCCGCCCAGTTGCTCGCATCCGTCGAGGACGAGGAGCACGGACCGGTCGGCGGGCCGCTGCGCCGGGGATCCGGCCAGGCGTTCGACGAGTTCGTCCTCCAGTGCGGCCCAGCGGTCCTCGGGCAGCCCGGCGAGGTCGGCCCACACGGTCTCCGCCGCCCCGTGGCCGGCCCGGACCGCCCGGACCGCGAGCCGGGTCTTGCCGATACCTGCGGGGCCTGTGAGAGTGACCAGGCGGCCGGCGGCGAGCAGTGCGGCCGTGGCGGCCAGCTCGTGCTCTCGGCCCACGAAACTGGACGGCTCCGCGGGTACGGAGGCGCGCACGCCCCCTGGGGACTCGCCCACACTTCCTCCCGCTGCTCACGAAGATGCACGCAACAACCCCCGTGCCGCGTCGAATGCACCAAAGAGAGATCATCGGCTGTCACACCGGTCCCCTCGCCTGCGGCCGGGAGAACCACCAGGGAAGGGTATGCACTCAGCCAATTCCGCCATGGACGACATGGACCGGGCGCTGGTCCATGCACTCCAGCTCGCGCCCCGGGCCAGCTGGGAGCGGCTGGCACCGGTGCTCGGGGCCCGTCCCGACACCCTCGCGCGCCGCTGGGAGCGGCTGACCGCCTCCGGCGACGCGTGGATCTCGGGCCTGGGGCTGCGTACGGGGCACCACCAGCCCTGCATGGCGTGGGTCGAGCTCGGCTGCACCCCCGGCAGCGCGCCGGCGGTGGGGCGGGCCCTGACGGACGACCCGCACACGCTGGGCCTGGAGCACGTCACCGGCTCCCGGGACCTGCTGGCCTTCGTCGCCGTACCGGACCTGCACGCCCTCTACCGCTACCTGTCGCTGCGCGTGCAGCGGATACCGGGGGTCGTCACCACCCGGACCTCGATGGTGACGACCGTGCACCACGCACCCGACCGGTGGCGGCTGGACCAGCTGAACCCGGCCCAGGTGGCCCGGCTGACCGGCCGGCCGCTGCGGCCGCAGGCCCCCGCCGGGACCGGGTCGGTGCTCCTCACCGAAGAGGACCGGGCCCTGGTGCTGGCGCTGGCCTCGGACGCCCGGCGCAGCGTGGCCTCGCTGGCCCGGGAGTCCGGGATGAGCGAGTCGACCGTACGGCGGCGGCTGGCCCGCCTGGAGGCCGGGCACGGCCTGCGGTTCAGCTGTGCGCTGGCCGCCCGGCTGTCGGGCTGGCCGGTCTCGGCGACCGTGTGGGCCGAGGTGGCCGAGTACGAGGTGGCCGACTGCGCGGCGGCGGCCGCGGGCATCCGCGAGACCCGCATGTGCATGTCCGTCAGCGGACCGTGGAACTTCATGATCAGCGCCCGGCTGCGGGCCGTCGAGGAGCTGTCCCGGTACACCGCCGAGCTGCTGCGCCGGCTCCCCGGCCTGCGGATCACGGACACCGCGGTGGCCCTGCGCACCCGCAAGTCCGAGGCCCAGGTGCTGGACCAGGCGGGCCGCCGGGTGCGGTGCGTGACCCCGGACATCTGGGCGGACCCGGCTCCCGGCGCCGGCGACGGCGAGGCGGAGCCGGGTCCGTTACGCAGCTGGGCGGCCTGAGGCGGGCGACCGGCGGCCGGTCGCGCGGACCGGCCGGCTCCGTGCAGGACCGCCCGTTCCGTTCACGACCGCCCGTCCGTGCACGACCGCCCGTCCAGTGCAGGACCGGCCCGTTCAGTGCAGGACCGGGGCCGGCTCCGGAGTCCCGGCGGTACGGCGCGCACCGAGGTGGTTGAAGGCCAGGTTGAGCCCGATCGCCACCAGGCAGCCCGTGCTGATGCCCGAGTCGAGCACGACGAGCAGGTCCTCGGGGAAGGCGTGGTAGAAGTCCGGGGCGGCGATCGGGATCAGGCCGACACCGACCGAGGCGGCGACGATCAGGGCGTTCTCGCCCTTCTCCATGGCCGCGCCGGCGAGGGTCTGGATGCCGCTGGCGGCGACCGAGCCGAACAGGACGATCCCCGCACCGCCGAGCACCGGCAGCGGGACCAGGGCGATGACCGAGGCGGCGGCCGGGCACAGGCCCAGCAGGATCAGGATGCCGCCGCCGGCCGCGACGACGAACCGGCTGCGCACCTTGGTCATGGCGACCAGGCCGATGTTCTGGGCGAACGCGCTGCACATGAAGCCGTTGAAGAGCGGGCTGAGGGCGCTGCCGAGGGTGTCGGCGCGCAGGCCGCCCGCGATGGTCTGCTCGTCGGCGGGCCGGCCCACGATCTTCCCGAGGGCCAGGATGTCGGCGGTGGACTCGGTCATGCAGACGAGCATCACGATGCACATGGAGACGATCGCGGCGACCTGGAACTGCGGGGCCCCGAAGTGGAAGGGGGTCGGGAAGCCCACGAGGTCGGCCTCGCCCAGCCCGTCGAGACGTGTCATGCCGAAGGGCAGCGCGAGCAGGGTGCCGGCCACCAGGCCGAGCAGGATGGCGATCTGCTGGAGGAACCCGCGCAGCAGGCGGCGCAGGGCCAGGACGATGAGCAGGGTGGCGGCGGCCAGTCCGATGTTGCCGAGGGAGCCGTAGTCGGCGGCCGTCCGGTTGCCGCCCTGGGACCAGTTGAAGGCCACGGGCAGCAGGGAGACGCCGATGAGGGTGATGACGGTCCCGGTGACCACGGGCGGGAAGAAGCGGACCAGCCGGCCGAAGTAGGGGGCGAGGAGGAAGCCGAGGAGTCCGGCGACGATGATCGCGCCGAAGATGACGGGGATGGCGTCGGCGCCCTGCCCCTTGCCTATGGCGATCATGGGGGTCACCCCGGCGAACGAGACCCCGTTGACGAAGGGCAGCCGGGCGCCGACCTTCCAGAAGCCGAGGGTCTGGAGCAGGGTGGCGAGACCGGCGGTGAAGAGCGAGGCGCCCATGAGGAAGGCGGTCTCGGTGGCGGAGAGGCCGACGGCCGGTCCGACGATCATGGGCGGGGCCACCACGCCCGCGTACATCGCGGCCACGTGCTGGAGACCGCTGGTGAACATCTTCAGCGGAGGCAGGGTCTCGTCGACCGGGTGCGTCTCCCCTGGTACAGCGACTGCGTCTTTGCGAAACCTGGGCATTGCGGCCACGGCTTCCTCCGGTCGGTTAACACGTCGGCAGGGACGTGGGTGTCAGGGAGGTGGTGCAGGTGCGGTGCGGCGCGTCGATACGTGAAGCGGTCGTGCGGTGATGCGGTCGTGCGGTGGAACGTGCGTACGGCGATGCGGTCTTACGGCGACTCGCACGTACAGCGGTGCGTGCGTACGGCGATGTGCGCGTACGGCGGTGCGTACGGCGGTGCGTGCGTACGGCCGTACGGGGCGCCGGCGCGCCCGGATCGGGGCATGCCGAGGCCGGGGGGTGCCGTCACGAGTGCGGCACCCCCCGGCCCGGCCGCCGCGGACCCCGCTCGGGTCCGCGGCCACCGGCCGGAGGCCGTCCCCCCCGGCCGGATTCCGTGGGGGATCAGCCCTGCGCGGCGATCCGCGCGAGGCGCTGCGCCTCTTCCCGCGTGGACACGGCGATGGCGTCCTCGTCCGCGGTCAGCAGGCGGTTGTTCTCCACGATCTGCTTGCCGTTGACGAACGAGGCCGTCACCGGGGCGGCCGCACCGAAGACCAGGGCGGTCACCGGGTCGGCGATCGAGGAGTGCAGGAAGGTGGAGAGGTTCCAGAGCACCAGGTCGGCGAGCTTGCCGACCTCCAGCGAACCGATGTTGTCGGCGCGGCCGAGGACCTGGGCGCCGCCGTACGTGCCGAGGCGCAGCGACTGGCGGGCGTTGAGCGCGGCCTCGCGGTGCACCGGGTTCAGGCGGTTGATCAGGAGGGCGTTGCGGAGCTCGGTGTGCAGTTCACCGGACTCGTTGGAGGCGGTGCCGTCCACGCCGAGGCCGACCGGGACGCCGGCGGCCAGCATGTCCGGTACCCGGGCGATGCCGGCGGCCAGACGGGCGTTGGACGAGGGGCAGTGCGCCACACCGGTCTTGGTCCGGGCGAACGCGGCGATGTCGGAGTCGTTCATGTGGACGCTGTGCGCCATCCACACGTCCTCGCCGAGCCAGCCGGTCGACTCGAAGTAGTCGGTCGGGCCCATGCCGAAGAGCTCGTGGCAGAACTTCTCCTCCTCGACCGTCTCGCTGCCGTGGGTGTGCATGCGCACGCCCAGGCGGCGGGCCAGCTCGGCGCCCTGCTTGAGCAGCTCGGTGGAGACGGAGAAGGGGGAGCAGGGGGCGACGGCGACCTGGGTCATGGAGTCGAAGGAGGCGTCGTGGAACTTCTTGACGGTCGCCTCGGTGTCGGCCAGCGCGCCTTCGAGGGTCTCGACGGCGTGGTCCGGCGGCAGGCCGCCGTCCTTCTCGCTGCGGTCCATGGAGCCGCGGGCCAGGGTGAAGCGGACGCCCATCTCGGAGGCGGCGCGGATGATCGCGCCGGAGAGGTCGCCGGCCCCCTTCGGGAACACGTAGTGGTGGTCCATCGCGGTGGTGACACCGCCGCGGGCCATGGCGGCGAGGGAGCCCTGCGCGGCCGAGTACGCCATCTGCTCGTCGATGCGCGCCCAGGTCGGGTAGAGCGCCACGAGCCAGTTGAAGAGGTTGTGGTCGGTCGCCAGGCCGCGGGTGATCCACTGGTAGAAGTGGTGGTGCGTGTTGACCAGGCCGGGCGTCACGAGGTGGCCGGTGCCGTCGATGCGACGTACGACGTTCTCGAGGTTCTCGGGGGCCCTGCCCGCGCCGATGGCCTCGATCCTGTTGCCGGCGATGACGATGTGACCCGAGGCGTACTCGGTGTCGTCCGCGTCGACGGTCGCGATCGCACAGTTCTCGATGACGATGCGCTCGACCGCGCTGTCAGTGGCTGCCATGGGGCTTCCTCGTGCTTTCAGTGGCGGTGCGGGCACGGCAGGACCCAGGGGATTTGAGTGCCGAAACCGGGGGCCTGACAGCTGACAGTACTGCCGCCCCGTGTGATGCTCCGGGTGCCGAGTTCGGGAAGTTCGATGGTGTTGCTGCGGGGGACGCGCCCCGGGGCCACTGCGGTGCCCCGGGACGCGGAGGCCTCACTCAGAGGTTGGTCATGTCCACCGGGATGCGGGCGTCGGCGCCGTCGCGGAGGATCGTCGCCTCGATCAGGCCGTACGGGCGGTCCGCGGCGAAGTAGACCTCGTTGTCGTTCTTGAGCCCGAAGGGCTCCAGGTCGACGAGGAAGTGGTGCTTGTTCGGGAGCGAGAAGCGGACCTCGTCGATCTCCGAACGGTGGTTGATGATCCGCGAACCCATCTGGTACAGGGTCTGCTGGAGCGAGAGGGAGTAGGTCTCGGCGAAGGCTTCCAGCATGTGCTTGCGGGTGGCCTCGTAGGACTTCTCCCAGTTGGGCATCCGCTGCTCGTCGTCGGTCCAGTTGAACCGCCAGCGGCCCGACACCTGGGTGGCCAGGATGCGGTCGTACGCCTCCTGCAGGGTCGTGTACTTGTCCTTCACGTAGCCCCAGAACTCCGAGTTGGTGGAGTTCATGACGATCAGGTCCTTGAGGCCGGAGATGACCTCCCAGTTCCGGCCGTCGTACGTGATCTGGGTGACGCGGGTCTCCTGGCCCTTGCGGACGAAGGAGTGCTTGACCTCGTCGGCGCCGATGAACTTGGAGTTGGCGTCCGAGGTCTGGATCCGCTCCCAGGCGTACTCCTCGATGCGGATGCGCGCCCGGTGGATCGGCTCCTGGCTGCCTACGAACCAGCGCGCCAGGTGGATGCCGAACTGCTCGGCGGACTCGATGCCGTACTCCTTGGCGAACGCGTACACCGTGTTCTTGGTGGTGTCCGTCGGGAGGACGTTCGCGTTCGAGCCGGAGTAGTGGACGTCGTCCATGTCGCCGGAGAGGGCGACCGAGACGTTCAGGTCCTTGATGTGGTGGGTGTCGCCGTCCCGCGTGATCTTGACGACGCGGTTCTCTGCTTTGCCGTACTGGTTCTGGCCGAGAATCGTGGGCATGGTCTGCTAGCTCCCTCGGTAAACGGAGTAGCCGAACGGGTTGAGCAGCAGCGGTACGTGGTAGTGCTCGCCCGGGTTCACCGAAAACGTGAGGGTGACCTCGGGGAAAAACGCACCGCTGTCCCTTACGCGGGGGGCGTCCTGCTGCGCCTCGGCGGCTTGCTTCTTGGCGAAGTACGCCTCGGTCTCGAAGTCGAGGCGTACGTGGGTGGTGCCCTCCGGCAGTGCCGGGAGGTCCTTGCAGCGGCCGTCCGCGTCGGTGGCGCTGCCGCCCAGGGCGGTCCACTCGGCGTCGAAGCCGGAGCGGGCCGACAGGGTGATGGCGACGCCCTCGGCGGGGCGGCCGATGCTGGTGTCCAGGATGTGCGTGGACACCGACGCAGTGGTCGCGGTGCTCATGGTCACTCTCCTTCTGCGAGTCGGGTCAGTCGGATCCGGTTGATCTTGACGAGCTCTCCGCGGGCGATCTCCCGCTCGACCTCGGCAGTGTTCTCGATCCGGACCTTGACCGCGTCCCGCATCTGCTCACCGGTCGCACCGGTGGCGCAGATCAGGAAGACGTGGCCGAACTTGTCCTGGTAGGCCAGGTTCAGTTCGAGCAGTTCCGCCTTGAGCTCCTCGGAGGCCCCGGCCATGCCGCGCTGCTCGCGCGCGGAGGTCGGGTCTCCCGGCTTCGGCCGGCCGATCGGCGGGTGGCCTGCCATGGCCTCTTCCAGGTCCGCGGCGGTGAGCTCGGCCATGGCGGCGTCGCTGGCGGCGAACAGGGCGTCGACGGTGGCGAACGGCCGCTGGGCGAGGAGCTTGCTCCCCCAGGCCGAACTGGCACACACCTCGTGGAGCTCGGCCTCGGCCTCGGCATCCACCAGGGTGTTGAACCGGGCGAGGCCCGGTGTCGGACTCGAAGTCACGGGAAGCCTCCGTGGCCTTGTTGCTTGGACGGGCTGGGAGTAGCTAACGCCCTCCACAACACCGCGTCAACACTTTGTTGAAACTTCCCGTACACAAAAGCCGCCGCCCGGTCGATTCGGGCGGCGGCTCGTGACGGCGGGTGACTCCGGCGTCACCCTTGGCTGTTCTTGTTGGGATTTTCCCTGTTCAGGTAGTTGTAGACCGTGAAGCGGCTCACGCCCAGGGCCCCGGCGACGGTCTCCACGCCGTGGCGTACGGCGAAGGCGCCCCGGGCTTCCAGTATGCGCACCACGTCCTGCTTGGCCTTGCGGTCCAGCTGGGCCAGCGGCACGCCGTGGCGGCGCTCCAGCGCGGCCAGGATGTGGTCCAGCGAGTCGGAGAGCTGCGGCAGCCGCACCGCCAGCAGGTCCTGACCCTCCCAGGCCAGGACCACGTCGTCGGCGCCGGCCTGGGCCGGATCCATGAGCTCGCCGCCCATCGCGTCCACCAGCGGTTTGACCGCGGCGACGAACGGGTGGTCGCGGGGCTCGGTCATCTGCCCTCCTCCGGGATCACGTTGACCTGGAGCGAAACCCGGGTGGCACCGGCCCCCAGCGCATCGCGCAGCAGCGCGGACACCGCGGCCAGGACCTCGTCGGCGCCACCCTCGGCGGTGTTGCCGAACGGGCCGACGTCCACCGCGTCCAGCTGGGCCTTCTGGATGACCTCGCGGGCGGCCACGGCATGGGCGGGGGCCTCTTCGAGGTCGAAGGGCTCGGTCGTGAACTCCACTCTCAATCGCACCCGGTCAAGCTACCCCGAGGTAGACAAATTCCGGCAGCCCCCACTTGACAAGGGCGCCGATGTGCTTGCAACCTTCCATCAAGCAGAAAACAACTTCCGCAATACGGAAGGAGCGCACACCCCTCATGGGATACACGGACCAGCGCTTCGATGTGAACCTGTCGATCCTCTTCACGGAACTCCCGCTCCTGGAGCGCCCCGCGGCCGCCGCCGCGGCGGGCTTCACCGCGGTCGAGCTGTGGTGGCCCTGGATCGAGACCCCCACCCCCGCTCAGGAAGAGCTGGACGCCCTCAAGAAGGCTCTTGAGGACGCCGGCACCCAGCTGGTGGGCCTGAACTTCTACGCCGGACAGCTGCCGGGACCGGACCGCGGTGCGGTCTCCGTACCCGGCGAGGAGTCGGAGCGCTTCCGCGCGAACATCGACGTGGCCGCGGACTTCGCGGCGTCGGTGGGCTGCAAGGCGCTCAACGCCCTGTACGGCAACCGCGTCGAAGGCGTGGACCCGGCCGTGCAGGACGAACTCGCCCTGGAGAACCTGGTGCTCGCGGCCCGCGCCGCGGACCGCGTCGGCGCGATCCTCCTGATCGAGACGCTGAACAAGCCCGAGTCGCCGCTCTACCCGCTGGTGAGCGCCCCGTCCGCGATCGAGATCGTGGACAAGGTGAACGAGGCGACCGGTCTCGGGAACGCCAAGTTCCTGCTCGACCTGTACCACCTGGCGATGAACGACGAGGACCTCTCCGAGGTCATCGAAAAGTACGCCGCCAAGACCGGCCACGTCCAGATCGCGGACAAGCCGGGACGGGGTGCCCCCGGCACCGGCGAGCTGCCCCTCGAGGACCTCCTCGACCAGCTCCGCAAGGCCGGCTACCAGGGCTTTGTCGGCCTGGAGTACAAGGCCGCCGACGCGGCCGCGTCCTTCGACTGGCTGCCCGCCGAGGCCCGCACGGCCAAGTAAGTCCGGGCGAAGGCCCAGACACCACTCGCACTTTTCGTACGAAGCTTCAGAGAAGGACCCTCGTCATGAGCACTCTCCCCAAGATCGCGTGGATCGGTCTCGGCATCATGGGCTCCCCCATGTCCGAGAACCTCCTGAAGGCCGGCTACTCGGTCACCGGCTTCACCCTGGAGCAGGACAAGCTCGACCGCCTGGCCGCCGCCGGCGGCACCGCGGCGGGCTCCATCGCCGAGGCCGTCAAGGACGCCGACGTCATCATCACGATGGTGCCCGCCTCCCCGCAGGTCGAGGCCATCTCCTACGGCCCCGAGGGCATCCTGGAGAACGCCAAGTCCGGCGCCCTGGTCATCGACATGTCGTCGATCACCCCGCAGACCTCGGTCGACCTGGCGAAGAACGCCGCCGAGAAGGGCATCCGCGTCATCGACGCCCCGGTGTCCGGCGGCGAGGCCGGCGCCATCGAGGCCGTACTGTCGATCATGGTGGGTGGCGAGCAGGCGGACTTCGACGAGGCCCTCCCGATCCTCGAGGCCCTCGGCAAGGTCATCGTCCTGTGCGGTCCGCACGGCTCCGGCCAGACGGTGAAGGCCGCCAACCAGCTCATCGTCGCGGTCAACATCCAGGCCTGCGCCGAGGCCGTCGTCTTCCTGGAGAAGTCCGGCGTGAACCTCCAGGCCGCCCTGGACGTCCTCAACGGCGGTCTGGCCGGCTCCACGGTCCTGACCCGCAAGAAGGGCAACTTCCTGAACCGCGACTTCAAGCCCGGCTTCCGGATCGACCTGCACCACAAGGACATGGGCATCGTCACCGACGCCGCCCGCAACGTCGGTGCGGCCCTCCCGGTCGGCGCGGTCGTCGCCCAGCTGGTCGCCTCGCTGCGCGCCCAGGGTGACGGCGGGCTGGACCACTCGGCCCTGCTCCGCGCCGTCGAGCGCCTCTCCGGCGCCCAGGTCTGAGACCTGCCTCCCCTCCGGGGGACCTGAGTTTCCGGATGGCACCGGTGCTGACACCTGTCCTGTCGCGCCCAAGCGCCGGTGCCGTCCGGAGCACCTCTCTCCATCTTTCTTCAACAAACTGTTGACGCTGCGATCGGCCCGAAATTAGGGTCATCCGCATGACGGAAGACGCTTTCCGTCAGCAGTTACCCGTACGGAAGGTCCACCATGTCGAAGCGCGTGCTTACGACCGAGTCCGGCGCTCCGGTCGCCGACAACCAGAACTCCGCCACCGCCGGCGTCGGTGGCCCGCTCCTGATCCAGGACCAGCAGCTCCTCGAGAAGCTGGCCCGGTTCAACCGCGAGCGCATCCCGGAGCGCGTCGTGCACGCCCGCGGCTCGGCCGCGTACGGCTACTTCGAGGTGACCGACGACGTCACCGCGTACACGAGCGCCGCGTTCCTGAACCAGGTCGGCAAGAAGACCGAAACGTTCCTGCGCTTCTCCACGGTGGCCGACTCCCTCGGTGGCGCGGACGCCGTCCGCGACCCGCGCGGCTTCGCGCTGAAGTTCTACACCGAAGAGGGCAACTACGACCTCGTCGGCAACAACACCCCGGTGTTCTTCATCAAGGACCCGATCAAGTTCCCCGACTTCATCCACTCCCAGAAGCGCGACCCCTTCACGGGCAAGCAGGAGGCGGACAACGTCTGGGACTTCTGGGCGCACGCCCCCGAGGCGACGCACCAGATCACCTGGCTCATGGGCGACCGCGGCATCCCGGCCTCCTACCGCCACATGAACGGCTACGGCTCCCACACCTACCAGTGGACCAACGCCGAGGGCGAGGCCTTCTTCGTCAAGTACCACTTCAAGACGAACCAGGGCATCCGCTGCCTGTCCTCCGAGCAGGCCGCGGAGCTCGCCGGCAAGGACCCCAACTCGCACCAGACCGACCTGCTCCAGGCGATCGAGCGCGGTGTGAACCCGAGCTGGACCCTCTACGTCCAGATCATGCCCGCCGCCGAGGCCGCGGACTACCGCTTCAACCCGTTCGACCTCACCAAGGTGTGGCCGCACAGCGACTACCCGCTGCAGCGCGTGGGCCGCCTGGTCCTCGACCGCAACCCGGAGAACGTCTTCGCCGAGGTCGAGCAGTCCGCGTTCTCCCCGAACAACTTCGTCCCGGGCATCACCGCCTCGCCGGACAAGATGCTCCAGGGCCGCCTGTTCGCCTACGCGGACGCCCAGCGCTACCGCCTCGGCGTGAACCACACCCTGCTGCCGGTCAACGCCCCCAAGGCGACCACGGCGCAGAACTACGGCCGCGACGGCGCCATGGCGCTGCGCAACGGCTCGCGCCACGACAAGAACTACGAGCCCAACTCGTACCAGGGCCCGGCCGAGACCGGCGTGGCGCTCGGCGCCTCGAAGGCGGTCTCCGGCTACACCGGCACCCACGCCGCCCCGGCCCACACGAAGGACGACGACTTCTTCCAGGCCGGTGAGCTCTACCGCCTGATGTCCGAGGACGAGAAGCAGCGTCTGGTGGCGAACATCGCCGGCGGCCTGTCCCAGGTCTCCCGCGAGGACGTCATCGAGAAGAACCTGGCTCACTTCCACGCCGCCGACGCCGACTACGGCAAGCGCGTCGAGGAGGCCGTCCGCGCCCTGCGCGAGGACTGAGCCCACAGAACGCGCCGGGGGCCTGACGGGAGGTCGGGCCCCGGGTGCCAGCCCGCCGCCGCGGACCCGGATGAGGGGTGGTTCACGGTGATGGGCAGGACGAGGACCGCGGTGGTGTCGAGCCAGTGCGGTGGTAAAGGCTCCGAGGCCCGCCCCTTGACCTGAGGGGGGCGAAGCCGGAGGGTCTGTCGGCACCACCGCGGTCCCAGCCATTCCCCACTCCCTTCTCCTTGTGCACAGGGGCCGCGCACAGAAGCCCCTGTGTACAAGGAGGGGAGCACGATCCCCGCCCGGCGGGTGCGAACGTCCTGTCGCGCCAGCCTCGCCCCGTCGGGCGGTAACACTTCCCAGGCCAAAGCGCCGGGTTGCGGACGGTCCCGCAACCCGGCGCTTTGTCGTCCCCGGACCTCCGCCCCGGACCCGGCGCCTCGAACGCCCGCGGGGCGGGCCGGTGCCTTCCGAGGACCGGGAACACACCCACCAGGCTCAAACCCGGGGCTCCGCCCCGGATCCCGCGCCTCAAGCGCCGGCGGGGCTGGATGGTGCCGCCCGACCGGGAGTGTGGGAGGCGCCTCCGTGGGGGCCAAAGGATCGGGGCTCCGCCCCGGATCCCGCGCCTCAACCGCCGGCGGGGCTGGATGGTGCTGCCGGAGCCGGATTGCGCCGGCCGGGGCTGGGATGTACGGGGTCGCTTGGGATGCCCGGGCGGCAGGGCCGGATGCGCGGCGGGGCGGGAACCCCGTCTCCACAGGCCGGGACACGGACCTGCGGGACCGGGGGGCCGCCTCGGCAGGGCAGCCGTCCGCTTCGCCTGCACAAGAGGTCGGCTCGGCGACATGCGCACCCCGGCCCTGCCAGCACGCTCCAGCCCCGCCGGCGCTTGAGGCGCGCGCACTCCAGCCCCGCCGGCGCTTGAGGCGCGCGCACTCCAGCCCCGCCGGCGTTTGAGGCGCGGGGTCCGGGGCGGAGCCCCGATCCGTTGGGCCCCACCGAGGCGCCTCCACGCTCCTGTCCACCCCGCCCCGCCCCGCCCGCACCCTTGCCAACCCCACCGGCACAGCCCGCTCGGCGAGCACAGTCCGGCCTCGCAGCACGGTCCGGCGCCGCCGACACAGTCCCACTCCGCATGCGCACCAGCCTCGCCCGCGTTCGAGGCGCGCACACTCCAGCCCCGCCGGCGCTTGAGGCGCGCACACTCCAGCCCCGCCGGCGCTTGAGGCGCGGGGTCCGGGGCGGAGCCCCGGGGGCTGGGGGAAGTGCCGCGTGCAGGGCCGGGCATGCGGAAGGCCCCCGCCCCTCCGGAGGGAGGGGCGGGGGCCTTCGTCGTGCGGGGTCGGCCCCCGATCAGGCCTGCAGGGCCTTGATCGCGGTCGGCGCATGCCCCGGCTCCGTCGCGAGCTCCTCGAACTCGGTGACGTCGCTCATGTCCACCGTCTTGCTCATCGCGATGTTCGTGACCCGCTCCAGGATCGCCTCGACGACGACCGGGACCTGGAACTCCTGGGCCAGCTTCTTGGCCTGCTCGAAGGCCTCGCCGAGCTTGTCGGGGTCGGTCACGCGGATGGCCTTGACGCCCAGGCCCTCGGCGACCTTGACGTGGTCGACGCCGTAGACGCCGATCTCCGGGGTGTTGATGTTCTCGAACTCGAGGTTGACCTCGAAGTTGATCCCCAGGCCGCCCTGCGCCTGACGGATCAGGCCCAGGTACGCGTTGTTCACGAGGACGTGGACGTACGGGACCTTGTGCTGGGCAGCGACCGCCAGCTCCTCGATCATGAACTGGAAGTCGTAGTCGCCGGAGAGCGCGACGATCGGCGTCTCCGGGTCCGCGGTGGCGGCACCGATCGCGGCCGGGATGGTCCAGCCGAGCGGACCGGCCTGGCCGCAGTTGATCCAGTGGCGCGGCTTGTAGACGTGCAGGAACTGCGCGGCCGCGATCTGGGAGAGGCCGATGGTGGTGACGTACCGGGTCTCCGGGCCGAACGCCCTGTTCATCTCCTCGTAGACGCGCTGCGGCTTCATGGGGATGTTCTCGAAGTGCGTACGGCGCTGCAGGGTCGCCTTGCGCTCCTGCGCCGAGGCGGCCCAGGCGCTGAAGTCCGGCAGCCTGCCCTCGGCCTTGAGCTCCTTGGCGACCTCGATGAAGAGCTCCAGAGCGGCCTTGGCGTCGGAGGCGATACCGAAGTCCGGGGCGAAGATCTTGCCGAGCTGGGTGGGCTCGATGTCGACGTGGACGAACTTGCGGCCCTTGGTGTACGCCTCCAGGTTGTAGCCCGTGTGGCGGTTGGCCCAGCGGTTGCCGATGCCGAAGACGAAGTCCGACTCCAGGAAGGTCGCGTTGCCGTAGCGGTGCGAGGTCTGGACGCCGACCATGCCGGCCGCCAGCTCGTGGTCGTCCGGGATGGTGCCCCAGCCCATGAGGGTGGAGATGACCGGGACGCCGGTCAGCTCGGCGAACTCGACGAGCAGGTCGGAGGCGTCGGCGTTGATGATGCCGCCGCCGGCGACGATCAGCGGGCGCTCCGACTCCAGCAGGAACTGGAGGGCCTTCTCGGCCTGGGCGCGGCTGGCCTGCGGCTTGTAGACCGGCAGCGGCTGGTACGTGGCCGGGTCGAACTCGATCTCGGTCAGCTGGACGTCGATCGGCAGGTCGATGAGGACCGGGCCGGGGCGGCCGGAGCGCATCAGGTGGAAGGCCTGCTGGAAGACGCCGGGGACCTGCGCGGCCTCCAGGACCGTGGTCGCGGCCTTGGTGACCGGCTTGGCGATCGCGGCGATGTCGACGGCCTGGAAGTCCTCCTTGTGGAGCTTCGAGACCGGGGCCTGACCGGTGATGCACAGGATCGGGATCGAGTCCGCGATGGCGGAGTACAGGCCGGTGATCATGTCGGTGCCCGCGGGACCCGAGGTACCGATGCAGACACCGATGTTGCCGGCCTTGGCACGGGTGTACCCCTCGGCCATGTGCGAGGCGCCCTCGACGTGGCGGGCCAGCGTGTGGCTGATGCCGCCGACGTTCTTGAGCTCTCGGTAGAAGGGGTTGATCGCAGCGCCGGGCACGCCGAACGCCTGGTCGACTCCTTCGAGCTTGAGGATCTCCACTGCCGCGGCGGCGGCGGTCATACGAGGCATCGGTACTCCTGCGGTCAGGCTGTTTCCGTAATCCGGAAGTTTTGTTCTGCTATACGAAACAACCTAAGAGGCGATCTCCCCGTACGTCAAGGCGCTCCGGCACCCCGGAACCCACCAAATGCCGCGTCCGCGCCCGTCGGTTGCACGAATCCGGGCGTCCGCGGCCCGCGGATGTCGCAGCTGGTGGACGATGGAGCACGCAGAGCGAGCGCCGGGCCGAGGGGGCCGCGGCGGGGCGATGGGGGGCTGACGATGGCCGAGACCTTTCCGGTGCGCTGTCCGGCGTGCGGACTGCAGAACCCGTACGTTCCGACCGCCTTCCCGTGCGCCTGCGGGGCGCCGGTCAGCCCGCCGCTGGACCCGGGGGCGGAGCCGGTGCCGCTGACCCACCGGAACTGGTCCGACAGCTGGGTGGCCGTGCGCTGCACGGCGTGCGGGCGCCGGGACGAGTGGCCGCACCCGGAGGTGGGCTGCAGCTGCGGGACGGTGGCCCGGGTCCCGGTGCACCCGGCCGACTCCCCGGTACGGACGGCCCCGGGGGCGTGTGCGGGCCGCCCGGGGGCCGGTACGGGAGGCCCGGCGGCGGCTCCGCGCGCCCCCGCGTCGGGTACGGAGGATCCGGCGGCCGGTGCGGGCGCCCCCGCGCAGGACCCGGCCGCGGACGGACCTGCTGCCCGGCCCGTCTTCCGCCCGGTGACCATCCGCACCGCCCGGGACGCGGTGACCACGGCCGCGCTCTACCTGCGCTGGCTCGGCTTCCGCGACGTACGGCAGCCGGAGGTGCGGCCCATGCCCGCGCACCCCGTGGACCTGCGGGCGCCCGGGCTGGTGGCCCAGGTGGACCCCACGACGGCGCCGGCCGGGCTGCGGGCGGTGGAGTGCGTCTGGCTGACCGGGATGACCAACTCGGCGGCCGGGGTGTACTTCGCCCTGGCCGGCTACACCGAAGAGGCCCGGGCCCGGGCGGACGGCCTGGGCCTGCCGCTGTTCGTGATGGACCTCACCGGCGTTCCGCAGCCGGTGAACGACCCGGCGGAACATCTGGTCCGGACGGGGGCTTTAGGCTGACGCCTGTTTTTCGCCCGCACCGCCCCGCCTGCCGAGGAGAGACGCCGTGAGCCTCTACGACATCCCGCTGACCACCCTGTCCGACGAGCCGACCAGCCTGGCGCCGTTCAAGGGCAAGGCGATCCTGCTGGTCAACACGGCCTCGCAGTGCGGGCTGACCCCGCAGTACTCCGGTCTGGCCCGGCTCCAGTTCGCGTACGAGTCCAAGGGCTTCACCGTCATCGGCGTGCCCTGCAACCAGTTCGGCGGGCAGGAGCCCGGCACCGCCGAGGACATCGCCACCTTCTGCGCGGCCGGCTTCGGGGTGACCTTCCCGATGCTGGAGAAGAGCGACGTGAACGGCGAGAACCGGCACCCGCTCTTCGCCGAGCTGGTCAAGCACCCCGACGCCGAGGGCAAGGCCGGGGACATCCAGTGGAACTTCGAGAAGTTCCTGATCTCCCCCGAGGGCGAGGTCGTGGCCCGCTTCCGCCCGCGGACCGAGCCGGAGGCCGCCGAGGTCATCGCAGCCATCGAGGCCGTACTGCCGGCCTGACGGCCTGACGGGCCGGCGGGCCGGCGGGCCGGCGGGCTGACGGGCCGGCGGCCCGGGGCCGCCCGACGGCCCCTACGGCCCGGCGGCCCGACCCCTCGCCGTGTCCGGGGCCGGAGGCCGCGCCTGTCTCAGGTGCCCGGCTTCCGGCCCCACACCACGACCGGATCGCCGAGGGCGGTGGTGTTCCACAGCCGTTCGGCGTCGGCCAGCCGCATGTTGATGCACCCGGCCGAGCCGCCGCCGTCGAACAGGTCCCCGTACACCCCGTGGAAGGCCTGCCCGCCCGAGAAGTACTGGGCGAACGGCATCGGCGCGTCGTCGTACAGCTGCGAGGTCTCGTCGATGATCCGCTCGGTGATCTCGTGCCGGCCCTCCCGGGTCTCCTGCCCCCAGCGCCCCGTGCGCACGGGCACCGCCTGGTAGACCGGCTTGCCCTCGCGCTGCACCCACAGCAGCTGCCGGGTCAGGTCCACGCAGACCGTGCGGCCGGCGGACACCGGGCACTTGCCGGCCCGGTTGGGGTGGGCGCGCTCCTCCACGACGAGGGCGGTGCGGTAGGTGACCAGGCTCGCGCGGCCGTCGGCCGGGCTGATGCCCGTACGTTCCTGGAAGGCGCGGATGGCCGCGCAGTCGGCCTCGGACTGGCGGCCGTCCGGCGGCAGCTCCAGGTACTCCTCCAGCTCCCACTGGTACGGGCCCGTGTCCGCGGTGCAGGGCGGGGCGGCCGGTGCAGGCGGGGCCGCCGTGAGCGCGCCGGTCGTACTGCTCGCGGTCGCGGCCGCGGTCCCGCCCGCGAGGAGTACGGCGGCTGCTGCGGCCGCGGCCGCGGGCAGTGCCCTGCGCAGGCGCGGGAACACGTGGCGGTGCGCCATCCGGTCCGTCCTTTCCGTCGGCCTCGGGCCCTGGTGCGTCCTCGCCCTTTGTCTGGCATTCGAGCACGGCGGGCCGTGTTGCGCGCCGAAGTGGGCGGCCATTCGGGCGCGGGGTGGTGTGCTGCCCTGGTGCGGACGTACGGACGGTTCTTGCAGATGACGGCGGTGGCTGCGCTGTCGGCGGTGGCGGCCGGGCTGCTCGCCGGATGCGGGCAGCGCGACGGGCCGCGGCCGGTCACCCCGGACGAGGCCCAGCAGCTCGCACTGGTGCGGCTGACCACGTACGAGAAGAGCCCGGTGAGCCTGCGGATCAGGGTCCCGGGGCCGGGCCCGGCCACCACCGTGGACGCCGTGCTCGACTTCCGCACCCGCCGGGCCTCCGGCACCTACCGGGTGTCCGGCGCCCCCGGGAGACCGGCCGCGTCCGGGGCCCTGGCCTGGGACGACCGGTCGGTGTCCGTGGACCCGGACGGCGGCGGCGCCCGCTGGTCCCGCCGGGCCCCCACCCGCGCCCCGCTGGACCGGGCGCTCCTGCTCGCCCTCGGGCTCGGCCACGACCGGCCCGAGAACGCCCAGCTCCTCGTCCGCAACGGTGCCACCCGGCTGGGCGAACGGCGCCTGGACGGGAGGGCGTACACGGTCTTCGGCGGCCCCCGCGCACCGCGGCGGGCGGGGGCGGGCGGGGCCGCCGGTACGGGGACGGGGGCGGGGGCGGTCGGGACGGATGCCGGGCCGGGTGCCGGGGTCCGGCCGGATGCCGCTGCCGGGGCCGGATCGCCGGTCTCGTACTGGGTGGACCCCGCGGGCGGGCTGCGCCGGGTGGAGGCCAGGATCGGGCCGGGGGCGGAGCCGGTGACCGTGGACCTGCTGGGCCGGGCGGCCGGGCCCCGGGCCGGAGTTCAGGCCGGGCCGCAGGCCGGGGCTCAGCCCGGGTCTCAGCCCGGCGGCAGCCGGTAGCGGTCCTGGTCGGGGCGGGGCATGGTGCGCGCGGGCCGGACCGGCGCCCCGGCCCCGCCGGGCATCCCCGGCTGCGGGGGCGGGGCGGTGACCAGCCGGAACGAGCGGCCGGGCGGCACCACCAGGGGTGCGGGGGCCGGTACGGGCGGGGCCGCGGGCACGGCCCCCACCGGTGCCGCCGCCCGCGGCCCGCAGCGCCCGACCGCGGAGAGGCCTGCGGGGCGGGCGCTGCGCTCGCCGTTGCCCTCGAAGCAGTTGCCCGCGGTTCCGCCGCCGGCGGCGGCCAGCACCAGGTCGGTGCCGTTGCCGGTCACCCGGTTGCCGCGGACCCGGTTGCCGGAGACGGGGTAGCCGAGCACGTCGGTGAGCAGCATCCCGGCCCGCCGGTTGCCCCGGACGAGGTTGCGCTCCAGCACGTTGTCCCGGCCCCCGCCGATGCCGATCCCGATCCCGAACCCGCCGTCCGCCTGCTCGGGGCTGTCCGGGTCGTTGTTGTCGGTGACGGCGTTGCCGGCGAAGACGGCTCGGTGCTGCGGGGCCAGGGCCTCCAGGTCGTCCGAGTTGACGGCGGCGCCGACCCGGTTGCGGCGGGCGCGGTTGCCCAGGAAGTACAACTGCTCGGAGGCGTTGGTGACTTCGAGCCCGACGGCGTTGTGCTCGACGGTGTTCTCCCGTACGACGGTCCGGCAGGGCCGGCACTGGCCCACGTAGATCCCGGAGTCCGCGTGGCCGGAGGCATGGGAGTGCTCGATCAGGCCGTCCCGCGCGTCGAAGGCGTAGATGCCGTACAGGGCGTTGTTGTGGGCGGTCACGTACGAGGCGCGGAAGCCTCGCAGCGGCGGGTGCCGGCGGGTGTCGAGCCGGTCGTACTGCGTGCCGCCGCCGGCGCCGGACTGCCGGCCGGGGTCCGTGACGCCGGTGAACAGCAGCCCGTTGGCAAGGTGATGGCGGACAGTCAGGTTCTCCACCGCGGATCCGGCGCCGGTGACGGTGATGCCGTTCGCCCGCCGGAACTCCCCGTCGACGACCGTGCGGTTGCGGTCCGTGCCGCGCAGGACGACCCGGGCGGTGGACATGGTGACGCTCTCCCGGTAGACCCCCGGGCCGACCAGGACCAGGTCGCCGGGACGCGCCCGGTCCACGGCCCGCTGGATGGCGGGGAACTGCTCCGGGACGCGCAGGACGCGGGGGGTGTGCGGGCCGGAAGCGTCGTCCGCCTCGTCCGCCGGGGCAGCGCAGGAGGAGAGCAGGAGGCAGGAGGAGAGCAGGAGGAGGACCGCGGCACGGAGCGCGGGGCATCGGGGAATGCGCATGCGGCCAGGTGTATCGTCCCGACTGCCGAAAACGCCAATACGGCGCGAACAGCAACGTACGCGACTCATACGACCAAGGGGAGGCGGTGTCCTCGTGTCCGTGCCGAGCCGCCGTGCCTTCGTCTCCGCGGCGGCCGTGGCCGCGGGGGCCGCCGCCGGAGCCGCGGGGATCGCCGCCCTCGCCGGAGCCGCCCGCGACCGGGGTCCCGGCGGCGCCGGGCGGCCGGCGGGCGAGGCGGCCCGATCCGCACGCGGAGCCGGATCGGCGGACCCGGCGGGTTCCGCACCGGCCGCCGATCCCGCCGGTTCCGCCAATCCCGCCGGTTCCGCGGGGTCCGCCTCCCCGGCCGACGCGACGGGGACCGCCGCCACCGCCCTCCGCCAGCGCGGGATCGCCGACCCGCAGCCCCGTCACGTCCTGCTCCTCGCGTACGACCTCTCCCCCGGGCCCTCGGGCGCCGCGGCCCGGGAGGCGCTCTCCGGTGTCCTGGCCCGCTGGCACGCGGTGTCACCGCCGGGGCCCGGCGGGGGCCCGCAGCAGTCCCGGACCGCCAGCGCCACCGTCGCCACCACCACCGTCGGCTTCGGCACCGGCCTCCCGGCGCGCCTCGGCACGGCCCCGCCCGCCCGGCTGCGCGAGCCGCCCGCCTTCCCCGGCGAGCGGCTGGATCCCGGGGCGGGGGGCGGGGACGTGCTCGTGCAGATCTGCGGCCCCGGACCGGGTGCCTGCGCCCGGCTCGGCGCCCTGCTCGACCGGGCCGCCCGCCCCGTCCTGCGGCCGCGCTGGCGGCAGGCGGGCTTCCTGCCCGCGGGCCCGGCCGGGGAGACCCCGCGGAACCTGCTCGGGTTCAAGGACGGCACCGCCAACCCCGGCCCGGCGGACGCCGAGCGCTGGGTGTGGCTCGGGTCCGGCCCGCACGCGGGGGGCACGTACCTGGTGTTCCGGCGGATCCGGCTGCGGACGGCCGCCTTCGCGGCCCTCCCCCCCGTCCGCCAGGAGCGGATCATCGGCCGCCGCCGGACGGACGGGGTCCCCCTGCACGGCGGCACCGAGCACACGGACGTGGACCTCTTCGCGAAGACCCCCGAAGGGCGGTACGTGCTCCCGGCCGACGCCCATGCCCGCCTGGCCCACTCCCGCTTCGACGGGGGCGCCCGGATGCTGCGCCGCGGATACTCGTACGACAACGGGGGCGAGGAGCGGGGCCTCCTCTTCCTCGCCTTCATGAACGATCCGGGGCTGTTCACGCGCGTCCAGCGGCGGCTGTCCGCGTACGACGCCCTCAACGCCTTCGCCGAGCACACCGCCTCAGGGGTGTTCCTCGTCCCGCCCGCCCCGGTCGCGGCGGGCACGGCCCCCCTCTGAGCCGACGCGCGCACCCCCGGACGCGGGGCCCGGACGCGGGGGCCCGGACGCGGGGGCCCGGACGCGGGGGCCCGGACGCGGGGGCCCGGACGCGGGGGCCCGGACGCGGGGGGGGGGGGGGGGGGGGGGGGGGGGGGGGGGGGGGGGCGGGGGGGGGGGGGCCCCCGGCCCGCGGACAGCCGCGGACCGGGGCCCTCCCCCACCCCTACGACTTCCGCCCACCCCCCTTCCCCTTGCCGCCCTTGCCCTTGTCTCCCTTGTCTCCCTTGTCTCCCTTGCCCTTGCCGGACTCTCCGCGCTCGTTGTCGAGGACGATGACGATGCCGTCACCCGCCGCGTTCTCCTCGGTCACGGTGTACGGACCGGTGACCGGCTGCCGCGGGAGCCGGTAGCCCTCGGGCACGGCGACCTCGCGCAGGTAGTACGAGCCGAGCGGCAGCCCGTCGAACACGCACCAGCCGTCGGCCCCGGTGGCGCAGGCGGCTCCCTGCCGGGTGTCCGGGGTGCCGCCGGACACCTGGAGGCCCGGCTGCCCGTTGGTCTCCCGCCAGAGCTCGAACACCGCCCCGCGCAGCGGACGCAGGCTGTGCCCGTCCCGCTTGTGGAGCGAGATCTCCCCGAGCACGGGGTCGTTGTCGATCGTGATGCTCACACCGCGGTCGGCGTTCTCGGCGGTCAGCACCAGCGGGCCGAAGACCCCGGGGGCGGGCAGCTTGTAGCCGCCGGGCGCCTTGGTCTCCTGCCAGTAGTAGGAGCCGAGCGGCAGCCGGCCGGTGCGGCAGACCCCGTCACCGGCCGTCGTGCACGGCTCGCCGACCTTGGTGTCGTCCGCCTGGAGCCCAGGCTGCCCGTTGCTCTCCCGCCACAGCTGGAACACCGCACCGGCGAGCGGCCTGCCGGTGGCGGAGTCGTGCTTGACCACGTCCACACCTCCCAGGACCACGTGGTTGTCCACGGTGACGCTCACCCCGCGATCGGCGTTCTCGGCGGTCAGCTCCAGCGGCCCGAACACGGCGGGCGCCGGCAGCCGGTACCCGTCCGGCGCGGCCGTCTCCTCCCAGTAGTACGTACCCAGGGCCAGCCCGGCCGTGGAGCACGTACCGTCCACGCCGGTCGTGCAGGCAGCCCCGACCTTGGTGTCCGTCGGCTGAAGCCCCGGCTGCCCGTTGCTCTCACGCCACAACTGGAAGACCGCCCCGGCAAGAGCCCTGCCGGTCTCCGCGTCGTGCTTCACGACGGACACCCGTCCGAGGATCGGCTCGTTGTCGGCATCGACCGACACACCCCGCTCGGCGTTCTCCGCAGTCAGCTCAAGCGGCCCGAACACCGCCGGAGACGGCAACCGGTACCCGGGCGGAGCAGCCGTCTCCTCCCAGTAGTACGTACCCAGCGCCAGATCGGCCGTGGCACACGTGCCGTCCACACCCGTCGTGCAAGGATCGCCGACCTTCGTGTCCGTCGGCTGAAGACCCCGCTGACCATTCGACTCACGCCACAACTGGAACACCGCCCCGGACAGCGGGCGCTCCGTGCCCGCAATCCGCTTCACCACCGAGACCCGTCCGAGGACCGGCTCGTTCTCCGCCACGACCCCCACACCCCGCTCGGCGTTCTCCGCAGTCAGCTCCAACGGCCCGAACACCGCCGGAGACGGCAACCGGTACCCGGCAGGAGCAGCCGTCTCCTCCCAGTAGTACGTACCCAGCGCCAGCCCGGCCGTGGCACACGTACCGTCCACACCCGTCGTGCAAGGATCGCCGACCTTCGTGTCCGTCGGCTGAAGACCCCGCTGGCCGTTCGACTCACGCCACAACTGGAACACCGCACCGGACAGCACCCGCTCCGTGCCCGCGATGCGCTTCACCACCGAGACCCGGCCGAGGATCGGCTCGTTGTCGGCATCGACCGACACACCCCGCTCGGCGTTCTCCGCAGTCAGCTCCAACGGCCCAAACACCGCCGGAGACGGCAACCGGTACCCGGCAGGAGCAGCCGTCTCCTCCCAGTAGTACGTACCCAGCGCCAGCCCGGCCGTGGAACACGTACCGTCCACACCCGTCGTGCAAGGATCGCCGACCTTCGTGTCCGTCGGCTGAAGACCCCGCTGGCCGTTCGACTCACGCCACAACTGGAACA
>NZ_JBVIDV010000017.1:109129-202473 GCF_055572195.1 Streptomyces sp. NPDC030809
GAACACGGCACCGGACAGCGGGCGCTCCGTGCCCGCAATCCGCTTCACCACCGAGACCCGGCCGAGGACCGGCGCGTTCTCCGCCACGACCCCCACACCCCGCTCGGCGTTCTCCGCAGTCAGCTCCAACGGCCCGAACACCGCCGGAGACGGCAGCCGGTAGCCGGGCGGAGCAGCCGTCTCCTCCCAGTAGTACGTACCCAGCGCCAGCCCGGCCGTGGAACACGTACCGTCCACACCCGTCGTGCAAGGGTCGCCGACCTTCGTGTCCGTCGGCTGAAGACCCCGCTGACCATTCGACTCACGCCACAACTGGAACACGGCACCGGACAGCACCCGCTCCGTGCCCGCAATCCGCTTCACCACCGAGACCCGTCCGAGGATCGGCTCGTTGTCGGCATCGACCGACACACCCCGCTCGGCGTTCTCCGCGGTCAGCTCCAACGGCCCGAACACCGCCGGAGACGGCAACCGGTACCCGGCAGGAGCAGCCGTCTCCTCCCAGTAGTACGTACCCAGCGGCAGGTCGGCCGTGGCACACGTGCCGTCCGCACCCGTCGTGCAGGGATCGCCGACCTTCGTGTCCGTCGGCTGAAGACCCCGCTGGCCGTTCGACTCACGCCACAACTGGAACACGGCACCGGACAGCACCCGCTCCGTGCCCGCGATGCGCTTCACCACGGACACCCGCCCGAGGATCGGCTCGTTGTCGGCATCGACCGACACACCCCGCTCGGCGTTCTCCGCAGTCAGCTCCAACGGCCCGAACACCGCCGGAGACGGCAACCGGTACCCGGGAGGAGCAGCCGTCTCCTCCCAGTAGTACGTACCCGGGAGCACGCCCAGGGCCGCGCACGTACCGTCCGCGCCCGTCGTGCAAGGGTCGCCGATCTTGGTGTCCGTCGGCTGAAGACCCCGTTGCCCGTTCGACTCGAGCCACAGCTGGAAGACCGCCCCGGACAGGGGGCGTTCCGTGCCCGCGATGCGCTTCACCACCGAGACCCGGCCCACGACCGGATCGTTCTCCGCCTGCGTGGACACACCCCGCTCGGCGTTCTCCGCGGTCAGCTCCAACGGGCCGAACACCGCCGGAGACGGAAGTTGGTACCCGGGCGGAGCAGCCGTCTCCTCCCAGTAGTACGTGCCCAGCGGCAGGTCGGCCGTGGAACACGTACCGTCCGCACCCGTCGTGCAGGGGTCGCCGACCTTCGTGTCCGTCGGCTGGAGGCCCCGCTGCCCGTTCGACTCACGCCACAACTGGAAGACCGCCCCGGACAGGGGGCGTTCCGTGCCCGCGATCAGTTTGAGGATCGAGACCGTGCCCGTCGCGGGGCGGATGTAGTAGCCCGCGTCGTGGGTGTGGTCGTTCTCGCCCGCGCCGCCCGTGGTCAGGGTTTCGGTCTGGGTCGCGGGGTCCGGGTTGGAGTCGATCGAGCGGTTGGTGCCCTGCTCCTTCGCCGTCGGCAGGAGGTCGGCCGCCGCGGGGGTCTCGGGGAGGCCCGAGGTGTCGGCCGTGGCCGCGTTGAAGGTGATCTGGTACGCCGTACGCGGATCGACCTGGAAGTAGTACTCGCCGCGCTCGTCGGTGCGCGTGGTCTGGAGGACTGCGCCGCTGCGGTCCTTCAGCGTGACCGTCACCCCCGGCAGCGGCTCCTCGTCCGCCCCCTGGATGCCGTCGCGGTTGCGGTCGAACCAGACCCGGTTGCCGATCTGCACCGGCGCCTCGTCACACAGGAGTTCCAGGTCGCCGAGGCCGTTGGCCTTCCCGAAGGAACCGGTGCCGCCGTCCACCTGGTAGTCGTCCGAGCCCGCGCCCGTCGCGTTGTCGAACTTGCGGACACCGCCCGAGAAGATCGTCAGCGGGTCCACGATCGTGGACACGGTCTTGGTGAAGCGCGGCGCGAAGGCCAGGCCGCCCTGGAGCGACTCCGCCAGCTGCCCCAGCGTGGAGTCGGCGTAGTAGTACTCCTTGACGGTGTCCTGCTGCGGCGGGGCGCTGCCCGGCACGAAGTGGTTCGGGCAGTCGGCGGACTCGCTGTCCCACACCCACCCGCCGGCCGTCTTGCAGACCCGGATCAGGTCGCCCATCGCGGGGAACAGCGAGCGCTGCGCGGTGTCCGTGCTGCCCTCGGGCGCCAGCGCCTCGTATCCGGCCTGGTCGCCCAGGCGGTCCCGGAAGCCGAGCATCATGGAGCCGTCGCGGTCGAAGACGATGTCGCTGAGCAGCGGCTGCGGGAAGTTGGCCTGGCTGAACCAGGCGAACGGGTCCCAGGTGCGCAGCCAGTGCCGCCAGTGCGTGTCGCCGTTCACCGACGCGTAGCCCATGCCGCGTTCGAAGGCGAGGTCGTGGCTGAGGACGGTGTCGAAGCCGGTGCCGGCGGCGTTCAGCTTGAGCACGTACGCGCGCAGGTCCTCGTCCTTCTGCGAGGACTCGGCGCTGCACGTACCGCCCGCATACACCGCCCCGTCGTGCACCCCGAGGCCGAAGGGCCGCCAGTCGTCCGCCCCGCTGGGGCAGCCGGGGTCGGCGATCGGGACGACGGCCTTCGGGGTGGCGGGGGGCCGCCCGTTGCCGGCGTTCTGGGTGTCGTACACGTACAGGCTCTTGGCCTTCAGGCCCACCGCGTACAGGGTCCGCCCGTCGTCGCCGAGGTCGAGGTCGCCGAGGGCCTCCTTGCCGACGGCGTTGTTGATCTCCATCGAGTCGCGGGTGAGGTCCGCCGCGTGCGCGGCGCTCCCGGCGTCGGGCAGGGTGGCGAACACCGAGGTCGTGTGGGTCGCGCGGTCCACGACGTAGATGCCGCCGGAGCCGGCCGGACCGTACGGCATCAGGCGCTTGGTCAGCGCGCCGACGAAGAGCTGGTCGGTGTCCCGCCGGTGCGCGAGGCCGTACGTGGCCCCGATCGCCTCGAAGGTGCTCTCGTCGTTCGGCGGCGGCGTGTCGCCCGTACGGTCGTACGGCCAGGAGACCAGCGCCTTCGTCCCCACCTGGCCGGGCGCGCTCTGGTGGTAGCAGGGCGTGGCGAGTTCGGGATTGGCCTGGCAGTAGTCGGCGGGGTTGTGGACGGCGGTGAGCACCTCGGCGTCCGCGCTCGTCACGTCGACGAACTCGACCAGCGAGGAGAGTGCGGGCGCGGGTCCGCCCGCCTGCGCGGGCCGCAGGAAGGACTTGGCCGCGGGGATCCGCGCCTCGACCCGGTAGCGGCCGCCGGTCAGCCCGAGGGCCGCCGGGGAGAGCACCACCCGGCCGTCGGCGCCGGTGACCCCCTCACCGGTGCGGCCCGAGGCGTCGGTGAGCGACACCGGAATGCCTTCCTCGCCGACCTCCAGGGCCGGTGTCCAACTGCCGTCCGAGTCGACGTCGCGTACGACGGTGACGGTGACGGAGCCCTCGGCCCGCGCCGCGGCGGCGGCCGGGAGGGTGAGGACGGCCGGCAATCCTGCCAGGGACGGCAGCGCGAGCAGCGCCGCGAGGCCGCCTCCGAGCCATCGTGGGCTCCCGCGCCCGGGAGCCCTCAGAGCAGCACGCATGACCCTCGTTCCATGATCAGCTGATAGGTGCGCTCAGCATCACGGCGAGGGTGCCGCCCCCTCGGCCAGACGTGCGGAAGGACCCACCCACACGCGCTAACGGAACAACCCGGATGCCGGGGGGGGCGGCTCTGCTCGACCCGGCCTCAGTTGACCTGCCGGTTCAGCCCCGTCCAGTACGGTTCCCGCAGCTTGAACTTCTGGATCTTGCCGGTGGCCGTGCGCGGGATCGCCGCGCGGAACTCGACCGTCGTCGGCGCCTTGTAGCCGGCCATCCGCTCCTTGCAGTGGGCGATGATGTCCGCCTCCTGGGCGGTCGCCCCCTCCACGAGGACCACCAGAGCCTTGATCGTCTCCCCCCACTTCTCGTCGGGTACGCCGATCACCGCGACCTCGGCGACCGCCGGGTGGCTGAAGATCGTGTCCTCGACCTCGATGGACGACACGTTCTCCCCGCCCGTGATGATCACGTCCTTCTTCCGGTCCGAGATCGTGAGGTGACCGTCCGCCGGGTCGAGCGTGCCGCCGTCGCCCGTGTGGAACCAGCCGTCCTCCAGCACCGCCGCCGTCTCCTCCGGCTTCTCCCAGTAGCCGTCGAGGACCACGTTCGACCGGGCCAGGACCTCGCCCGAGCGGGAGACCCGCAGCTTCACGCCGAGGGCGGGCAGCCCGGCGCGCGACAGCTTCCGCGCCCGCTCCTCCGCCGGCAGCTCCGCGTCCTCGGGCCGGGTCCGGTTGAAGGTGAGCAGCGGGGAGGTCTCCGTCAGGCCGTAGATCTGCGTGAACTCCCAGCCGAGCTCCTCGCCCACCCGCTGGATGGTCCGGCTCGGCGGCGGGGCGCCCGCGCAGACGATCCGCACCCGGTCGCGGCCCGGGATCTCGCCCTCCCATGAGGCCGCCGCGTCCAGCACCGTGTTCCACACCGCCGGCGCCCCGCACATCAGGGTGACCCCGTGCTCCTCCACCCGGCGCAGGATCTCCGCCCCGTCCACCTTGCGCAGCACGACCTGCTTCACGCCCAGGCCGGCCATGACGTACGGCATGCCCCAGCCGTTGCAGTGGAACATCGGCAGGGTGTGCATGTACACGTCCTGCTCCCACACCCGGGTGTGGAGCCCGAAGGTGAGGCCGTTCACCCAGATGTTGCGGTGCGTGAGCCGGACCCCCTTGGGGCGGGCCGTCGTACCCGAGGTGTAGTTGATCGTCGCCGTCGCGTCCTCGTCCGGCCGCGACCAGGGCCGCGGCTCCACCCCGAAGCGCATCACCTCGGCCTCGGTCTGCGCACCGAGCACGAAGCGGTGGCGGGCGGTCACCCCGGACAGCGCGGCGTCGAGCTCCGGATCGACGAGGAGTACGGATGCCCCGCTCTGCCGGACCACGTACTCCACCTCCTCCGGCTTGAGCCGGAAGTTCACGGGCACGCAGATCCGGCCGCTCATCGGCACGGCGAACAGCAGCTCCAGCATCCGGGCCGAGTTGTGGCTGACCACTGCCACCCGCTCGCCCTCGCCGACCCCGAGCGCGTCCAGGCCCGCCTGCCAGGCCCGGACCCGCTCACCGAGCCGCCCGTACGTCGAGACCGGCACCGGCACGGCGGGCTGGTCGGGTTCGTCGACCACGCCCGGGCTCGTAGAGAACCCCAGCTCCGCCCGGTCGAGGAAATCCGTGACGGTCATGGGAACCCGCATTGCTCACTCCTCTTCGCCTACGCCACCCACCCCGACCGTGCCCGGGGCGCGGTGCTGATCGTGAGCATCGTGCCGCTTCCGAACGGTTCGTCACCAGGGGTGCGTCAGCCGTTGATTGACGGGGGGGTGGGTGGGTGGGATCTGGGGGTGGGCAGCTCCCCGGCCGCCGGCCGCTGGCCCCCGGCCCCCGGCCGCCGGCCCCGGCCCCCGGCCCCGACCCCGGGCGTTCAGCCCGGGGCCGCTGACGCTCAGGCGAGGGGACCGAAGCGTACGGAGTGCTGCTCGGCGTCGGTCATCTCCCGCAGCATCCGCTCCCCCTCCTCCACCAGCTCCTCGCGCTGCACCCGCGAAAGGGTCCCGAACGCCTCGACGACGAGCTCGGCCCGCCCTCCGTCCCCGGCCTGCCCTCGCGCCCCGGCCGCCCCGCCGTTCCCGGCCTTCTCCCGGTCCAGACGCCAGATCCCGGCCAGCTGTCCGTCGAGGAGGAAGGTGCAGTGGGCCTGGTTGCCGCGCCAGATCCGCGCCTTGGTCTCGGGAGGGATCACGCGGGTGCGGTCGGCGTGGGACAGGAGCAGGTTGTCGAACTCGGGCAGGAAGCGGGCCGGCGCGGGCGTGTCCGCATCGGGGCGCGGCGCGCCGGGCAGGTCGAAGAGCTCTACGCCCTCCTCGTCGCGGAAGACCAGCAGCTGCGGCCGCAGCCGTTCGAAGGCCGCCCGCAGGCGGGTGAGCCCGGCCCAGGTCTGCATGTCCTTGACGGAAGCGGGCCCGAAGGCCCCCAGGTACCGCAACACGGTCTCGTCGAGCCGGGCGGCCTCGTCGGGCGGGGCGGCCTCCCCGCCCGATCCCCCCGCACCCGCCTTCGCCCCGGCCCCCGCACCCGCACCCGCCCGCTCCCCCATCCCGGGCGTCCAGCTCTCCAGGGTCGTCAGCCTGACCTGCCCCGACCGGCCCCACAGCCCCCGCGGGGTGACCTGCACCAGCGGAAGGCTGCACCGCGCGGCCACCGCCAGCGACTGCGGATCGGCGGCCGGCCACTCCTTGGCCAGCTCTTCCCGCAGCTGGCCCATCGTCCGGGGCTCCGCCTCGACCAGCTCCCGGCCGATCCGCGCCAGCCGCTCCAGATCGACCCCGTCCAGCCCCTTCCTGAAGTACTGGATCTCCCGGTCGCGCGCCGGCTGCACCAGCGGGCGCAGCCGGGCGGCGTCCTCGACGGTGTGGGTGTGGATGGTGGAGCGCATGGTCACCATGCGCACCACCCGGCGCGACTCCATCAGCCCCGACAGCTCCTCCGGCCGGAACCCCTCGATCCGGGACCACAGCTGGAAGTACGGCGGTTTCACGTTCTGCGCCTGGAGCCCCAGCAGGTGGGTCACCACGTCCTCGGCGGACAGCGCGGCACGCTCCAGGAGCAGCTGCCGGGAGAGGGTCGCGCGCCCCAGCGCGCGGCGGCTGAGCACGGTATTCGTCCGGGTGTCCATGACGGCCACGCTAACCCCACTTGCGGACAATTTCCGTCCGCAATCCACCACCCGATTCCCCGGCCCCACTCCCCGGCCCGGACCGGCCCCGGCCAAGCTCCCACCCCCGCCCGGCCATCGCCCCAGCCCCGCCCGGGCACAGCCCGCCCCTCGACCGCGCACCCCCGGAATCCACCGGCACCCCCGCACGGTCACAGAGGCCCGCCCCCAGCCCCCCAAGGCCCCAAGGCCCCCGGGGAGCCCCACACCGACCGGCCGCAGCATGCACACCACACAGAAGCCCCATTCGCCCGTATATCCTGCTCGGAGTCCGCAAGGCGCCGTTCGGCGCCCGCACGACACCGTTCGGAGCTGAACCCGCGATGCCGGAAAGCCGAGGCCGCCGCCCCGCGCCCATGCCCAGGAAGCACGCATGGCGCCGCCCCGGCACCCCCGCGTCCGGCTCCCCCGCCCCGCCCCCTGCCCCCGCACCCCCGGCGGGCCCCGTACACCGGCCCACGGCACCGGAAGCCGAGCACCGCAGCGTGGTGGAGGCCGCCCTCTACCGGGACGGCCGGCGGGTGGCCTCCCCCGCCACCCTCGCCGAGACGTTCCGCCGGCTGCGCGAGCAGGAGGACGGCATGGCCTGGATCGGGCTGCACCGCCCGACCGAGTCCGAACTCCACTCCCTGGCCGCCGAGTTCAACCTGCACCCGCTCGCCATCGAAGACGCGCTGGAAGCCCACCAGCGGCCGAAGCTGGAACGCTACGGAGACACCCTCTTCGTGGTCCTGCGCGCGGCCCGCTACCTGGACGCCCCGGAAGAGGTCGACTTCGGCGAACTCCACGTCTTCGTCGGCCCGGACTTCCTGATCACCGTCCGGCACGCCGCGGCCCCCGACCTCTCGGCGGTCCGCAGCCGCATGGAGGAGAGCCCGGAACTCCTCGCCCTGGGCCCCGAGGCCGTCCTGTACGCCATCCTCGACGCGGTGGTCGACGGCTACGCACCCGTGGTCGAGGGCGTCCAGATCGACATCGACGAGATCGAGACCGAGGTCTTCCGCGGCGACCCTGAGGTCTCCCGCCGCATCTACGAACTCTCCCGCGAAATGGTCGAGTTCCAGCGCGCCACCCGTCCCCTGGTCGGCATGCTCCACGGCCTCATGGCCGGCTTCGCCAAGTACGGCACCGACGAGGAACTCCAGCGCTACCTGCGCGACGTGGCCGACCACGTCACCCACACCAGCGAACGCGTAGACGGCTTCCGCCAGGCCCTCACCGAAATCCTCACCGTCAACGCCACCCTGGTCACCCAACAGCAAAACGCCGAAATGCGAGCCCTCGCCGAAGCCGGCTTCGAACAGAACGAGGAAATCAAGAAGATCTCCTCGTGGGCCGCCATCCTCTTCGCCCCCACCCTGGTCGGCACCATCTACGGCATGAACTTCGAGGACATGCCGGAACTCAAGTGGGCGGGCGGCTACCCCTTCGCGATCCTGCTGATGGCAGTGGTCTGCACGAGCCTGTACGTCATCTTCAAGAAGCGGGACTGGCTCTGAACTTCTCGTATCCCGCTCGGCCGGCCCGCCGACGCTGCGGCGCGTCAGAGGAAGTGGCCTCCGAACGCCGACCGGGCCCGGACCGGGTCACTCCTTGCTCAGCCGCACCGTGTCTCCCGTCCGGTCGCCCGCGAGGACGTCGATGCGGACGCCGGTCGTGGGGTCGGTGAAGCTCTGTCCGGGTGCGTGTGCGGCCAGGTCCAGGGGGGTGCAGCCGGTGGGCGGGGTGGCGGTCGGGTGCGGGGGCATGATCCGCACCGGGCCCTCGCCGGTCGGGACGGCGGAGTCGACCTTGTAGATGAGGACGCCGGTGGAGCAGGCCGACGCGTCGTTGCCCGCGGGGCGGCGGGACTCCGCCACGTACGCCGTCGTCTCCCCGGTCCGCAGCACGGCGATCTTGGTTCCGCCCGGCACTTCCACCGGGGTGAGCCGTACCGTGCGGCGACCGGACGCGGGCAGGCAGGCGACCTGGGCGTCGCGGGTCCAGCCGAGCTTCCAGGAGTGCCAGCCCAGGTACTGGGGGGCGTGGCCGGCGATGTTGCCCATGAGGTCCCAGCCGCCCACGTACTGGTGGGTGGGGCCGGTGAAGGAGTACAGGTCGGGCAGGCCGAAGGTGTGGGCGGTCTCGTGGGCCGCGACCTTGTGGCCCCAGCGCCACATGTCCTGTCCGAAGGTGACGGCCCACTTCAGGCGGGTCCCGTCGGCGGTGATGCCGGGCGTCGCCGGGTCGTAGAGGTAGGTCGGGGAGAAGGGGATGGCCGTCGCCGTCCTGGTGGGGACGACGTACACCATGTCGTAGCGGGAGAGGTCCGCGTACGGGTCGGCGGCCGCGATCGCGTCGCGGAGGTACTTCTCGTGAGCTTCGAAGGTGAGGCCGCGGGTGAAGCCGTAGGAGGTGGATTCGGCGGGCATCCGGATCCATCGGGGCAGTGGCGTGTTCTCCAGTCGCAGACGGCCGTAGCTCGCGCGGCTCATCCAGGCGGCGGCCGGGGCGAGTTGAGCCGCGTACGGGTCGGTCGAGTCGGTGGCCGGGGCGTCGGGGAAGTCCACGTACAGCGTCAGGACGCGGCGGGTTCCGGTGGCGGGCTGGAACTGGGCCCGGTCGGTGTCGTGCCCCTCGTCGGTCCAGCCGGTCCGGCCGGGGAGTGCGCACTGGGTGGTGGGGGCCGGCGGGCCGGGGGTGGCGGCCGCGGCGGGGGCGGACAGGCAGGGGATGAGGGTGACCGCTGCGGCGAGGGCTCGCAGGCGGCGGGGCGGGGTGGCCATGTCTCTCCCATCGGAGGCAGGTTGAGGGGTACGAGGTACTACGCGCGGCCCGCGGCCAGGGCCATCAGGCGGGACAGCACGCGGCCGCCGGAGGCGGTGACGCCGTCGTGTTCCCATTCGTTGGTGATCCACACCCGGGTGGCGCCGACCTCGCGCGCCGTGCGCAGGGAGAGCCCGGCGTCCACGTACATGTCGTCGTGGTAGACGAGCGCGGCCAGCGGGACCCTGTTGGCGGCGAGGCGGCGAGGGTCGTACAGCGGGGGCCAGTCGGGGCGCTCGGCGAGCAGATCGGCGGCGGCGGCGAAGGGGCGCAGCCCTCTGATCTCGCGGAACATCCAGGGGTAGATCATCTCCCCGGTGAGCAGGAAGGGGTCGGCGTCCTCCGCGAACCCGGGGAAGGCCGCCATGGCCCTGGACGCCGCCCAGCGGGTCGGGCCCACGCCCTGGCCGTACAGGGTCTCCTGCATGACGGCGAAGAGCGGGTTGTCGGTGAAGCCGGTCAGCGTCATCACCTGGTACAGGAAGGTGTCGGTCAACTCGCCCTCCTCGTCGAGGGCTTCGTCGAGCAGCCAGTGGATCCGCTCGAAGCCGTCGCCCATGCCGAGGGCGAGGCCGAGCGTGCGCAGGCGGCGGGAGGTGAGCCGGTCCCCGTCGGGCAGGCGGACATCGGTGACGTACAGGAGTCGGGCGATCTTCCGCAGCCGGTCGGCGTCGTCGGGGTAGCGGGCGTAGAAGTCGAGGACGCGGTCCCGCACCCGGGGGTAGGTGCGGGCGTACACGTCGTCGGCGGTGGCCGAGAGGCCGGGGAGGCCGCCGGTCACGTAGCACGCCCGCAGGCCTTCGGGGGCCCGGGAGAGATACGTGAGGGTGATGAAGCCGCCGTAGCTCTGGCCGAGGGTCTCCCATTGCTCGTCGCCGCACAGCCGCCGGCGGATCAGTTCGGCGTCCGCGACGATCGAGTCGGCCCGGAAGTGGCCGAGATGGTCGGCCAGTCGGGCAGGCGAGGAGAAGCGGGAGGCCACCCGGGCGTTGACGGGGGCGGAGCGGCCTGTGCCGCGCTGATCGAGGAGGAGCACCCGGTGGGTCTTGAGCGCCTCGGGCAGCCAGCCGGGCAAGCCGGCGGACGGGCGCGGCGATTTGCCGCCGGGTCCGCCCTGGAGGTAGAGCAGCCAGGGCAGTTGCTCGCCCGCCCGGCCCGGATCGGCGACCTCCCGGGCGAAGACCTGAAGGGTCGGGCCGTGCGGGGCCGCGTGGTCCAGGGGGACGGTGAAGACATGGTCGACGGTCGCGTACGCGGGGTTCATGGGTCCCTTTCACGGCCGCACGGCCGCACAGTCGGGTGTGACATTGCACGGCAGCATGGCCCGGCCGACCGGTCACCGTGGAGCCCTCACTTGCCCATAACTCCGCGCTATGGGAACACGACAATTGTGAGTGCCATTTCACATAACTATGTTACGTGTCACATTCCAGCCTGCCCCAGGCTGCCCCACTGCTCACGGAGCGACCCGATGAACAAGCGCACTCTCCACGCCGTCGCCGCCGCCCTGGCGGCGACCGTCACACTCACCATGGCCGGCTGCTCCAACGGCAGCCACTCCGGCGGCAGTCGGCAGGGCGAGGGCAGGCAGAACCCCGCACTCGCCAACAAAGGGGCCGCGGTCGGCGGCACCCCGCAGCGGGGCGGCACCCTGACCGTCCTGTCCGGCCAGGACTTCGCCCACCTCGACCCGGCACGCAACTGGGTGATCGGCGACATGGACTTCGGCACGCGGCTGCTCTACCGCACCCTGGTGACGTACACGGCGGAACCCGGCGTGAAGGGCGGGGAGTTGACCGCCGACCTCGCCGAGGACCTCGGCGTCTCCTCCAACGGCGCCAAGACCTGGACCTTCAGGCTCAAGAAGGGTCTCAAGTACGAGGACGGCACCCCGATCACCGCCCAGGACATCAAGTACAACGTGGAGCGGTCCTTCTCCCCCGAACTGCCCGGCGGACCGGATTACGCGGCCCGCTACCTGGCCGGGGCCGAAGGCTACCGGGGCCCGGCCGAGGGCAAGCACCTCGACTCCGTGAAGACCCCCGACGACCACACGATCGTCTTCGAACTCCGCACGCCCTTCGCGGAGTTCCCCCACATCACCGTCCTGCCCACCTTCGCCCCGGTGCCCAGGACCCGGGACGAGGGCCCCCGGTACGACAGCCGCCCGTTCTCCTCCGGACCGTACAGAATCGAGTCGTACGACCGGGACAAGCGGCTCGTGCTGGTGCGCAACCCCCACTGGGACCGGGCGACGGACGGGGTGCGCAAGGCGTACCCGGACAAGCTGGTCGTGGTGATGGGACTGAGGGCCAACCAGATCGACGACCGGCTCATCGCCTCGGAGGGCGGGGACGCCTCCGCCGTCTCCTGGGGCAGGCTGCGCCCGGAGAGCACCCCCAAGGTGCTCACCAAGGCCGACGTCAGGGCGCGGCTGCTGGCCGAGTCCACCAACTGCACCGAGATGGTGCAGATGCACACCGGCCGCGCCCCCTTCGACGACGTCAAGGTCCGGCAGGCCGTGCAGTACGCCCTGGATCGCGAAGCGGTGCTGACCGCCTCCGGCGGCCCGGCACTCAACGACCTCGCCACCGCGCTCATGCCCGGCTCGCTTCACGGCGGCAAGCAGCCCGACACGCTGGGGATTCCGGCCTCCGGTGACGTGGAGAAGGCGAAACAGCTCCTGAAGGAGGCCGGCAGGCCGGACGGGATCACCACCCGGGTCACCGTCTCCAGCGGCGACAAGGGTGTTGCCGAGGCGATACAGCAGTCCCTGGGCCGGGCGGGGATCAAGGTCACCATCGACTCCGTCGACCCGTCGGCCTTCTACGACACCATCGGTGACACCAAGACCCGCACCGACCTCGTCTACACCGGCTGGTGCCCCGACTACCCCTCCGGCTCCACGTTCCTCCCCTTCGTCTTCGACGGCCGCTACATCAAGGAGAAGGGGAACTCCGGCAATCACTCGCTCTTCCGCGACGACGCGACGATGAAGCGGATGGACGAGATCGCCGCCATGACGGACACGGCGCAGGCCGACCAGGCCTGGCGGCAGCTGGACGGAGAGATCCTCGCCAAGGCCCCGACGGCGCCCACCGTCATCGAACGCATGCCCTTGCTGCTCGGCAACAACATCGCCGGAGCCTTCGGCCACACGTCCTTCGGAGGCCAGCTCGACTACGCCACGATCGGGCTCAAGGACCCTGCGAAGAGCGGCAGTTGACCTCGCCTCGCGCCGCGGCGCCCAGGGCCGCCCGCGGCCTGCAGCTGGCAGCCCCCAGCCCCCAGCCCCCAGCCCCCAGCCCCCAGCCCCCAGCCCCCAGCCCGTGCGACGCTTCCAGCCGGTGGAGGGTCTCGTGGACGCACATCCCCCCAAGTGATGTGTGACATTTCACATAAGATTAACGGGAGCCGCCTCCTGTCCGAAAGCCGTCGCCGCTCCCTACCATGCGCGGCATGGAACTGGAGGTACGGCACCTGCGGGTGGTGTGCGCGATCGCCGAGGCCGGCAGCCTCACCCGGGCCGCCGCCGCGCTGTCCATGACCCAGCCGGGCCTCAGCACGCAATTGCGGCGCATCGAGACGATGTTGGGCGGCGCCCTCTTCGACCGGCGGCGGGCCGGAGCCACCCCCACGGCCTTCGGTGAACTGGTGCTGGCCCGGGCCCGCGCCGTCCTGCCGGGCATCGACGCGCTCCTTGCCGACACCGCCCGCGCGGCCCGCCACGTGGCATCCCCCGACCGGGTCCGTGTCGGATCGGTCGGCGCTCCCCTGCTCGGCCATCTCGTCCTGGCCGTACGGAAGTTCCTGCCCGGGGCCGAGGTGACATCACGGTGCCACTACTCCCCCGTCACGCTCCTGGACGACCTCGCCGCCTGCCGCCTGGAGGCGGCGGTCCTCGGCGACCACCCGGAGCAGGTCCTGCCGCCGCGCGACGGCGTGATCCTCACTCCGCTGGTCACCGAACCCGTCTTCGCCCTGCTGCCCGCGACCCACCCCCTGGTCGGCCGGGAGGCCGTCTCCCTGACCGAACTCGCCGATCACGACTGGGCGATGCCCCGGCCCGACGGCGACCGCACCCGCGAGTACTGGTCCTCCGTGTGCGCGCTGTCCGGCCGCCGCCCCTCCGCCCCGTACGAGGCCGAGGGGCGCCAGCTGGTGGAGCTGGTCCGGGCCGGCCTGGCCGTCAGCCTCTGCCAGGCCACCTTCTCGGAAGCCCCCGGCGTCACCGTCCGCCCCCTCACGAGCAACCCGCTCTGGTACCGCCACGTCCTCGCCTGGCACCGTGACGGCCCCCTCGCCGCCCATGGCAACGACATCCTGCGCACGGTGGCGGCCGGATACCTGGACACCTGCGCCGCCAGCCCGGTCTACGCGCGCTGGCGGCAACGCCACCCGGATGCGGCCCGGCTACCGGTAGGGACGGCCCTCGAAACACGCGGGTCGTCCCGCGCGGCCGGACAGCAAGGCTTCGGGGACGGTCTTCTCCTCGACCCGGACGCCCAGTTCCGACAAGGCCGGCGGTAGGTCCCGGTCCCAGGGGGCCTCCGCCGACCGGCCGGCCGAGATCAGCCCGCGCGACCGGCCCCCACCCCGGCGCCGCCCGCGCCCCCGCCCTTCCTCCCGCGGTGTCGGAGGTTGACGGCCGTGGCCCTGGCCACCACCACCGGGTTCAGGAACTGCACCGGGCTGATCAGCCGGGAGGCGAAGCGGTGCATGTGCCGGGCGACCGACGCGTCGCGCGCCGCCGCCGAGAACATGAGCCGTTCCAGACGGTTGAACGGGCGGGCCTTGGCGAAGTCGGCGGCCAGGTGCTGGTGGCCGAGCAGTCGGCGCCGGTGTCTGCGGGCGTACGCGGCGAGCGACCGGTAGAGGTCGCCCCGCCCGGCGGCGGCCTCGGCGACCGCCTCGGTCAACCAGTGCGCGGACTCCAGGGCCCACCCGCACCCGACTCCCCACAGCGGGTCCCCGGTCAGGGCGGCGTCCCCGATGAGAGCGAGGCCCGGGGCGACCGGCCTGCGGCTGTGGAGGGGGTAGTCGACGAAGCCGGTGATCTTCGTGATGCGCTCGGCGGCGTCGATGGGCGGCGCCTGCGGCAGGGCCCGGACGAACGCGCGGAAGCTGCCCTCCAGGTCCTTGCGGAAGGCCGGCAGCCGTGCCTTGTCCGGGACCACCGCGACGACCGTCACCCCGCCGTCGTTCGGGAACGCGTACGCCATGTCGGGTTCGAGGAACCAGGTGTGGGTGACGCCCTGGTGCAGCGGGAGGTTGCGGAACTGCGCGAGGTAGGCGAACCGCGCGTTCTCGTGCACCCGCCCGGTCACTCCCGCGTGCTTGGCCACGGCCGAGTCCTTGCCGTCGGCGCCGACCACCAGGCGGGCCCGGAACTCGCGCTCGCCCCCGGGCGCGGACGCACGCACCCCGGCCGTCCGGCCGCCCTCCCGCAGCAGTCCGGTCACCCGGTGGCCGAGGAGCAGGTCCACTCCCGGGGTCTGCGCCGCACGGGACCTGATCATCGGGTCGAGGACGCTGCGCCGGATGTTGTACGCGTACTGCAGCTCGGCGCCCGCAGGTCCGGGCCGCGGTTCGATCCATCCCCAACGGGTGTACCAGCGCGCCCCTTTGAGGACGGCTCCGGCCTCTTCGAGGGCGGGCACGAGGCCGAGCTCGGCCAGCACGGGGTGCGCACCGGGCTGGATCGCGTGGGTGCAGAGCGCCTTGTACGCGTCGGGGTCCGCGTGGCGTTCCAGGAGGGCGACGCGAAGTCCTCGGCGGGCGAGCAGGATCGCCGCGGCGCTCCCCGCGAGGCTGGCCCCGCACACGACCACGTCGTACGGGCTGCCGCGCTCGGCGGCGCGCGGGCCGTCCTGGCGCTCGTGTCCCGCGTCGCGCTCGGGGCTGGTCATGCGCTGATCGCCGCCTTCGGGTGTGGGTGCCGGTCGGGGTGGGGGTGGCGCACACCAACTGCAGTGCAGTTACTGGCCGGTTGTCAAGGGCCCGGCGGACACGCGCGGCACCCGCCCCGTACCGGCCGAAGCCGCCCGGCGCTCGGTCGGTCGCCGCCAGGCGGACGGCGAAGGCGCCGATGAGGATGGTGCCCTGCCGCCAGCCGGCCCCCAGCCTGTCGTCACCGACGCGGACGCTCGCACCGGCACCAGCACCGGCACCGGCACTGGCACCAGCACCGGCACCAGCACCGGCGGACTCGCTCTCCACCGCCCCGCGGAAGCTGTCGCGGATCAAGAAGGCGGATCAGCCCTGTACGAGGGCCTCGCCCAGCGGGGTCAGGCGGTACAGGACCAGGCGGCCGTGGCGGGCCCGGGCGGTGAGGCCGGCGTCGGTGAGGACCGAGAGGTGCTGGCTCACGGCGCCGGGGGTCACGCCGAGGCGGCGGGCCAGCTCGGTGGTCGAGGCCGGGGCCGCCAGCAGGGTCAGCAGGCGGGCGCGGGGGGTGCCGACCAGCCGTTCGAGTGCGGTGGACGCGGCGGGCGGCGTGCTCTCGGCGAGGGTGGCCGCGCCCCGGGCGGCATAGACGATCTGGGGCGGGGCGTCGAGGGCGAGGGTGGTGGCCACCCCGTCCGTGAAGCAGCTCGGGGTGAGCAGGAGGCCGCGTCCGTCGACGGGGATCACGTCGGGGTCGGCGTACCCGGGGCCGTGGGACACCAGCGAGACCACGCCGTCCGCCCAGGAGAGCTGGGGGCTCAGCCCGCCGAAGAGCGCGCCGGCTCCGCGTTCCGACAGGACCCGGGAGCGGTGGACGAGGTCCGCGTGCAGGACCGAGCGGGCCCGCGGCCAGAAGGCCGGGGCCAGGCAGTCGTCCCAGTACGCCTCGATCGCGTCGGCGATCTCGGCCAGCAGCCGCTCGGGCCGGTCCAGTCCGCGGGCGAGGAGGGCGGGCACGGGCTCGCCCAGGGGCCGGAAGGTGCGGTCCAGGTCGGGGCCGAGGAGGGCCGGGTCGAGGGCGCGCAGGACGGAGAGTTCCTCGCGGATGTCCGGGGCGGGGCCGGCCGGGCGGGGGGTGAGCACGTCGGGGACCCAGTAGCGGCGGCGGGCGACGAGTGCGCCGAGCAGCTCGGTGACGGGGCGGCCGAGTCCCTCGTACGCCGGGCGCAGTTCCCGGAACACGGGGACCAGGGCGGGGAACCGGGCGGCGTGGCCGGTCCACATGCGCAGGCTGAGGACCGCCTCCTGGAGCGGGGAGTACGCGAAGGAGGTGGTGGCCAGGTCGGCCAGGGCCAGGCGGAAGCGGATCATTCGGCTTCACGGGTCGGGGTGCCGGGGAGGGGCCGTGCGGGCCGGCCGGGCTGCGCCGGCGGCCGCCGGATGGTTTCAGTCCCAGGCTAAAAGAATTCTGCGGGATCCGGACAGGCGGTGAGGTCGGCCCATGACCTCCACGAACCCCTCGACCACCGCCGCGTCGGCCACCCCTGCCACGAGCCCGTCGGCCGCCGCCGGCGCCCCGCCCGCCGGCACCCCGCGCGGACCGGCCCGACCGGCCGGACCGGCCGGACCGGCCGCACCCGCCGGACCGGCCGCACCCGCAGCACCCGCCGGACCGGCCGGACCCGCTGTGCGTCGGCTGGCCCTCATGACCGCCCTCGCCTCCCTCGGCAAGGGCCTGTACCTGACCGTGGCCCTCCTCTGGTTCACCCGGGGCCTGGGCTTCTCCGCCTCTTCGGCGGGCCTGGCGCTCACCGCCGCGGGCATCTGCGGGGTGCTGTCCTCGCTGCCCGCCGGACGGCTGGCCGATCTGTACGGCAGCCGACCGGTGATGGCGGGCCTGCTGCTGGCCCAGGGCGCCTGCCTGGCCCTGTACACCGGGGTCTCCTCGTACCCGGCGTTCCTCCTCCTGACCTGCGCCTACGTGGCCGCCGAGCGGGGCTCGGGCGCCGTGCGCGCCACCCTGTACGTCCAGGTCCTGCCCACCGAGGGGCGCGGGGCCGGACTCGGGCTGCTGCGCGTGGTGCTGAACTGCGGGATCGGCGCCGGGGCCGGGCTGGGCGCGCTCGTGCTCCTGTGGGACACCCCGGGGGCGTACGCCGGGGCCATGGCGGGCACGGCGCTGGTGTACCTGGCCGCGGCGGTGTCGCTGCGCGGGGTGTCCGTACGCCCGGAGGCGGCGGGCGCGGCGGGGGCGGCGGCGCCGGGGGGAGAGCCGGGGCGGGCCCCGGTGCCGTTCGGTGCGGCGCTGCGTGATGTCCCCTACCTCGTGGTCACCGGGCTCAACGCCGTCGTGAACATGCTGTACGTGATCATCGAAGTGGCCTTCCCGCTCTGGCTGGTGGAGCACACGCAGGCGCCGCCCGCGCTGGTGGGCCCGTTGCTCATGCTCAACACCGTGCTGGTGGTCGCCTTGCAGGTCCGCGCCACCCGGCGTACGGACGAACTCGCCGGTGCCGCGCGGGCGTTCCGCAGCGGCGGGCTGCTGGTGGCGGCCTGCGCCCCCGCGGCGGCGCTCGCCGCGTACGGCGGACCGTGGGCGGCGGCGCTGGCGATGACGGCGGCCGTCACCCTGCTGACCCTGGGCGAGGTCCTGTCCCAGGCGGGGAGCTGGACCCTCGGGTACGACCTCGCGCCGGGCGCCGCGATGGGTGCTTACCAGGGTGTCTTCCAGCTCGGGATCTCGGCCGCTGCCGCCGCCGGTCCTGTACTGCTGACCGCCCTGGTCCTGCCGTACGGCACGGTGGGCTGGTGCCTGCTGGCGGCGGTGCTGGCGACCGCCGCCTGCGCCCTGCCCCCGGCCGCGCGGTGGGCCGAGCGGACCCGCGGCCGGGGGTAGGGGGAAGGGCTTGGGTCCGGGGCCCGGGGGCTTCGGTCAGGTGAGGGGCCGGGAGGTCCAGGGGGTGCCGCGGGTCTCGTATTCGAGCATGGCCTCCAGGTTGCCGGTGACGTCCGGGCCGAGTTCGCGGCGGGTGAGCCACAGGGCCAGGTCCAGGCCGGAGGTGATGCCGCCGGCGGTCACGAGGTCGCCGTCGTCCACGACCCGCGCGTTCTTCAGGACCCCGCCCTGCTGTTCCAGGTCGGGCCGGGCCTTGTGGTGCGTGGTGCAGGGGCGGCCCCGGGTGAGGCCCGCGGCGGACAGGAGCATGGTCCCGGTGCACACGGCGCTGATGGTGAGCCCCGGCCGGACGGCCGCGGCCAGGGCCCGCGGCAGGGTGCCGCGGTCGATCTCGGCCCGGACGCCGGGGCTGTCGCGCCGGGCGTAGCCGCCGCCGGGCACCACGAGCAGGTCGGCCTCGGCGGGGGCCCAGGGGCGGACACCGCGTACGGAGGTCCCGTACGCGGCGGTGACGGAGCGGGCGCCGGAGGCCGAGACGTAGCGGACCTCGACGGGGCGGGGGGTGAAGAGGCCGGCTGCGCCGAAGACCTCGTACGGGGCGGCGAAGTCGAGTTCCTCGACGCCGTCGAAGAGCGCGATGTGGACGCGGAAGGGGGTGTCGGCGGGCGGGGGCGGTGCGGCCGCGGCCGCGGGGGTGCTCGCCGTGGCGGCGAGGGTGGCGGCTGCGCCGAAGGCGGTGGTCGTGCGGAGGAGGGCCCTGCGGTTCATGGTGTCCCCGTGTGGTCGGCGGGTCGGTTGCCGTTCGCACAGGCGGTCGGGCGGTGCGCTCCGCGGGTTCCCGGCGCCCGTGTTTTCGGGGCTCCGCCCCGGACCCCGCGCCTCAAACGCCAGCGGGGCTGGATACTGCCCCGCCAGCCCGGACGCGCAGCCCGTCACGGGCCTGGGTTCGCCCCCGCCAGCCCGGACGTGCAGCGCGCCACCGGCCGGGATTTGCCCCCGCCGTCCTGAAAGGTGCGACCCGTCCCCGGTTTCGGGGCTCCGCCCCGGACCCCGCGCCTCAAACGCCGGCGGGGCTGGATACTGCCCCGCCAGCCCGGACGTGCAGCCCGTCGCGGGCCTCGCGGGGTTTTGCCCGGGCGGGCTGAAGGTGTGCGCCCGGCTTCGGCGCTCTGGGCCGGGTTGCGGGCGGGCCTGGCGGGGCCGCCTGTGGCGCGTGGGAAATGACACATGTTTGTCCGTTTTAGGCGAAAAGAGGGAATGATTGATCCGTTCGGGCGATCCGCGTCCGGCCGCCTCCGTCGACAACCGTGATCGGGAGAGACATGCGACTGCCCCGCTGGACCCGCACCGTTCTGCCTGCCGCAGGCGTGACCGCCGTGTTGTGTCTGGGGGCCGTGCCCGGTACGGCCGCGTTCGCCGCCGGGGCCGTGTCGCCCGACGCCGGAGGGAAGGCCCCCGCCGAGGCGGTGCGGAGCGGGGCCGAGGAGCGGCTCTCCTCCTTCACCGTGAAGTTCCCGCCCGCGCCCTACCGCACCGCGAACGTCCGGCGGGCGGTGGAGCTGATCAACGGCTCCACCGTCGCCCCGGGCGCGACCTGGAGCTTCAACGGCACCGTGGGCGAGCGGACCCCGGAGAACGGGTTCGTCGACGGGATCATGATCAACGACGGCCGGTACGTGAAGTCCCCCGGCGGCGGGGTCTCCGCCGTGGCCACGACCATGTACAACGCGGTCTTCTTCGCCGGGCTCAAGCCCCTGGAGCACGGGGCGCACTCCTTCTACATCGAGCGCTACCCCGAGGGCCGCGAGGCCACCGTCGCCTGGGGCACCCTGGACCTGCGCTGGCTGAACGACTCCGGCCACCCCGTCTACGTCCGGGCGAAGTCCACCGACCACTCGGTGACCGTCTCCCTGTACGGCACCCGGCAGTACGACGCGGTCCGCGCGGTCAAGGGGCCGCGTACGAACGTCACGCAGCCGGTCACCCGGGAGCTGCCCGCCACCGGGTGCGAGGCCCAGACCCCGTACGAGGGCTTCGACGTGACCGTGGACCGCGTACTCGAACGCGGGGGCCGCGAGGTGGGCCGGGAATCCTTCCGCACCCACTACACCCCGCGCGACGAGGTGGTCTGCGTACCGGAGAAGCCGTCCCCGTCGGCCACGCCCGGCACGAACGACACCCCCGGCACCGGCCGTACGAACGGCACCCCCGGCGCCAGCGGTACGCACGGCACCCCGGCGGCCCCCGGAACCGGGACCCCGGGCGGCGCCCCCGCCCCGCAGTCCCCGGGCCCCGGCGCCTCCTCCGGCCGCACCGCCTGAGCCTGAGCCTGATCCCGGGGGCCCCGCCCGCCCCTACGGCAGGGGCCACCAGCCGCCGCCCGACCGCCCGCGCCAGACCCGCAGCCAGGCCACCTCGAAGCTCATCTCGGTGACGTCCGGGCCGGGCGCGGGATGGTAGCGGCCCGCGCAGACCGACAGGTTGACGATCAGGTACGCGGACCAGCGGCGGCCGACCCCGCGGCGGTCGGCGAAGACGCGGGCGCCGTCGAGCCACCACACCACCGAGCGGGCGCCGAACTCCACCCTGAGGTCCACCCAGCCGCCGGGCCGCACGACCGGGTCCCGGTGGTACCGGTGGGCCTCGCGTACGTGGTTGGAGAGCTCCAGCAGGTCGGGATTGTCGGGGTGGTACTCGAAGACGTCGATCTCGTTGCCGCCGTCGCGCCAGGTCCAGATCGCCGGCCAGGCGCCGACCTGCTCGGGCAGCCGGACCCGCGCCTCCAGGGTGTCCCCGGAGCGCACCATGAACCCCTCGTCACTGCCCTCGGTGGTGAGCAGGCCGGTGTCCCAGTTGCCGTCGGGCCGGGGCGTGGCGCGGAAGACCCCGCTGCGGCTGTACGCGGGGTCGGCGACGAGGTGGTCGAGCTTGTTGTCGCCCGGGTTGACCGGGCCGCCGTCCGGATACGCCCAGGAGCGCCCGGCGACCCACTGGGCCGCCGAGCGGAAGTCGGCCTCGAAGTCCGGCGGCCCGTCCTGGGCGGCGGCGCCGAGCCTCAGGCGGCGTTTGATGTCGATGAGGAAAGTGGGCAACGGCCGCTCCTCCCGGTGCAGGTGGGGGTTCCCCGGCGGGTTCTGCCCGGGTCCGGAGCGGACCATACCCCTTGCTTCACCCTTGGCAACCAAATCGTTACCGAGAGCGATCGAAGTGACGTTCCTGCACGTCAGGGCCGGTATCCGGACCTTTCGCGGCCGGCCGCCGCTCAGCGGCCCCGGCGGACCTTCGCGGCACGGCGGGCCTCGGCGAGCTTGCGGGCCTCCGCCGACTTGCGGGACTCCTTTGCAGGGCGGTTGCCCAGGCCCTTGAAGGCGAGCTGCGGCTCGTTCTTGCGGGCGGCGGCGCCGGCCACGGCCCGGGCCCCGGTGATGCGGGTCAGCTCGGCCTCGCCGGAGCGGACCTGGGTGGTCTGCGGGCGGATGCCCGCCTCCTGCATCAGCCGGGCCACGTCCTTGCGCTGGTCGGAGGTGACGAGGGTGACCACGCGGCCGGAGCCGCCGGCCCGGGCGGTGCGCCCGGCGCGGTGCAGGTAGTCCTTGTGGTCGGCGGGCGGGTCCACGTTGACCACGAGGTCGAGGTCGTCGATGTGCAGGCCGCGGGCGGCGACGTTGGTGGCCACCAGGGTGGTGATCTCGCCCTTGCGGAACTGGTCGAGGGTGTGGCTGCGCTGCGGCTGGGACTTCCCGCCGTGCAGCGCCGCGGCCCGCACCCCGCTGTCGCGCAGGTGCCGGGTGAAGCGGTCGACGGAGTGCTTGGTGTCCAGGAACATGATCACCCGGCCGTCGCGGGCGGCGATCTCGGTGGCGGCGGCGAACTTGTCCGCGCCGTGCACGTGCAGCACGTGGTGCTCCATGGCCGTGTGGGCCGCGCCCGCCGCGGGGTCCACCGACAGGGTGGCCGGGTCCTTGAGGAACCGGCGGACCAGCGTGTCCACGTCCCGGTCCAGGGTGGCCGAGAACAGCATCCGCTGGCCCTCGGGGCGTACGAGCTCCAGCACTTCGGTGACCTGCGGCAGGAAGCCGAGGTCGCACATCTGGTCGGCCTCGTCGAGCACGGTGACCGCGACCCGGTCCAGCTTGCAGTCCTTGCGCTCGACCAGGTCCCGCAGCCGGCCGGGGGTGGCGACGAGCACCTCGGCGCCCTCGCGCAGTGCGACGACCTGCCGCTGGATCGCCAGCCCGCCGACGGCGGTGGCCATCCGCAGCCGCAGGGCTTCGGCGTACGGGGTGAGCGCCGCGGTCACCTGCTGCGCCAGCTCGCGGGTCGGCACGAGGACCAGCGCGAGGGGCCGCTTGGCCTCGGCGCGCTGCCCGGCGGTACGGGCCAGCAGCGGCAGGCCGAAGGCGAGGGTCTTGCCGGAGCCGGTCCGGGCCCGGCCGAGCACGTCACGGCCCGCCAGGGCGTTCGGCAGGGCGGCCGCCTGGATCGGGAAGGGCTCGGTCACCCCGAGCTCCGCGAGCCGGCGGGCCAGCGGGTCCGGCAGGCCGAGGTCGGCGAACGCGGCGACGGGCGGCAGCGCGGGGGTCCCGGCCGCGGCCCTCCCGGCGGCCGTCCCGGACTCGGGCGCAGCCGTGCCGGGCGTCCCGGTCCCGGGCGCTGCGGCCCCGGCCACGTCGGCGGCGGCCTTCCCGGTCTCGGTCGTCCCGGTCTCGGGCGTGCCGGAGTGCGTGCGGGCGGAGCCGTCCACGGAGAACCATCCTCGGAGTCGCGGTGTGAGTGCCGTCGCGGTGTTCGCGGTGTCGCGCGCAGCGAGCGGGTTCCCGTGCGGCCGTGAAACCCTCATTTTAGCCGACCGGTCCGCCCCGGAGCCGCGGAGCGGACCGGGCCCGGGCCCCCGGGTGCAGCAGCCCGCCGTGCGCGCGGACCGCCGCTGGCCGAGCATGCGTACATGGGCCAGGACACCGTCGGCGACGCGCACCCGGACGAGGGGCTGAAGGCCGATGCGATCGGCTTCCTCGACGCCCTTGTGATCGGGCTGAACTCCACCTCGCCCGCCTATTCGCTGGCCGCCGCGATCGGTCCGATCGTGGCCCTGGTCGGGATCTACGCCCCCGGGGTCATGCTGGCCTCGTTCGTGCCGATGCTGCTGATCGCCGCGGCCTTCTACTACCTGAACAAGGTGGACCAGGACTGCGGGACCACGTTCTCCTGGGTGACCCGGGCGATGGGCCCGTGGGCGGGCTGGCTCGGCGGCTGGGCGATCACCATGACCGGGGTCCTGGTGATCGGCTCGCTGGCGGACGTGGCCGTGCGCTTCGGCCTGCTGGCGGCGGGGCTCGACGGGGCCGCCAACAGCGAGCCGGTGCGGCAGTCGCTGACCGTGGTCGTGATCATCGCGATGACCGCGGTCTGCGTGATCGGCACCGAGCTGTCGGCGCACCTCCAGGACGTGCTGATCCTCGCGCAGGTCTTCTTCCTGCTGGTCTTCGCCGTCGTGGCGATCCACCGGGTGTACGCGGGCACGAGCACGCTGGACGCCGTACTGCCGGAGTTCCGCTGGCTGAACCCGTTCGGGGCGGGCGGGGCCGCGCTCACCGGGGGGCTGCTGCTGGGCGTGTTCATCTACTGGGGCTGGGAGTCGGCCGTGAACCTGACCGAGGAGGTCAAGGACTCCGCGACCGCCCCCGGCCGGGCGGGCATCTGGTCGACCGTGGTGCTCCTGGTGACCTACCTCGCGGTGGGCTTCGCGGTGGTCGGCTATGCGGGCCCGGCCTTCCTCGCCGAGAACGCGGGCGAGGAGGAGGCCGTGTTCGCGGTGCTCGCGCACGAGGTGATGGGCGGCTGGGACTGGATGGTGCTGCTCGCGGTGTGCACCTCGGCGCTCGCGTCCACGCAGACCACGATCATCCCGGCCTCCCGCACCGCCCTGTCCATGGCCCGGCGGCATGCGCTGCCGCAGCGGCTGGCGCACATCCACCCGCGGTTCCGCACTCCGGACGTGAGCACCTGGTGGGTCGCCGGCATCGCCATCGCCTGGTACCTGGTCGTCAACCAGATCAGCGAGAACGCGCTCTTCGACTCCCTCACCGCCCTGTCGCTGCTGATCGCGTTCTACTACGCGCTCACCGGCCTGGCCTGCGCGATCTACTACCGCCGGCACCTCACCGAAAGCCTGCACAACCTGGTGTTCATCGGGATCGGGCCGGTGGTCGGCGCACTGCTGCTCGGCTGGCTGCTGTTCGAGTCGGTGACGGACATGGCCGATCCGGAGAACTCGTACAGCGGGGTCTCGTGGTTCGGCCTGGGCCCGCCGCTGGTGATCGGGATCGGGATCGCACTGACCGGGGTGCTGGTCATGCTGTTCTGGCGGGTGCGCTCGGGAGTGTTCTGGCAGGAGCGGCGGGGGGTCGCCGACCCGGCCCTCGTCCACCGGCGCAAGGCGTGAGAGGACACGAGGATGGCTGTGGTCCTGGGGTACGACGAATCGCCCGGCGCGGAGCGCGCCCTGCGGGTGGCGATCGAGGTGGCGGCCGCGTTCGGCGAGCCGCTGGTGCTCGTGTACGGGGCGGCCGCCCCGGGGGCGCTGGGCGAGGAGTACCGCGCGCACCGGGAGGCCGTACGGGAGGCGGGGCGCAGTGCGCTCGCGCACGCGGTGGAGGCCGCGGACGAGGCGGGGGTGCCGACCGCGGTGGAGATCGTCGACGCCAAGCCGGCGCAGGCGCTGCTGGAGGCGGCGGAGCGGCACGGCGGGCGGGTGATCGTGGTCGGCAGCTGGGGCGAGAGCCCGATCCGCGGGGCGCTGCTCGGCTCGACCCCGCACAAGCTGCTGCACCTGTCCCCGCTGCCGGTGCTGTGCGTGCCGACGGAGGAGCGGGCGCCGGAGGCGGACCGGGCCGCGGCGGACGGGCCGTGGTGAGCGGGCTGCGGGGAACGGGTCGTGGTGAGCGGGCTGCGGTGCGGGCCGGTGGTGTTCCCGGGCACCGGGGCCGCCGGTGGTGAGCCGGCCCTCCGCCGCGGAGGGCCGGCCCGGTGCCGCCGTGCTACGGGGCGACCGGCAGCTGCCGCTTGTGCTCGGTCAGGCGGTAGCGGCGCACGATGGAGGCGTACGCCGCCTCCGCGACCGGCTTGCCCTCCAGGAAGTCGTCGATGTCGTCGTACGTCACGCCGAGCGCGTCCTCGTCGGGCTTGCCCGGGTCGAGGGTCTCCAGGTCGGCCGTGGGCGTCTTCCACACGAGCTCCACGGGGGCGCCGAGGCGCTCCGCGAGGGCGCGCACCCGGCGCTTGGTCAGCCCGGTCAGCGGCACGAGGTCGGCCGCGCCGTCCCCGAACTTGGTGAAGAAGCCGGAGACCGCCTCGGCGGCGTGGTCGGTGCCCACCACCAGGCCGTCGTGGGCGCCGGCCACCGCGTACTGGGCGATCATGCGCTGGCGGGCCTTGATGTTGCCGTGGACGAAGTCCTCGTGGTGGGCGTCGCGGAAGGCCACCCCGGCGGCGCGGGCGGCGTCGAGCGCGGCGTCGCTGGCGGGCTTCACGTCCACGGTCAGGACCTGGTCGGCCCGGATGAAGCCGAGGGCGAGCTGGGCGTCCTTCTCGTCGGCCTGGACCCCGTACGGCAGCCGCATCGCGTAGAAGACGGCCTCGTGGCCGGCGGCGCGTGCCCGCTCCACGGCGAGCTGGCAGAGCCGGCCGGTGGTGGTGGAGTCCACCCCGCCGCTGATGCCCAGCACGAGGGAGCGCAGGCCGGACGAGGTCAGCCGCTCGGTGAGGAAGGCCACCCGGCGCTCGATCTCCGCGTCCGCGTCGAAGGTCTCGGACACCTGGAGATCCCGGGCGATCTCCTGCTGCAGGGCGGTGGACGCCGGGTCGGTCACGGCTGCTCCTCGGGGTGCGGTGGCGGTACGAAGCGTGCCCGTCGACTTTACGGGAGCCCCCGGCGGGGCCTGCGGCGGAGGCCGGTTCCGCGGCCCCCTCCCGGGACCGGCCCGGCACTGGTTTCGCACACGTGGACGATCGACCGGATTCACCTGGTTGACCGCCGCCCTTTACTTTCTCTTTTCCCACTCGGGCAGAGCGCTGGCGCACACTGTCCCACCAGCCAAAGCCGCGATCCGGCGACCGGCATTCCAACTCCTCGAAGGACCGAAGGCTCCGTGCCCGTACCCGTTGTCCTCACCGGCCGCTTCACGCGGCTGGAGCCCCTCGCAGCGCATCACGCAGAGGCACTCGCCGAAGCCGGCGCCGAGGATCGAACGACCTATGCCTACACTCCGGTGCCCCACGGCCCGGAGGCGGCTCACGAGTACATCGACCGCGCGCTCGCCGATCAGGCGGCCGGGCGGTCCCTGCCCTTCGCCGTGGTGAGCACCACGGACGGCCGGGTCGTCGGCTCGACCCGGTTCCTGGAACTCGACTACTGGCAGGGTCCGCTGGTGTGGCCGGCGGTGCCGGGGGTGCCGTACGGGGATCCCGTCACGGCCGTGCCCGACGCCGCGGAGATCGGCAATACCTGGCTGGCCCCGCGGGCCCAGGGCACCGGGATCAACGCCGAGGCCAAGCTGCTCATGCTGACGCATGCCTTCGAGACCTGGGGGGTGCGCCGGATCTCGCTGCGGGCGGACGCGCGGAACATCCGCTCGCGCGCGGCGATCGAGCGGCTGGGAGCCACGTGCGAGGGGGTCCGCCGGGCCCATTCCCGCGGGCTGGACGGGGCCGTCCGCAGCACCGCCTTCTATTCGATCCTGGACGAGGAGTGGCCCGCGGTCCGGGCCATCCTGCAACTCCGGACCGCCCCCTCGGCGGTGCCGCCCGTCCCGGCCGTGAACCTGAAGCGGATGATCCTCGCCTAGCGGCTCCGCACACGCTGCCGTGCCCCGGCCCGGACCGCTCCCTGCGGTCCGGGCCGGGGCACGTGCCGGTCAACTCGCGGCGGCTCGGCGCGCCGCGCGCTCCAGCCGGTCCCGGTACTCCTCCCACCAGGAGGCGTCGCCCGGGACCATGTTGCCGTTGTCGGCGCGCAGGCCGACGGCGCCGTCGATCAGCTCCCGGACGATGTCGGCGTGGCCGGCGTGCCGCTGGAGGTCGGCGATCACGTGCACCAGGATCCGGTGCAGGGTGACCTCGCACTTCTCCGGGGGCCACCACGGCACCCGGCCGCGGGCGTCCAGGGGCAGTTCCGCGATGGTGGCGTCGGCGTGCCGCCAGACCTCCCGGCAGAGCCCGAGGATCTCCTCGCGCGACTCCTCCGGGGTGGCCCACATGTCGGCGTTCGGCTCGGCGTCCTCGTCGAACCAGGGGAGCGGCGTGCCGAAGGGCCTCCCGAACGTGTCGCCGAAGTACCCGGCTTCCACCCCGGCGGCATGCTTGACCAGCCCGAGCAGATTGGTGCCGGTGGGGGTCAGCGGACGGCGCACGTCGTACTCCGACAGCCCCTCCAGCTTCCACAGCAGGGCCTCGCGCGCGGTCTTCAGGTAGGTCAGGAGATCGGCCTTCGCCTCGGTGTCGCTCATGAGGCGCATGGTGGCACGCGGCACCGACAACCGCCCCGGGCCGCCGCCGCGTTCGGCTCCGGAACCGCCGGCGTCCGGTCCGGACCCCGCGCGTCCGCGGGAGCGGGCCGACGCGCCGCCGGGGTCCCCCGTCCGGCCGCTCCCGGCTGACAGGGTGGGGCCCGGGCGGCCGGCCGGACCCGGCGCGGCCGCCCGTGCACCTGCCCGCCGACGCGCAGAAAGCGAGCCGATGACATGACCGCCACCTGGCTGCCGCCCCGCGAGTACATCGCCACCCTGCCGCAGAACACCGCGTACGCCTGCCTCTACTTCACCGACCGGGAGGGTCGGCCGCTCCAGCTGCGGGCCGCGTACCGGACGGAGCCCTGGCAGTGGCCGGGCGGGAACATGGACCCGGGCGAGACCCCCTGGCAGACCGCCGTCCGCGAGTGCCGGGAGGAGACCGGCATCGACTTCCGCGGGGAGCCGCGCCTGCTCGGGTTCCACTTCCTCGCCCCGCGCGGGGAGGAGTGGCCCTCCAACCACATGGGGGTGATCTTCGACGGCGGGATCCTCACGGACGCGCAGATCGCGGGCATCACCTTGGACCCGGACGAGCACAGCGCGTTCCGGGTGGCGACGATGGCGGAGTGGGAGCGGGAGATGGACCCCGAGCACTTCGACCGGCTGGCCAGGATCGACCGGGCCCGGCGCACCGGCACGGTCGCGTACATGGAGACCGGCTCCTTCGGCTGACCGGCCCGCCCCCGGCCGCCCGCCCCCCGTCCCGGGCCCTCCGCCCGCCCCCCGTCCCGGGCCCTCCGGCCGGATTCCGGTTGGGGGCGGGGGCGGCACGGAGGTGCGGAGGGGCCGGCCGGGGCAGACCCCGCCCGTTCGACCGAACGTCCGGTCCGGCATGCTGGCGACCGTGACGAGCGGGGTACTCGCAGGATTCCTGGCCTTCCTTCCCATCTGGGCGATCACCGGAGCGGGGTGGGCGGCCGGCCGGTACGAGGTGCTCGGCCCGCACGCGCAGTCGGTGCTCGGCCGGTTCGCCTTCAGCTTCGCGATGCCCGCGCTGCTGTTCCTCACGCTCTCGCGGTCGCGGCCGGCGGATCTGGTGCGTCCCGGTGTCCTCGTCTTCGCGCTGAGCCTGGCGGCCGTGTTCGGGGCGGCCCAGCTGCTGGGCCTGCGGGTGTTCCGGCGCAGCCAGGGAGACCGGGCCATCGCCTCCATGGCGGCGGCGCACGTGAACTCGGCGAACCTCGGCATCCCGGTGGCCATCCACGTGCTCAAGGACACCTCGTTCGTGGTGGCGGTGGCCCTCTTCCAGACCCTGCTGGTCACCCCGCTGATCCTGGTGCTGATCGACCTGGACGTGCGCCGCGGGGCGCGGGACCGGATCCGGCGGCTGCTCTCGCTGCCGCTGCGCAACCCGATCGTGGCGGCCTCGGCGGCCGGGCTGGCGGTGGCCGCGCTGGGCCTGCCGCTGCCCGCGGCCCTCACCGATCCGCTCCGGATGCTGAGCGGGGCGGCCGTGCCCGCCGCCCTGTTCGCGCTCGGCATGTCCCTGAACGCCCGCACCCGGCCGGATGCCGAGGGGCGGGCGGAGCGGCGGGTGCTGGTGGCGCTCAAGCTGGCCGCACAGCCGGCGCTGGCGTACGCGGTCGGGCACTGGGTCTTCGGGCTCGACGGGCACGCCCTGCTGTCGGTGGTGCTGGTGGCCGGGCTGCCCACCGCGCAGAACGCCTTCCTCTTCGCCTCCGAGTACCGGCTCGACGAGGGGCTGGCCCGGGACGCCGTGCTCATGTCCACCGTCGGCTCGATGGTGTCCCTGTCCGTGATCACCTGGCTGCTCGCCGCCTGAGCGGGGGCGGACCGGTCCGCCGGTCGGCAGGTCCGCCGGTCCGCCGGGAGGGCGGCGGCGACCTGACGGACGACGGGCGTTCGGCACGCGCGGACCCCGGTCCGGCGGCAGGATGGGGCCCATGACGGATGCGGACCCCTTGGACGAGCCGTACGGGGAACTGGACCGGCGCGCGGCGGAGGTCGCCGGCCGGGTCGTGCAGTGGCGGCGCCATCTGCACGCCCGTCCGGAGCTGCCGAACCGCGAGGAGGGCACCGCGGCGCTGATCGCCGAGGTGCTGACCGGCCTGGGCCTGGACGAGGTCCGCACGGGGGTGGCCGGGCACGGGGTGGTCGGCGTCCTGCACGGCGGGGGCGACGTCGCGGGGCGGCTGCGGCCGCGGGTGGTGGCCCTGCGGGCGGACATCGACGCGCTGCCGGTGCCGGACCGCTGCGGGACCCCCTTCGCCTCGCAGGTGGTGGACTCCGCGTACCCCGGTGGCCCGTTCCCCGTCTCGCACGCCTGCGGGCACGACTGCCACACGGCGATGCTGCTGGGCGCGGCCACGGTGCTGGCCGGCGTACGCGAACGGCTGCCGGGGACGGTGGTGTTCGTGTTCCAGCCGGCCGAGGAGGGGCCGCCGGTGGACGAGCCGGGCGGGGCGCGGGTGATGCTGGAGTCGGGGGCGCTGGACCAGCCGCGGCCGACGATGGTGTTCGGGATGCACGTGGCGCCCTATCCGAAGGGGGTGGTGGCGTACCGGACGGGCAACCAGTACGCGGCCTCCTGCCTGGCGAAGATCGTGGTCACGGGGCGCCAGGTGCACGGGTCCAGTCCGTGGCAGGGGGTGGACCCGATGCCCGCGGCCGGGGGGATCGCGGTGGGCGTGGGCCAGCTCTACCGGCAGGTCCCGGCGTACCGGCCGGTGACGGTGTCCATCGGGCACGTGGAGGACGTGGGCCGGTTCAACATCATCGGCGAGTCCGTCACCCTCTGGGGCACCATCCGCTGCGAGGCGGAGGAGGACATGGCCACGCTGCAGAACGCGCTGCGGCGGCTGGCCGAGCACCAGGCCGAGTCGTACGGCTGCACCGCGGTGGTGAGCTTCCTCCAGCCGGTGCCGCCGGTGCACAACAGCCCGGAGTGGGTGGGGGCCGCGCTGCCCACGCTGCGGCGGGTGGCCGGGGCGGACCGGGTGGTGGAGACGGTGCCGACGCTCGGGTACGACGACGTCTCGGTCTTCCTGGCGGAGTTCGGGGGGCTGTACGTGGTGCTGGGCGTGCAGGACACGGAGCTGGATGCGGCGGGCGCGCCGGTTCCGGTGCCGGGCGGACGGGGGCTGGCCCCGAACCACAACCCGCAGTTCTACGCGGACGACGACACGCTGGAGACGGGGGTGCGGCTGCACGCCCACGTGGCGTGGGACCACTTGGGCGGGCGGCTGGAGCCCTGAGGGCGGGCGGGGGGTGACAGCCGATACTACGATCTCGTATATTCCGATCTCGTGACTCCTCTTCCCGCTCCCCCGCCTTCGGCAGCGGCTCCGGACCCGGACCCCGCCGCCTCGCCGCTGCTCGCGCTCCAGCGCGCCACCCACGTGACCCTCCGGCTGCTCGCCGCCGAGCTGTCGGACCTGGGGCTGACCGCCTCGGAGACCAACGCACTCGCGATCCTGGCCGACGGGCGGCCCCGTACGGTCTCGGAGCTCGGCACCGCCGCGGGGACCCGGCCGACCACCCTGACGAGCGTGCTCGACCGGCTGGAGAAGCGCGGGCACATCGCCCGCGGCGCCCGGCCCGGCGACCGCCGGGTGGTGGTCGTCGAGCTGACCGGCCCGGGACGGGACGCGGCGGGTGCCGTGCGCCGGGCCGTCGCCGGGATCGAGGAGCGGGCGCTCGGCACGCTCCCCGCCGAGACGGTCGCCGGTTTCCGGACGGCCCTCCAGGCCCTCGCGGAGGTGCGCGGATGAGCGGGACGACGGAGGCGGGCGCCTTCGAGGAGCTGCTGGACGCGGTCACCGCGGAGGCCGGGCGCTTCGGCCACCGCGAGCACGTCCGGCTGACCTGGCTCGCCGTGCGCCGGGTGGGCATGCCCGCCGCGGTGGACTTCGTGGGCGAGGGCATCCGGCGTACGGCCGCCGCGGCCGGGGCGCCGGGCAAGTACCACGTCACGATGACGCGGGCCTGGGTGCAGCTGGTGGCCCACCGCGTCCTGCTGGACCGGGAGGCCGGGTTCTCCGACTACGCGGGCCTCGCGGACTCCGCGGAGTTCGCCGAACGCCACCCGGACCTCCTGGACCGGGCCCTGCTGGCCCGCCACTACCGTGCGGACACCCTGGCCGGCGAGGCGGCCCGCACCGGCTGGGTCCGGCCGGACCTGGAACCGCTGCCCGCCGTCTAGTACGGGCCACCGCGAGGGGCCGCGGAGGGGGCCAGTAGAGTGCGGATCCATCCCCCCTCCCGATCCCGAGGTACCCGGCAGTGAGCTCCAAGGTCCCCCCGCCCTCCCCGGCCTTCGTCGTCGGGATCGGCGCAGACGGATGGGCGGGCCTGTCCCCCACCGCCCGGCAGGCACTCGGCGAGGCCGAGGTGCTGATCGGCGGGCCCCGCCAGCTCGACCTGCTGCCCGCCGGGGACTGCCCCGGCGAGCGGGTCGGCTGGCCCTCGCCGCTGCGTCCGGCCGTGCCGCGGCTGCTCGCCGAGCACGCCGGCCGCCGGATCGCCGTACTGGCCAGCGGGGACCCGATGTTCTACGGGATCGGACGGGCGCTCAGCGAGGAGCTGGGGCCCGGGCGGCTGCGGGTGCTGCCGCACCCCTCGTCGGTGTCGTACGCGTGCGCCCGGCTGGGCTGGCCCGCCGAGGACACCGAGGTGGTCACGCTGGTCGGCCGCCCGGCGTCCCGGCTCGCGGCCGCCCTGCACCACGGCCGCCGGCTTCTGGTGCTGAGCGCGAACGCCGCCACCCCCCGGGTGGTGGCGGAGCTGCTGCGCGACCGCGGTTTCGGCCCCAGCCGGATGACCGTGCTCGAACAACTGGGCTCCGAGCGGGAGGACTCCCGTACCGGAACGGCCGCGGACTGGGCGCACCCGGCGGGCGACCCGCTCAACGTGGTCGCGGTGGAGTGCCGCCGGGCGGAGGGGGCGCTGCGGCTGGCAGCGGTGCCGGGCCTGCCGGACGCCGCGTACGAGCACGACGGGCAGCTGACGAAGCACCACGTCCGGGCGGTGACGCTCAGCGCGCTCGCCCCGGCCCCCGGGGAGCTGCTGTGGGACGTGGGCGGCGGCTCCGGCTCGATCGCGATCGAGTGGATGCGTACGCACCCCTCCTGCCGGGCGGTGACCGTGGAGCGGGACCCCGTGCGCGCCGAGCGGATCGGCCGCAACGCGGAGCGGCTGGGCGTGCCCGGGCTGCGGATCGTGGGCGGGGCGGCGCCCGCCGCGCTCGACGGACTCCCGGTGCCCGACGCGGTGTTCATCGGCGGCGGACTGACCGCGCCGGGATTGCTGGAGGCCTGCTGGGAGGCGCTGCCCGCGGGCGGGCGGCTGGTGGCGAACACGGTCACGCTGGAGTCCGAGGCCCTGCTGGCCTCCTGGTACCGGCGGCACGGCGGGGAACTGGCCAAGCTGGCCGTCTCGCACGCGGTGCCGGTGGGCGGCTTCACCGGCTGGCGCCAGGCGATGCCCATCACCCAGTGGTCGGTGACCAAGTCCGCGCAGCCCGGGGCGGGTCCGGAGCCGGCCGGCCGTCCCCCGGTTCCGCCCCCGCCCTCCCCTTCCCCGCGTCCCTCCTCCCCGTCCGAGCCCCTCATCCCTGGAGAGCAAGCATGACCGTGTACTTCATCGGGGCGGGCCCCGGCGCCGCCGACCTGATCACGGTGCGCGGTGCCCGCACCCTCGCCGCCTGCCGGGTCTGCCTGTACGCCGGCAGCCTGGTGCCGCAGGAGCTGCTGGCCGAATGCCCGCCGGACGCCCGGCTGGTGGACACGTCGCAGCTCAACCTGGACGAGATCGTCGGGGAGTTGGTGCAGGCGCACGAGGCGGGGCTCGACGTGGCACGGCTGCACTCGGGCGACCCGTCGGTGTTCAGCGCGGTGGCCGAGCAGATGCGCCGCCTGGACGCGGCCGGGGTGCCCTACGAAGTGGTGCCGGGCGTACCGGCGTTCGCGGCGGCGGCGGCCGCCCTCAAGCGGGAGCTCACGGTCCCGACGGTGGGCCAGACGGTGATCCTCACCCGCATCGCGCAGCAGGCCACCCCGATGCCCCCGGGCGAGGACCTGGCCACGCTGGGCCGCAGCGGGGCGCTGCTGGTGCTGCACCTGGCGACCCGTTACGCCGAGCGCGTGGTCGAGGAGCTGCTGCCGCACTACGGGGCCGACTGCCCCGCGGCGGTGGTCGCGATGGCCAGCCGGCCCGACGAGCTCGTGCTGCGCGGCACCCTGGCGGACATCGCCGGGCAGGTGAAGGCGCACGGCCTGGTCCGCACCGCGGTGATCATCGTGGGCCGGACCCTGGGCGCCGAGCAGTTCCGCGACAGCCACCTGTACTCGCCGGAGCGCGACCGGCATGTCTGCTGAGGCGGCGGGGGCCGGCATGTCTGCCGAGGCGGCCGGGGCCGGCGGGCCGGCGCACGTCCTGGTGCTGGGGGGCACCACGGAGGCCCGGCGGCTGGCGGAGGCGCTGGCCAGGGGCCCGTACCGGGTGACCACCTCGCTGGCCGGGCGGGTGGCCCGGCCGGTACTGCCGCCCGGCGGGGTGCGGATCGGCGGGTTCGGCGGGCCGGACGGGCTGGCCGCCTGGGTGCGCGCGCACCGGGTGGCGGCGCTGGTCGACGCCACGCATCCCTTCGCCGAGCGGATGAGCTTCCACGCGGCGGCCGCCGCGGCCGCCACCGGGGTGCCGCTGCTCGCGCTGCGGCGCCCGGCGTGGACGGCGGGACCGGGCGACGTGTGGCACCGGGTCCCCGACCTGGCCGCGGCCGCGGCCGCGCTGCCGGGGCTGGGCCGCCGGGTCTTCCTGACCACCGGCCGGATGGGGCTGGCGGCCTTCGCGGGGCTGGACGGGCTGCGGTTCCTGGTGCGTTCGGTGGACGCGCCGGAGCCGCCGATGCCGGCGCACACCGAAGTCCTGCTCGCCCGGGGCCCGTTCACCTTGGACGAGGAGCGCGAGCTGCTGCGCGCGCACCGCATCGACGTCCTGGTCACCAAGGACAGCGGCGGCTCGGCCACCGCCCCCAAACTGACCGCCGCCCGCGAGGCGGGCGTCCCGGTCCTCGTCGTGGACCGCCCCCCGGTCCCGGCCGGGGTGGAGGTGGCGCAGTCCCCGGCCGCGGCCTCGGCCTGGGTGGCGGCCACCCTCGGATAGCGGCCGGGGACGCGGGTCGCCGCGGGCCGCGGGGCCGGGGGTGCCGGGGCCGCGGGGATGTCAGTGGGCGTGTCTAGGCTTTCGGCCATGAGTGCTGCCTGTCTGCTGATCCACGCCGGTTCCGCCGCCGACGACTCCTTCACGACCCGGGTGGGCGGGGTGCCGTTGGCGCCGGCCGGGACCGGGTGGCCGGTCTGCGCGACCTGTGAGGGGCCGCTGCAGTTCATCGCGCAGCTCGTGCGGGACGGGGAGCAGGGGGTGCTCTCCGTCTTCATGTGCGCCAACGACCCCGGGATGTGCGAGGAGTGGGACGCGTCGGCCGGAGGGAACCGGGCCTTCGTGTTCCCGGCCGGCGGGCTGGTGCCGATGGAGCTGCCCGAGCTGCCGGCCGGCGAGACCGACGAGGACACCCGGGTGCTCGGCGCGGTGCGCGTCGCCGAGACCGTGGTGATGGAGGGCTTCGGCGGCGAGGACGGCTACGACCGGGCGTGCGAGGCCTGGTCGGCGCGGACCGGAGGGCCCGGGCGCGAGGTGCTCGGGCAGCTCGGCGGGGTCCCGGGCTGGCTCCAGTACGAGGAGACCCCCGACTGTGCCGGGTGTGGGGAGCCGATGGGCTTCGTGGCGCAGCTGGAGGAGGGCCCGGACCACCTCACCGCGCCGAACTTCGGCTCCGGCTCGGCCTACCTGCACGCCTGCGGGCCCTGCGGGCGGGCGGCCTTCCTCTGGCAGTGCTGAGGGCGCTGCGCGCGGGCGGCGCCGGACGGCACGCGGGTGCCGGCCGGCGCCGCCGCCGTTCACGCCTCCGGGTAGCGGCGGGGGGTCCAGGCCACGCGGGTGCCGTCGGCCCGCTCGGTGACCTGCGTCTGCGAGGAGCCGATGAGCAGCAGCGTGCGCATGTCCACCTCGGACGGTTCCAGGGTGGCGAGGGTGAGGATGCGCACCGACTGCTCCGGGCCGCCGACGTCGCGGGCGACGACCACGGGGGTCTGCGGGGAGCGCAGTTCCATCAGGAGGTCGCGGGCCTTCTCCACCTGCCAGGTGCGGCTGCGCGAGCCCGGGTTGTAGAGGGCCAGCACCAGGTCGGCGCGGGCCGCGGCGGTCAGCCGCTCGGCGATGACCTCCCAGGGCTTGAGGCGGTCCGAGAGCGAGATGGTCGCGTAGTCGTGGCCGAGCGGGGCGCCGGCTGCGGCGGCCGCCGCGTTCGCCGCCGTCACGCCGGGGAGCACCCGTACCGGCACCTCGCGGTACGGGTCCTGCGCGGCCACTTCCAGGACGGCCGTGGCCATCGCGAACACGCCCGGGTCGCCGCCGGAGACCACGGCGACCCGCCGGCCGCGGCGGGCGAGGTCGAGGGCGAACTCGGCGCGCTCTGACTCCACCTTGTTGTCGGAGCCGTGCCGGATCTGGCCGGGGCGGCGGGGCACCCGGTCGAGGTAGGTGGTGTAGCCGACGAGCACCTCGGCGTCGGCCAGGGCCCGGCGGGTCTCCGGGGTCAGCCACAGCGGTCCGGCCGGACCGGTGCCGACGACCACGACCTCGCCGCCCCCGGTGGCGGGATCCCGGGGCGCGCTCCCGTGGGCGGCCGGGGCGGGTCCCGGGTTGCCGACGCGGCTGGGCACGACGGCGACCGAGAAGTACGGGACGGTGCCGGGGTCGGTGTCCGCGAGCCGGCCGGTGCGCTCGCCCGCCATGGTGGCGCGCTCCACGTACCGGGCCTCGTCGAGCCGGCCGGACTGCTCCATCGCCCGCCGGACGGCGGGGAAGGTGCGGCCGAGCTTCATCACGACGGCGGAGTCGGTGGCGGCCAGGCGCGCGGTCAGCTCCTCCTCGGGGAGGGTGCCGGGCAGGATGGTCAGGACCTCCTCGCCCTCGACCAGCGGGGTCTGCAGGCGGGCGGCGGCCGCGCTGACGGAGGTGACCCCGGGGACCACCTCGGTCTCGTAGCGGTCGGCCAGCCGCTTGTGCATGTGCATGTACGAGCCGTAGAAGAGCGGGTCCCCCTCGGCGAGCACGGCGACCGTGCGGCCGGCGTCCAGGTGGGCCGCGAGGCGGGCGGCCGACTCGGCGTAGAACTCGTCCATGGCGCCCTGGTAGCCGCCGGGGTGGTCGGTGGTCTCGGTGGTCACCGGGTAGACCAGCGGCTCTTCGATGTGGTCGGCGCGCAGGTGCTTCTCGGCGATGGAGCGGGCGATGGAGCGCCCGTGCCGGGCGCTGTGGTAGGCGATCACGTCGGCCTCGGCGATGACCTCCACGGCGCGCAGGGTCATCAGCGAGGGGTCGCCGGGGCCGAGGCCCACGCCGTAGAGGCGGCCGGCGGTGGGGGCAGCGGCGCCGCCGTTCGTCCGGGGCACGCTCGTCTGGGGCACGCTCGTCTGGGGCACGCTCACTCTTCCTCGCTCGCAATCGCGTTGATCGCGGCGGCGGCGATGGCGCTGCCGCCGCGGCGGCCGCGCACGATCAGGTGCTCCAGCCCGGAGGGGTGGGCGGCCAGCGCGTCCTTGGACTCGGCGGCGCCTATGAAGCCGACCGGGACGCCGATGACGGCCGCGGGGCGCGGGGCGCCCTCCTCGATCATCTCCAGCAGGCGGAACAGGGCGGTCGGTGCGTTGCCGACGGCGACCACGGATCCCTCCAGGAGGCCGCGGTCGCGCCAGAGTTCGAGGGCGGCGGCGCTGCGCGTGGTCCCCATCTTCGCGGCGAGCGCGGGTACTTCGGGGTCGGAGAGGGTGCACAGCACCTCGTTGTCGGCGGGCAGCCGCTTGCGGGTGACCCCGCTGGCCACCATCTGCACGTCGCACAGGATCGGGGCGCCCGCGTGCAGGGCGGCGCGCGCGTCGAGGACGACGCCGGGGGTGTAGCCGAGGTCGCGGGTGAGGTCCGTCATTCCGCAGGCGTGGATCATGCGCACGGCGACCTGGGCCACCGAGGCGGGCAGCCCGGCGAGGTCCGCCTCGGCGCGGATCGTGGCAAAGGACTGGCGGTAGATCGCCGCGCCGTCCTTCTCGTACTCGAACACTGTGTACTCGCTCATCTCTGCACTGCGTCGGATTCGGAACTTGCGGAACTTGCGGAAGCGGAAGGTGCGGGGGCGGCGGGACGTGCGGGAGGCGCGTGGTCTTCCGTGCGTGCCGGCTGCGGGGTGCGGTCGGCGTCCCGGGCACTGTCCCGGGTGCTGTTGCGGGCGGCGGCGAGGGCCGACGCGAGGTCCGGTCCGGCGCTCGACTCCTGCCCGTGCACGGCGAGTCGGTAACCCCCGCCGGTGGCCACCAGGTCCACCCAGGCGGTGCCCTGCGGATGCCCGCAGCGCCGCTCGCAGCCGGACCAGTGGACGGGCAGCGGACCGCGGGCCCGCTCGGCGACCGCCGCGGCATCGGCCCGGACGTCGGCCAGGGCCTTGGCGCAACCCGGGCGCCCCGTACAGGAGGTGACGCCCTGCCAGGGACTGCCGTCGGCCACCACCAGCCCGCCGCGCGCGAGCGCGTCCAGGGCCGCGGCGCCGTCGGCCGGTGCGCCCGGCGCCGCCGGCAGGACCACGCTGCGCCAGGGGGTGACCAGCAGCTCTCCGCTGCGGCCGGCGGCCGTGCGGGCGAGCAGGCGCAACTGCCCGGAGGTCAGGCGGCCGAGCGGTACGAGCGCGCACAACGGGCCCCGGGCGGGGGTGGGGGCGCCTGCGCCTGCACCGGCACCGGCACCGGCACCGGCACCGGCACCGGCACCGGCACCGGCACCGGCACCATCGTGCACACCGGCATCGGCGCCCGCGTGCACACCGGCGCCGGCCGCCGCACCCTCCGGCCGTCCTCCCGGCCGCGGCGGGCCGGACCTCGGCCAGGCGACCGCACCGGCCCGCTCCGCGGGGATCCCCCCGGAATGCAGCCGTACCGCCAACTCACCCGCGTCCAGGGCGTGTTCCTCCGGCAGTTCGCGGACCCGCCAGGCCCGGGTGCCCGCTGCTCCGGCGGCGTCCAGGAAGTACCCGGCGGCCGTCAGGGCCGCGCGGGCCGCGTCCGCCGCAGCCACCTCGACCGCGTCGGCGGCGGCGCCGAGCCGCACCAGGGCGCGCCCCCCGGGCCGTCCGAGCACGGTGATGTCGGGGCCGAGCGCGGCCACGTCCCCGCGGCCGTCGTCGAAGGCGAAGAGGAAGCGGCCGGACAGGGCGGTCACCCGCGCGTCCGCGCACAGCAGCCGGTCGAGTTCCAGGGCCCAGGGCCGGACATGGGGCCGCTCCGGGCCACCGGGGGCCGACAGCGGGCTCGCCACGATGTTGCGGACCCGCTCGTGGGAGGGCGCGGGCAGCAGCCCGGCCGCGTCCAGCAGGTCCGCGAGGCCGCCTCCGCAGCCCTCGGCGAGCCCCCGCAGTTGCAGGTTGCCGCGCGAGGTCAGTTCCAGCTGCCCGTCGCCGAAGCGGTCGGCGGCGTCGGCGAGCAGCCCGGCCTGCCGGACTCCGAGCAGCCCGGCGGGGATCCGGACACGGGCCAGGAACCCGTCGTCCGCCGCGTGCAGCCGCAGCGCACCGGGGCAGGCGTCGCCGCGCTCCCGTATGACGGGTTCGTCACGGGATGCGGCGGAGGGGGGCGGTGGCATGGCGGCGAGCATACCCACGATTCCGGGCCCCCGGCCTGTGGCCGTCACCACCTCCCGCACCCCGGGACCTGGGAGAACCCCCTCTCCCGCACAGTGCGCCCGGCGCATAGGATGGCTCCTCGGCGGGCCGACTGGCCCGTCACCGCCGAGGACGGCGACATGGGAGGAAGCCCGGTGAGACTCCGGCGCGGTCCCGCCACTGTGAGCCCGGTGGCTGCCCCTTCGGCAGCCGGGTGAGTCAGGAACTCCCGTCGTCCTCACTGCCCGGGGCGCGGAAACCCCGAGGAAGGCCTGCCGCCGCATGATCCTGCTGCTGTCGACGTCCGACACCGATCTGCTCAGCGCCCGCGCTGCGGAGGGGCCGGTTCCGTACCGTTTCGCGAACCCCTCCCGGCTGCCGCTCGACGACCTGCCCGGGCTGCTCGAAGGCGCCGACCTGGTCGTCGTACGCCTGCTGGGCGGTCTGCGCGCCTGGCAGGAGGGGCTGGACGTGCTGCTGGCGCCCGGCCAGGACCGGCCGGTGGTGGTGCTCACCGGTGAACAGGCCCCCGACGCCCAGCTGATGGCCGCTTCCACCGTGCCGATCGGCATCGCCGCGGAGGCGCACGCCTACCTCGCGCACGGCGGCCCGGAGAACCTCGGCCAGCTGGCCCGGTTCCTCTCCGACACGGTGCTGCTGACCGGCCACGGCTTCGAGGCCCCGGCCGCCGCCCCGACCTGGGGCCCGCTGGAGCGCACCCCCGTGCGCCCGTACGGTCCGCGCATCGCGGTGCTGTACTACCGCGCCCACCAGATGAGCGGGAACACCGCCTTCGTGCACGCCCTGTGCGATGCGATCGTCGAGGCCGGCGGCACGCCCGCCCCGCTGTACGTGTCCTCGCTGCGGGCCCCGGAGCCGGAGCTGCTCGCGGAGCTGGCGCACGCCGACGCCATCGTGACGACGGTGCTCGCCGCGGGCGGCACCCGCCCGGCCGACGCCTCCGCGGGCGGAGACGAGGAGGCCTGGGACGCGGGCGCGCTGGCCGCGCTCGACGTGCCGATCCTGCAGGCGCTGTGCCTGACGGGCTCGCGCAGTTCCTGGGAGGAGAACGACGAGGGGCTGTCGCCGCTCGACGCCGCCAGCCAGGTCGCGGTGCCGGAGTTCGACGGCCGCCTGATCACCGTGCCGTTCTCCTTCAAGGAGATCGACGCGGACGGCCTGCCGGCGTACGTGGCGGACCCCGAGCGGGCCGCCCGGGTGGCGGGCATCGCCCTGCGGCACGCGAAGCTGCGGCACACGCCGAACGCGGACAAGCGGATCGCGCTGGTGCTGTCGGCGTACCCGACGAAGCACTCCCGCATCGGCAACGCGGTCGGCCTGGACACCCCGGCGAGCGCGGTGGCCCTGCTGCGCCGGCTGCGCGCCGAGGGCTACGACTTCGGCCCGGAGGAGGAGATCCCCGGCCTGGTCTCCGGCGACGGCGACGAGCTGATCCGCGCGCTCATCGAGGCGGGCGGCCACGACCAGGACTGGCTGACGGAGGAGCAGCTGGCCCGCAACCCGGTGCGCATCCCGGCCGCCGACTACCGCCGCTGGTACGCCCAGCTGCCGGCGGAGCTGCGCGAGTCGGTGGAGGAGCACTGGGGCCCGGCGCCGGGCGAGATGTTCCTCGACCGCTCGCGCGTGGGCCGGGGCGGCGACCCGGACGGGGACATCGTGCTGGCGGCACTGCGCCGCGGCAACCTGCTGATCCTGATCCAGCCGCCGCGCGGTTTCGGCGAGAACCCGATCGCGATCTACCACGACCCGGACCTGCCGCCCTCGCACCACTACCTGGCCGCGTACCGCTGGATCCAGGCCGCGGCGGCGGACGGCGGCTTCGGCGCCGACGCGATGATCCACCTGGGCAAGCACGGCAACCTGGAGTGGCTGCCGGGCAAGAACGCGGGCCTGTCGGCGGCGTGCGCGCCGGACGCGGCGCTGGGTGACCTGCCCCTGGTCTACCCGTTCCTCGTGAACGACCCGGGCGAGGGCACCCAGGCCAAGCGCCGGGTGCACGCCACGCTGGTCGACCACCTGGTGCCGCCGATGGCGCGCGCCGACTCGTACGGGGACATCGCCCGGCTGGAGCAGCACCTCGACGAGTACGCGCAGATCTCCTCGATGGACCCGGCGAAGCTGCCGGCGATCCGGGCGCAGATCTGGACGCTGATCCAGGCCGCGAAGCTGGACCACGACCTGGGTCTGGAGGAGCGTCCGGACGACGACGGCTTCGACGACTTCCTGCTGCACGTCGACGGCTGGCTGTGCGAGGTCAAGGACGCGCAGATCCGCGACGGCCTGCACGTGCTGGGCGGCGCGCCCGCCGGCCCGGAGCGGGTGAACCTGGTCCTGGCGATCCTGCGGGCCCGCCAGATCTGGGGCGGCACGACGGCGCTGCCGGGCCTGCGCGAGGCGCTGGGCCTGGACGAGTCGGCGGCCACCCGGACCTCGGCCGATGCGGCGGAGGAGACGGCGCGGGCGCTGGTCGAGGCGATGGAGGCGGCGGACTGGGACCCGGCCGCGGTCTCCTCGGTGGCGGCGGGGCACCCGCAGGGGGTGGCGGACGTGCTGGCGTTCGCGGCCCGCGAGGTGGTGCCGCGGCTGGCCGCGACGACCGACGAGCTCGACCACGCGGTGCACGCGCTGAACGGCGGTTTCGTGCCGGCCGGCCCCTCGGGCTCGCCGCTGCGCGGTCTGGTCAACGTGCTGCCGACCGGCCGGAACTTCTACTCGGTCGACCCCAAGGCGGTGCCCTCGCGCCTGGCCTGGGAGACCGGCCAGGCGCTGGCCGACTCGCTGCTGGAGCGCTACCGCACCGACAACGGCGAGTGGCCGGCCTCGGTGGGTCTGTCCCTGTGGGGCACGAGCGCGATGCGCACGGCGGGCGACGACGTGGCTGAGGCCCTGGCCCTGCTGGGCGTGCGCCCGGTGTGGGACGAGGCCTCGCGGCGGGTCACCGGCCTGGAGGCGATCCCGTACGAGGAGCTGGGCCGGCCGCGCATCGACGTGACGCTGCGCATCTCGGGCTTCTTCCGGGACGCGTTCCCGCACGTGATCGGCCTGCTGGACGACGCGGTACGGCTGGCGGCCTCGCTGGACGAACCGGCGGAGGCCAACTTCGTGCGGGCGCACGCGCAGGCGGACCTGGCGCAGCACGGGGACGAGCGGCGGGCCACGACCCGCATCTTCGGCTCGCGGCCCGGCACGTACGGCGCGGGCATCCTCCAGCTGATCGACAGCCGGGACTGGCGCACGGACGCCGACCTGGCCGAGGTGTACACGGTGTGGGGCGGTTACGCGTACGGCCGGGAGCTGAACGGGCGCCCGGCGCGCGAGGAGATGGAGACCGCGTACAAGCGGATCACGGTGGCCGCGAAGAACACGGACACCCGTGAGCACGACATCGCGGACTCGGACGACTACTTCCAGTACCACGGCGGCATGGTGGCGACGGTGCGGGCGCTGCGGGGCACGGCCCCGGAGGCGTACATCGGCGACTCGACCCGGCCGGAGACGGTGCGCACGCGCACCCTGGTGGAGGAGACCTCGCGGGTCTTCCGGGCCCGGGTGGTGAACCCGAAGTGGATCGAGGCGATGCGCCGCCACGGCTACAAGGGTGCCTTCGAGCTGGCCGCCACGGTGGACTACCTCTTCGGCTACGACGCGACGACGGGCGTGGTCGCGGACTGGATGTACGACAAGCTGACGCAGACGTACGTCCTGGACCCGGAGAACCGGGCGTTCCTGGAGGAGGCCAACCCCTGGGCCCTGCACGGGATCGCGGAGCGGCTGCTGGAGGCCGAGTCCCGCGGCATGTGGGAGAAGCCGGACGCGCAGACGCTGGAGGCGCTGCGGCAGGTGTTCCTCGACACGGAGGGCAGCCTGGAGGGCGAGGCGGAGTAGCAGTCCGGCCGCCTGCCGGGCGGCCGGGGACGGAGGGCGGGGCCGGTGCGGCCCCGCCCTCCGGCGTTCCACCGCGTCACTGCGTCACCGCGTCACCGCGTCACTGCGTCACTGCGGTCACCAGTCGCCGGGCCCGTCGTGGAGCACCCAGGCGGGGACGTCCGCGCACTGCGGGCACTCGCGGTCCTTCAGGCCGGCCGCCAGCCGCAGGTACGCGTCCTCGCCGAGGGAGCGCAGGGCCGGGTGCGGGCGGGCGGCCAGGTGCCGCGCCACGTGTTCGGCGCGGCCCGGGTGCGGGCGGACCCGCTTCCAGAACGCGGGCAGGGCCGCCAGCAGGCCCAGGCAGGCCAGGGTGGCGAGGGCGGTCAGGGCGTCGGCGCGCCCGAAGGGGGCGAGGTCGCAGGTGAGGCCGAGCAGGGCCCCGAAGGCGCAGCAGGCGAACAGGAGGAAGAGCACGTACAGGCAGCAGCTGCCGCCGTCCGGAGCGCGGATCCAGCGGGGCAGGGCGTCGTGGTGCGCCCAGCGCCAGTCCTGTACCGCCCTCGACTGGGCTTCGTCGGCACGTATCTGACGGAGCGTCGGAGCGTACGCCCGGGAGCGTACGCAGGCCAGGACGGCGGCCGGCACGGGGTGAGCGGGGAGGCGCGCCGGGTCGCGTCCGGCCGCGGTGAGGTGCACCTCCCCGTAGTCGTCCACGCGGACCAGGCCCGCCCCCACCAGGTCGGCCACCGCGACGAGTTCGGGCGGCTCCGCGCTGCCCGCGGCCATGTGGGCGTAGTACGGGTCGGGTTCGTAGGCGGCGAACCGCTCGCGGACCCGCCGGTCGCGCAGCCGACGCAGCCCCCAGCGCACTGCGAGCGCCGCGTACGGGAGGGCGACGGCGCCCAGGGCCAGCCTGACGAGGGCGAGTTGATCCTGCTGCACTCCACGAGGCTAGGTCCGGGACGTCGCGGAGTCGAACGGATTGCCGGCGGCCAGGCGGTGTTCGTGGACGCGCAGGTGGAGGGCGGCCAGGTCGAGGAGCGGGGTGGGCACGGACAGGGCGCGGGCCCGTCGGGTCAGGTCGGCGATGACGTGTTCGGCCTCGGTCGGGGCGCCGGCCGCCAGGTCGCGGTAGAGGGAGGGGGTCAGGGGGGAGCCGGGGGTGGTCACCGTCGCGGCGGTGAAGGCGAGTTCCTGCTCGGGGACGGGGTGGCCGGCGGCGGCGGAGACGGCGGCGGCCTCGGCGAGGATCGCGGGACCCAGGTCCGGTCCGCCGGGTACGGCGTTGATCTCGCCGACGGAGCCGCGCATCAGGCAGGTGAGGGCGACGAGGGTGGCGATGAACACCCACTTGTGCCACATGGCGGCGGTGATGTCCGGGACCTCGGGCGAGTCGATGCCGGCGGCGCCGAGCACGGCGCGGATCTGCGCGACGCGGTCGGAGGAGGTGCCGTCGAGCTCGCCGGTGAGGATCACGGCGGGCGGGGCCATGCGCAGGATGTCCCCGTGCTCGTTCAGGGTGGTGACCACCTTGGCCACGCCGCCGAGCACGGCGGCCGGGCCCAGCCGGTCGGCGAGCGGTTCGAGGTGGGCCATGCCGTTGAGGAGCGGCAGCACGGCGGTGCCGGGGCCCACGGCGGGGGCGAGGTCCTTGAGGGCCGGCTCCAGTGCAGTGGCCTTGACCGCCAGCAGGACCAGGTCGAAGGGACCGCGCAGGCCGTCGGCGGTGGCCGCGTCGGGGGTGAGGCGCAGGCTCTCGCCGAGTCCTTCGACGCGCAGTCCGCGCCTGGCGAGGGCCCGGGCGCGGGCCGGGCGGACGAGGAAGGTGACGTCCTGCCCGGACTGGAGCAGGCGGGCGCCGAAGAAGCCGCCGACGGCGCCGGCGCCGACCGTGAGGATCCTCATGAGGGGGTGCCTTTCGCGGGAGGGAGCGTGGTCAGGAGCCGGTGCGGGCGGTGCAGGGCCTCCGTCACCGGGTCGTCGGCGGGGGCGGGCGGCGGGAGGCCGGGGCCGGGGGTGACGAGGATGTCGGCGAGGGGGACCGGCTCCCCGCAGCGGGTGCAGCGGTCGTCGGGGCCGAGCGGCCCGTCGTCGGCGGTGTGCCGGAAGATCCGCCGCGGTCCGCCGCCGGGCGGGGCGCAGTGCTACTCGCCCCAGGCGGTCAGGGCCCGCACGGCGGGCCACAGGGTCCGGCCCTTGGCGGTGAGCTCGTACCGCTCGCGCTTGCCCTCGGCGGGTACCCGGGCCAGTACTCCCGCTCCGACGAGCCGGCCGAGCCGGTCGGTGAGGACGGCCCGGGGGATGCCCAGGTGGTGGGCGAAGTCACCGAAGCGCCGCACCCCGTAGAACGCGTCGCGCACGATCAGCAGCGTCCATCGCTCGCCCACGATTTCCATCGTGCGGGCGAGGGCGCAGCTCTGGCCCTTGTAGTCGCGCGGCAGTGTCACACCGCGCAGCCTAGGCGGGACGGTTCGGTGAGTGAACCGTTTTTCCGAAGTCAACGATCATCAACCTGGGCCGAGTTCTCACCCGATGCAGTGAACTCGTCCATATCCGGGACCGCTCCGGGGTAGGGCCCCGCTGATTCTCGTGCGGGGGGCCGCGGCACGGCTCCCGCGCGGGGGCGCGCCACGGCTCCCCGCGCCCCTGGACGAAAGGCCGAGCCCGAAGTGACGCAGCCGTTCCGACTGCCGGATTTCTACGTGCCCCATCCGGCCCGCCTGAACCCCCACGTGGAGGAGGCGAGAGCGCACACCCGGGAGTGGGCCCGCGGGATGGGGATGCTGGAGGGCTCGGGGGTGTGGACCTCCGAGGACCTCGAGTCCCACGACTACGCCCTGCTGTGCGCCCACACCCACCCGGACTGCGACGAGGAGGCCCTGTCGCTGGTCACCGACTGGTACGTGTGGGTCTTCTTCTTCGACGACCACTTCCTGGAGGCGTTCAAGCGCACCGCGGACCGGGCGGGTGCCCGGGCCCACCTGGACCGGCTGGCCGCCTTCATGCCGATGGACCCGGCGGGCGGCTTCCCGGAGGCGACCAACCCGGTCGAGGCGGGTCTGGCCGACCTGTGGGCGCGCACCGTGCCGGCGATGACGGCGGACTGGCGGGAACGGTTCTCCGAGAGCACCCGCCACCTGCTGGAGGAGTCCATGTGGGAGCTCGCGAACATCGGCATCGGCCGGATCGCGAACCCGCTGGAGTACATCGAGATGCGCCGCAAGGTGGGCGGCGCCCCCTGGTCGGCCGGGCTCGTGGAGTACGCGTCCGCCGAACTGCCCGCCCGGGTGGCCCGCTCCCGGCCGCTCATGGTGCTGCGGGACGCCTTCTCGGACGCCGTGCACATCAGGAACGACCTGTTCTCCTACCGACGCGAGGTGGCCGAGGAGGGTGAACTGTCCAATGCCGTCCTGGTGTTGGAGACCTTCCTGGACTGCTCCACGCAGGAGGCCGCGGAGGTCTCCAACGACCTGCTGACCTCGCGGCTGCACCAGTTCGAGCACACCGCGCTGACCGAACTCCCCCGGCTGTGCGCCGAGGAGGCCCTCGACCCGGCCGAGACCGCCGCCGTCTTCGCGTACGTCAAGGGGCTCCAGGACTGGCAGTCCGGCGGCCACGAGTGGCACATGGTCTCCAGCCGCTACATGAACGAGGAGGCCCGGCGCACCAGCCCGCACACCCTGCCGTTCATGCCCAAGGGCCTGGGCAGCAGCGCCCTCGACATCCGCTCCCTGGTGACCCCGCGCTCCGCGGCCCTGCGCCTGCGGTCCTTCGGCCACGTCCCCCACGAGCGCACCGGCCCCTCACTGGTCCCCGAGGTGTACAAGCCGTTCCCGCTGTCCCTGAGCCCGCACCTCGGGCGGGCCCGCGAGGAGAGCGTGGCCTGGGCCCGCGAGGTGGGCCTGCTCGACCCGCAGCCGGGCGATCCGGCCTCCGCCATCTGGACCGAACGCAAGCTCCGCGGCTACGACTTCGCCCTCTGCGCGGCCGGTATCGACCCGGACGCCACCGCGGAGGATCTCTTCCTCAGCGCGGCCTGGCTGACCTGGGGCACGTACGCCGACGACTACTACCCGCAGGCCTTCGGGCGTACGAACGACCTCGCCGGGGCGCGGGCCGCCACCGCGCGGCTGGTCACGATGATGCCCGTGGACCTGTCCCCGGCACCCCCGCCGGCGACCGCGCTGGAACGCAGCCTGGCCGACCTGTGGGCGCGCACGGCTCCCGGCATGGCCCCCGCGGCCCGTGCGGAGCTGCGGGCCCTGCTCGCCGACATGCTGGAGAGCTGGGAGTGGGAGCTGGAGAACGACGCCCTGCACCGGGTCCCGGATCCCGTGGACTACGCCGAGATGCGCCGGCGCACCTTCGGCTCCCGGCTCACGATGTACCTCTGCCGGCTCGGCCACCAGGGGCGCGGCATCCCGGACGAGGTCTTCGACTCGGGTCCGGTGCGCTCCCTGGAGAACGCGGTGGCGGACGCCGCGTGCCTGCTCAACGACCTGTGGTCGTACCAGAAGGAGGTCGAGGTGGACGGCGAGGTGCACAACCACGTGCTCGTCACCCGGACCTTCTTCGGCATCGGCTATCCGGAGGCGGTGCACATCTGCCACCAGCTGATGAACCAGCGCCTGCAGGAGTTCGAGCACATCGTCGCCACCCGGCTGCCGGTGCTGTACGAGGACCGGCAGCTGGACCCCGCAGCCCGCGCGGCGATGGACGCGTACGTGCGCGAGCTCCAGGACTGGGTCGCGGGCGTGGCCCACTGGCACGAGCGGACCCGCCGCTACCGGGAGGAGGACCTGTACGAGCAGCCCACCGGCATGGGCCGCACCTCCTGGGCCCCGGGCCTCGGCATGTCCGCGGCCCGGCTGCCCTTCCGCACGCCCGGCGCCCCGGCGGCCCCGGCAGCCGCGACGGCCCCGGCGGCTGCCGCGGGCTGACGATCCGGCGGGCGGAGGGGCCCGGCCGCACGTGCGGCCGGGCCCCTCGGCCTCAGGCCCCGCGCCGGTGCGCGGTCTCCAGCAGGGCGAGCTGCTCCGCGGTCAGTTCCAGCGCTCCCGCCGCCACGTTCTCCACGAGGTGGCGGGGGTCCCCGGTGCCGGGGATGGCCAGCACGTGCGGGCCCCGGTGCAGGGACCAGGCGAGCCGGACCTGCGCGGGGCTCGCCCCGTGGGCGCGGGCCACCTCCAGCACCTCCGCGGGTTCGGTGCCGGTCGCGCCGGCCTCCCGCCCGGCCCCGGCGATCGAGTAGAACGGCACGTAGGCGACGCCCTGTTCGCCGCACTGCCGCACGAACTCGTCGTCCTCGGGCTGCACTCCGAGCCCGTAGCGGTTCTGTACGCAGACCACGGGCGCGATCTCCTGCGCCTCGGCCAGGTGTTCGGGGCGGACGTTGGAGATCCCCAGGTGCCGGATGAGGCCGGCCTCGCGCAGCTCGGCGAGAGCCCCGAAGCGCTCGGCGATCGAGGCCGTGCCGAGGATCCGGAGGTTCACGAGGTCCAGGTGGTCGCGGCCGAGTTGGCGCAGGTTCTCCTCGACCTGCCCGCGCAGCTGCTCGGGCCCCGCGTGGTCGAGCCACTCCCCGGAGGGGCCGCGGGAGGGCCCGACCTTGGTGGCGATCACCACGTCCTCCCGGTACGGGGCCAGGGCCCGGGCGATCAGCTCGTTCGCGGAGCGCAGGGAGGAGAAGTAGAAGGAGGCGGTGTCGATGTGGTTGACACCGAGCTCGACGGCCCGGCGCAGCACGGCGACCGCCTGGTCGCGGTCGCGCGGTGCGGCGCCCGGCGCGAAGGCCTCGCCGGTCTGCGGGAGGCGCATCGCGCCGAAGCCGATGCGGTGGACGACCAGGTCGCCGAGGGTCCAGGTACCTGCTGCGGATGCGTGGATCATCTCTGAAGGCATCCTGAGATGATCACACAATGCGGGGCCGCCGTGCCGGTGCCCGGAACGGCCTAGAACTCGTCGAGCGTGTGCGGGAGCAGGGGCACGGCCAGGGCCGCGTCCAGGGCGGCCGCCGCGCCCGGGGTGTGCTCGGCGGCCACCCCGGCCCGTACCAGGTCCGCGACCCGGGTGCCGCCCAGGTAGCAGGCGGCCAGGTCGCGGACGTCGAGACCGAGGTCGGCCGGGGCCCGGGCCGGCTCGTACGCGGAGCCGTCCGGGCCCGCCTTCAGCCGGAACCGGCCGGCGTTCGCGGGCAGCCATCGGTCGGAGACCTCCAGTACGAGCTCCACCGGGGCCGCCCAGCTGCGCGCGGTCAGCGCCGCCCGGACGTCGGCCAGCCGCAGCCACAGCGCCGGGAACCACTCGGTGATCCGGACCTGGTCCCGGTCGGCGGCGAACAGCAGGAGCGGGTCGTCGAGCGGCCGGCCCCAGGCGCTCACCTTCCCCGTCAGGTCCACGGCCGCCAGGCACTGCCACAGGGCGGCGGCCACCGCCGGGGTGTCGGCCTCCAGCTCGTCCACGCGGACCAGTCCGGGCACCCGTACCGGACCGGTGTTGTCCTCGGCCTTGGTGCGGAACACCGCGTATCCGGCGAGCGGTTCGCCGAGGGCCAGGATCCGCGGCGGCCCCATGCCCTCGTCCTCGGGGTCCTTCTCCCGCAGCCATTCGGTGCGCCAGCGCTCGGCGTCCCGGGCCGTCCGTCCGGGACGGGCCGCGCGGGTGCGGTCGAAGTACGGGCCGAGCAGGCCGGGTGCCTCGGCCGGGTCGACCAGCCGCAGCGGCCGCTCGTCGGGGGCGATGCGCAGCGCGAGCGGCCGCGTGGAGTCGATCTCCACGGTGGCGCCCTGGGTGGCGGCGCCGAACCCGAAGCGGCCGTAGATCGCCGCCTCGGAGGCCCACAGCGCGGCGACGGGCCGGCCGGCGCGCACCGCGCGGTCCAGCTGCTCCGCCATCAGCGCGGTCAGCACCCCGCGGCGGCGGTGGGTGGGCGCCACCGCCACGAACGTCAGGCAGGGGCAGGGCAGATCGGTGCCGGGAACCGAGACGGTGAACGGGTGGGCCGCCATGAAGCCGACCAGGGTGCCGTCCTCGTACGCGCCGATCCGCTCGCAGCCCGCGAGGAGTTGGCGGTGGTGTGCGCGTTCCTCCTCTTCCGGGCGGTCGTGGAAGACCAGGTAGGCGAGCTCCTGCGCGCGGTCGATGCCGTCCTCGGGTACGTCTCGGATGTCCACCATGACCGGACCCTAATCCCTCATTGGGGACGGCTCACCTCATAATGGCCGGATTTGCCAGTCGCACCAGTTCGAGGGCCTGCTCGGGGAACCACTCCCCGGCCTTCGGGGAGACCATCGCGCGCTCGGGATCGCGCGGGCCCCGGGTGCCGCGCAGGCAGGACCCGTCCGACTCCCCCGGGGTCTTGATCCAGAGCACGGCGTCGTGGAGGACGTATCCGGTGGCGGTGCTGGGCCGGGCGCCCAGTCCGCGGCCGGGCGGGTTGCACCAGTCCTGCGGCTCGCGGTACTTGCCCTCGGGGGCCTTCCAGGGGCCGCGGCCGTTGCGGCTCGTGTCCGTGATGAAGTGCTTCATCCTGGCCGGATCCGGCACCCGGGCCCGGCCGTCGATCCAGGCCTGGGCCTCCGCGCGGGGCCGCCACTGGTCGGGGCAGTCGGCGGCGCTGCCGCCGGCCTCGGTGTGGGCGAGGCAGACGGAGACCAGGTAGGCGAACCAGACGTTGGCGGCGTCGGTGTTGTAGTTGGAGACGTTGACGGCGAAGCCGGTGGCCCGCGCGATGCCCGCCTGCCGCAGCCGGGGCACGATGCTGTTGACGGTGTGCCAGGTGGCGTGCCCGGTGTCGAGGTAGACGTCGGTGGCCGGCTTGGACTCCAGGGCCCGCACCGCGTAGTCGATCTCCGTGTAGCGGGCGGCGGTGCGGGTGCGCGCGAGTTCGTCCCCGCCGGCCGCGCCCGCCGGGCACTCCCGGGGCAGCAGGGCCAGGGAGTCGGGCTCCAGGACCACGATCGCGCGGTGGTCGTCGATGCCGCGGGCGACGGCGTCGATCCAGTCCCGGTAGGCGGCCGTGCCGGAGGCCCCGCCGGCCGAGTACTGGGAGCAGTCGCGGCCGGGCACGTTGTAGAGCACGAGGACCGGCAGGCTCTGGTGGCGGGCCGCGTCCAGGGTGGTGGCCCGGGCCTCGGCCTCCGCCTCGGCCGGGCTCTGGTCGCCCAGCCAGACCGCGTGCGGGGTGGCGGTCATCGCGGTGATCGCTTCGGCCTCCCGGCCCAGGCCCCGGGCGCTCAGTTCCCGGGCCTGGGCCAGGGCGGCCGGGTTGGCGGGCGGGACGTAGAGGGGCAGTTCGAGTGCGGCGGCCTCCCGGTGCACCGCCGGTACGGCGGGTACGGAGGGGACGCCGGGGAGCAGGACGGCCGCGAGGGCGGCGGCGGGCAGCAGGGCCCGGGCGAGGTGTCGGTGGTGCACGGCAGCCGACGCTGGTGCAGGGCGCGCGGGCGGGTCAAGCCGCGTTACCCGGGCGGCGCAAGGGCGCAACCCGTGCGGGTTGCGCCCCTCGTCCTGCTTGCCCCCGTACGGCCCCCGGCCGCTCCGGCCCGTCAGGGGGCCGGGCCGGCCGGCGGCCGCGTCCTTCAGGCGACGACACCGATCCGGGTGACGGAGGTCTCGGAGCTGTCGTGGTGGATCGGGATGTGGGCGCCGGTGAGGGCGGCGCCGCTGCCGCCGCGGCGGTTGGCGACGATCTCGGCGGCGATGGACAGCGCGGTCTCCTCCGGGGAGCGGGCGCCGAGGTCCAGGCCGATCGGGGAGCGCAGGCGGGCGAGTTCGAGTTCGGTGATGCCGACCTCGCGCAGCCGGCGGTTGCGGTCCTCGTGGGTGCGGCGGGAGCCCATGGCGCCGACGTACGCGACCGGCAGCCGCAGGGCGAGCTCCAGCAGCGGCACGTCGAACTTGGCGTCGTGGGTCAGCACGCACAGCACGGTCCGGCCGTCGACCTGGGTGGCCTCCAGGTAGCGGTGCGGCCACTCGACGACGATCTCGTCGGCGTCGGGGAAGCGCGCCTTGGTCGCGAAGACGGGGCGGGCGTCACAGAGGGTGACGTGGTAGCCGAGGTACTTGCCGATGCGGACCAGGGCGGAGGCGAAGTCGATGGCCCCGAAGACGATCATCCGCGGGGCGGGCACGCTGGACTCGACGAGGATCTTGAGGGGCTCCCCGCAGAGCCGGCCGTCGGCCCCGATCTCCAGCAGCCCGGTGCGCCCGGCGTCCAGCATGGCGCGGGCCTCCTCGGCCACGGTGCGGTCGAGCTCGGGGTGGCCGCCGAGGCCTCCCTCGTGGCCGCTGTCCCCGCGGACCAGCACGACGCGGCCCATCAGCTCGGCGGGGCCGGCGGCCACCCGGGCCACGGCGGCCGGCTCGCCCTCGGCGGCGGCGCCGAGCGCGGCCTCGAAGACCGCCCGCTGCGGGTCGGCGGCACGGACCGGGGTGACGAGGATGTCGATGATGCCGCCGCAGGTCAGACCGACCGCGAAGGCGTCGTCGTCGCTGTATCCGAAGCGCTCCAGGACGGTCTCCCCGTCCTCCAGCGCCTGCCGGCACAGCTCGTAGACGGCCCCCTCCACGCATCCGCCGGAGACCGAGCCGATGGCCGTGCCCTCGCCGTCCACGGCGAGGGCGGCGCCGGGCTGCCGGGGCGCGCTGCCGCCGACCGCCACGACGGTGGCGACGGCGAAGTCTCGTCCCTGCTCGACCCACCGGTTCAGCTCTTCGGCGATGTCCAGCATGTCGGCCTCCTCGGCGCTTGGTGTCCAGTATCGGATGCGTGAAGGGGAAGGCGCCGTCCGGACCCTCGCGGGGCCCGGACGGCGCCTCTGCTCAGTTGATGCCGAGCCATCCCTCGATCGGGTGCAGTGCATAGAACACCACGAAGATCGCGGTCAGGCCCCACATGAAGCCACCGATCTCGCGGGCCTTGCCCTGCGCGAGCTTGATGGCGACGTACGCGATGACGCCCGCGGCGACGCCCGCGGTGATCGAGTACGTGAACGGCATGATCACGACGGTCAGGAAGACCGGGATCGCGACCGAGCTGTCGGCCCAGTCCACGTGGCGGGCGTTCTGCATCATCATCGCGCCGATGACGACCAGGGCCGCGGAGGCGACCTCACCCGGGACGATCTGGGTGATCGGGGTGAAGAAGATGCAGGCGGCGAAGAACAGGCCGGTGACCACGGACGCCAGGCCGGTGCGGGCGCCCTCGCCGACGCCGGTGGCGGACTCGACGAACACGGTCTGGCCCGAGCCGCCCGCGAGGCCGCCGATGGCCCCGCCGGCACCGTCGATGAACAGGGCCTTCGACAGGCCCGGCATGCGGCCCTTGTCGTCGGCGAGCTTGGCCTCGGTGCCGACGCCGATGATGGTGGCCATCGCGTCGAAGAAGCCGGCGAGCACCAGGGTGAAGACGATCATGCCGATCGTCATGGCGCCCACCTCGCCCCAGCCGCCGAACTCGACCTGTCCGAAGAGCGAGAAGTCGGGCATGGAGACCGCGGAGCCGGAGAGCTCCGGCGGGCCGCTGCGCCAGGCCTTCGGGTCGATGTCGGCCACCGCGTTGAGGATGGTGGCGAGGATGGTTCCGCCGACGATGCCGATGAGGATCGCGCCGGGAACCTTGCGCGCCTGCAGCATGAAGATGGCCAGCAGGGTCACGCAGAAGATCAGCACGGGCCAGCCGGCGAGCTCGCCGGCGGGACCGAGGGTGACGGGGCCGCCACCCTGCGAAGCGTGCACGAACCCGGCCTTCACCAGGCCGATCAGGGCGACGAACATGCCGATGCCCATGGTGATCGCGTGCTTCAGGGCCAGCGGGATCGCGTTCATGATCATCTCGCGGAGGCCGGTGACGACCAGGAGACAGATCACGACGCCGTACATCACGCACATGCCCATGGCCTGCGGCCAGGTCATCTCGGGGGCGACCTGCGAGCTGAGCACGCCGGACACGGAGAGGCCGGCGGCCAGGGCCAGCGGCACCTTGCCGACGAAGCCCATGAGGAGCGTGGTCACGGCCGCGGCGAACGCGGTGGCCGTGATGAGAGCCTTCTGGCTCAGGGTGTCTCCGGCAACGTCCTTGCCCGAGAGGATCAGAGGGTTCAGCAGCAGGATGTAGGCCATCGCCATGAAGGTCGTGATACCGCCACGCACTTCGTTGCCGACGTTGGATCCTCTGTGGGTTATGTGAAAGTACCGGTCGAGCCAGGACCGTCCGGCGGGGGCGGGCGAGCCGGAGCCCGCGTCCTCCGCGGTGGTCTTGGGCTCCACTGACGACTGGGTCATGGTGCCTAACTCCCAAGGTTCAAAGGGGCACCCGCATGGGGATTGATGAGCGCGGGATTTGGGATGAAACGTTGGCTGCACGACCCGGGGTGACGGCCCGAGACGAAGCGGGTACTGCGGTGGTGCCGAACTGCCTTACTGCTTTTCCTGCGGGGGTGGTGCGGGGGTGAAGCGGTGGTGCAGGGGGGAAGGGACCGCGAGCGGTGCGGTACTTCGTGCTCCGGGCGGTGCGGCGGTGAAGTGTGACGTTCCCTGTCGCACCGCCCGGAGAGCCTTGGGTCCTAGAGGGTGCCGGTCAGGGCCTCGGGACGGATGGGCGTCTTGTTGAGCTCCAGGCCCGTCGCCGCCCGGATGGCCGCGAGGACGGCCGGGGTGGACGACAGGGTCGGGGCCTCGCCGAGACCGCGCAGACCGTACGGCGCGTTCGGGTCGGCGAGCTCCAGGACGTCGACCGGGATGGTCGGGGTGTCGAGGATGGTCGGGATCAGGTAGTCCGTGAAGGAGGGGTTGCGCACCTTCGCGGTCTTCGGGTCCACGATGATCTCCTCCATCACCGCGACACCGAGACCCTGGGTGGTGCCACCCTGGATCTGGCCGACGACGGAGAGCATGTTGAGGGCCTTGCCCACGTCCTGGGCGGTGGCGAGCTCGACGACCTTGACGAGGCCGAGCTCGGTGTCCACCTCGACCACCGCGCGGTGGGCGGCGAAGGTGTACTGGACGTGGCCGTCGCCCTGGCCGGTGACCAGGTCGAACGCGACGGTCGGCCGGTGGCGGAACTCCAGCTCCAGGTCGATCGCCTCGTCCTCCAGGATGTCGGCGATGTCCGCGAGCACCTCCCCGCCGTCGGTGACGACCTTGCCGCCCTCCAGGAGGAGCTCGGCGTGGGCCCAGGCCGGGTGGTAGGAGCCGTTCTTGCGGCGGCCGATCTCCAGCAGCTTCTCGCGCACGGCCTCGCAGGTGTTCTTCACGGCGCCACCGGTCATGTACGTCTGCCGGGAGGCGGACGTGGAACCGGCGGAGCCGACCTGGGTGTCGGCCGGGTGGATGGTCACCTGGGTGACGCCGAGCTCCGTGCGGGCGATCTGGGCGTGCACGGTGACACCGCCCTGGCCGACCTCCGCCATGGCCGTGTGGACCATCGCGACGGGCTCGCCGTTGATGACCTCCAGGCGCACACGGGCGGTGGAGTAGTCGTCGAAGCCCTCGGAGAAGCCGACGTTCTTGATGCCGACCGCGTAGCCGACGCCGCGGACGACGCCCTCGCCGTGGGTGGTGTTGGACAGGCCGCCGGGCAGCGCGCGGACGTCCGCGCCCTCGCCGGCGGTCTCCCACTGGCGCTCCGGCGGCAGCGGGCGGGCCTTGACCCGGCGCAGCAGCTCGGCCACCGGGGCGGGCGAGTCCACGACCTGGCCGGTGGGCATGATCGTGCCCTGCTCCATGGCGTTCAGCTGGCGGAACTCGACCGGGTCCATGCCCAGCTTCGCCGCGAGCTTGTCCATCTGGGCCTCGTACGCGAAGCAGGCCTGGACGGCGCCGAAGCCGCGCATCGCGCCGCAGGGCGGGTTGTTCGTGTAGAGGGCGACGGCCTCGATGTTCACGTTGTCGATGACGTACGGGCCCACCGAGAGGGAGGACGCGTTGCCGACGACGGCCGGGGAGGCCGAGGCGTAGGCGCCGCCGTCGAGCACGATCCGGCACTTCATGTGCGTGATCTTGCCGTCCTTGGTGGCGCCGTGCTCGTACCAGAGCTTCGCCGGGTGGCGGTGCACGTGGCCGAAGAAGGACTCGAAGCGGTTGTAGACCATCTTGACCGGCTTGTTGGTCGCGAGGGCCAGCAGGCAGGCGTGGATCTGCATCGAGATGTCCTCGCGGCCGCCGAAGGCACCGCCGACGCCGGAGAGCGTCATGCGCACCTTCTCCTCGGGCAGGCCGAGGACGGGGGCGATCTGCTTGAGGTCCGAGTGCAGCCACTGGGTGGCGACGTAGAGGTCGACTCCGCCGTCCTCGCCCGGTACCGCGAGGCCGGACTCCGGGCCGAGGAAGGCCTGGTCCTGCATGCCGAAGGTGTACTCGCCGGTGACGATGACGTCGGCCTTCTTGGCCGCCTCGTCGGCGTCGCCGCGGATGATCGGCTGGCGGTGCACGATGTTCGGGTGCGGGACGTGGCCGGCGTGGTGGTCGTCGCGGCCCGGGTGGAGCAGCACCGCGTCCTCGGCGAGGGCGGAGGCCTCGTCCGTGACGACCGGGAGCTCCTTGAAGTCGATCTTGATCTTCGCGGCGGCGCGGCGGGCGGTCTCCGGGTGGTCGGCCGCCACGAGGGCGATCGGCTCGCCGTGGTGGCGTACCCGGCCGTTGGCCAGGACGGGGGTGTCCTGGATCTCCAGACCGTAGTTCTTCATCTCCGCGGGCAGGTCCGCGTAGGTGAGGACGGAGTAGACGCCGGGCATGGCCAGCGCCTCGGAGATGTCGATGCTCTCGATCTCGGCGTGGGCGACGGGGCTGCGCAGGGTCTGGCCCCACAGCATGTCCTCGTGCCACATGTCCGAGGAGTACGCGAACTCGCCGGTGACCTTGAGGGTGCCGTCCGGGCGGAGCGTGGACTCGCCGATGCCGCCCTTGGTGTGGTTCTGGGTGACGTTCGTCGGCGTACCGGCGGGCGTCGTACGGGTGTTGGCCATGGTCAGACCGCCTCAGACTGACGGGCGGCCGCCAGGCGGACCGCGTCGAGGATCTTCTCGTAGCCCGTGCAGCGGCAGAGGTTGCCGGACAGGGCCTCGCGGATGTCCTGGTCGGACGGGGACGCGTTGCTCTCCAGCAGCGCGTCGGCCTGGACCAGCAGACCCGGGGTGCAGAAACCGCACTGGACGGCGCCAGCGTCGATGAACGCCTGCTGGATGTTGGAGAGCTCCACGCCCTCGCCGGTCTGCGAGTCGGTGCCCTTGGCGGACCACTGCCGGGCCTCGTCGGTGGACACGCCCTTGCCGCCGCCGCAGGCGCCGGTGCCGCAGGCGTGGCCGTGCTCCTCGCGCTGCTTGGCGAAGTCGGCGAGGCCCTCGACGGTCACCACGTCGCGGCCCTCGACCTGGCCGGCGGCCACCAGGCAGGAGCAGACCGGCACGCCGTCGAGGCGGACCGTGCAGGAACCGCACTCGCCCTGCTCGCAGGCGTTCTTCGAGCCGGGCAGGCCCAGGCGCTCACGCAGGACGTAGAGGAGGGACTCGCCCTCCCAGACGTCGTCGGCTTCCTGCGGACGGCCGTTGACGGTGAAATTGACGCGCATGGTTACGCTGCCCCTTCAAGCGAGCGGCCGTTCGTGCCGCGGTACTGCTCCCACGTCCAGACGAGCTGGCGGCGAGCGAGGATGCCGACCGCGTGACGGCGGTACTTCGCCGTGCCACGGACGTCGTCGATCGGGTTGCAGGCGGCGGAGGCGAGCTCGCCGAACTGCTTGGCGATCGACGGGGTGATGACCTTGCCGTTCTCCCAGAAGCCGCCCTCTTCGAGCGCGGCGTTGAGGAACTCCTCGGCGGCCTTGGCCCGGATCGGGGTCGGGGCGGCCGAGGCGATGCCCGTACGCACGGTGCGGGTGTCGGCGTGCAGCGCGAGGCCGAAGCCGCAGACCGCGATGACCATCGCGTTGCGGGTGCCGACCTTCGAGTACTGCTGCGGGCCCGTGGCGTTCTTGATGTGAACGGTCTTGATGAGCTCGTCGGCGGCGAGCGCGTTGCGCTTCACCCCGGTGTAGAACTCGTCGATCGGGATCAGGCGGGAGCCGCGTACGGACTCGACCTCGACCTGGCAGTCGGCGGCGAGCAGCGCGGGGTGCGAGTCGCCGGCCGGGGAGGCGCAGCCGAGGTTTCCGCCGACACCGCCGCGGTTGCGGATCTGCGGGGACGCGACCGTGTGCGAGGCGAGCGCGAGACCCGGCAGAGGACCGCGGAGGTTCTCCATGATCTGGGTGTAAGGGACGGAGGCGCCGAGCTTGGTGACCTCCTCGCCTACCTCCCACTCCCGCAGCAGCTCGATGCGGTTGAGGTCGAGGAGGTACTCCGGACGGCGGTGGTCGAAGTTGATCTCGACCATGATGTCGGTGCCACCCGCAATCGGCACAGCTGTGGGGTACTCGGCCTTGGCGGCGAGTGCCTCCTCCCAGCTGGCGGGGCGAAGGAAGTCCATGTCGGCTCTCTTCTTCTTAATCGGGTCGTTCACTTCAAGCCAGGAGGGCCAAGGGCCCCTCGACTGGTCGTTCACGTGCTGTTAACGCGGTGTGGAGTCAGTACACAAGCCGCGCGTCCCCCGGGTGCAGTCACCGAAACCATGAAGCAGTTGGCTGGGCACCTCCCCTGTCTTGTAGATTCGTATGAAAGGCGAGGCGGAGCGGCCTCCCGGATTTTCAACGGCAACATCGAGACAGATCGGCGGCGACCCCATGAGGCTGCGCGCACTGCTGGAAACCGAGGCGCTGGGCCTGCGGCTCCTGGGCGGCGAGGAAGAGCTCGACCGCACGGTTCGCGGCGTCATGACGACCGACCTGCGCGACCCGAGCAGGTACCTCTCGGGCGGCGAATTGGTGCTGACCGGCCTGGCATGGCGAAAGAATCCGGCCGACTCCGAGCCGTTCGTACGAATCCTTGCGAGTGCGGGGGTGGCCGGGCTGGCGGCCGGCGAGGCCGAGCTGGGCGACATCCCCGACGATCTGGTGTCGGCCTGCCGGCGCAACCGGCTGCCGCTGTTCGCGGTGAACGAAACCGTTGCATTCGCCACGATCACGGAGTACGTCGTCCGGCAGGTGTCCGGGGAGCGCGCCGGGGACCTCGCGGCCGTCGTGGACCGGCACCGGCGGCTGATGACCTCGGGCCCCGCGGGCGGCGGCCCCGACGTGGTGCTGGATCTCCTCACGACCGACCTCGATCTGCGCGCCTGGGTGCTGTCCCCCACGGGCCGGCAGATCGCCGGGGCCGGAGAGCCCCTGGCGCCGGGCGTGTGCGCGGCGCTCGCCAGTGAGCACCTGGCGGCGGTCCGGACCGGCCGCAGGGGCCCGCACCGGATCTCCATCCAGGGTATTACGTACTCGCTCTTCCCGATCAAGGGACAGGGCCGGGGGGCCGCCCCCGCCGTGCGCGACGTGCGCGAGAGCGTGCTGTCGGACTGGCTGCTGGCCGTGGAGGCGGACGCCGGGGACTGGCCCGCGGAGCGGCTGGACCTGCTCCAGGGCGTGACCCAGCTGATCGCCGTCGAGCGGGACCGCCGGGACGCCGCCCGCACCGTGCGCCGCCGGCTGGCCCAGGAGGTCCTGGAGCTGGTCCAGACGGGTGCCCCGCCGGCCGAGATCGCGGCCCGCCTGCGGGTGGCCGCCCCGGTGCTGCTGCCCGGCCTGGGCGCGGCCCCGCACTGGCAGGTCGTGGTGGCCCGGGTGGACTGGGACGGTGGGGACATCCCCGGCGGGCCGGTGGCCCAGTCCCTGCTGGAGGAGATCCTCGTGGACCCGGGGGCCTCGGGCCCCGAGCCCTCGGACCGGATCGCGGTGGCGCACGCCGGGGACGAGGCGATCGCCCTGGTGCCGCTGCCCGCGCTGGCCGGGGAGGGGGAGCCGGACGCCGCCCTGCACGCCGACGCCCTGCTGGCGACGGTCCGCGAGCCGCTGGCCGCGGGCCTGGCCGAGGACGGCCGGCTGACCTTGGGCGTGAGCGCGGCCGTGCACTCCGCCGAGGGGCTGCGCGGGGCGCTGGAGGAGGCCCGGCACGCCCGCCGGGTGGCCGCCGCCCGCCCGGGCCGGGTGTGCGCCGCGGGCCACCACGAGCTGGCCTCGCACGTGCTGCTGCTGCCGTTCGTGCCGGACGACGTCCGCCGGGCGTTCACGGCGCGGCTGCTGGACCCGCTGCGGGACTACGACCGGCGCCACCGCGCCGAGCTGATCCCGACCCTGGAGGCCTTCCTCGACTGCGACGGCTCGTGGACCCGCTGCGCGACCCGCCTGCACCTGCACGTCAACACCCTGCGCTACCGCGTCGGGCGAATCGAGCAGTTGACGGCCCGGGACCTCTCGCGGCTGGAGGACAAGCTCGATTTCTTCCTCGCCCTGCGTATGAGCTGACGAAGGACCGGCACCCTCTGACGGATGATCACATAGTCGGATCCAGACTTTGTGAAAGCCTTCACCAGACCCCTTGGCCGATCACGCCGGTGTGTGCTGGGATTCGCCCCAGGGCTCAACGGCGCGCTTTGGGGAGGGCAATGTGGCGGAGACCGCCATGTCGGAAACCGGAACGGCCGGGGGCGACGACCCCCTGCAGCGGGCGATATGGCGGCTGCGGTCCCGCGGCTGCTGGACGGATGCGGCGGCCCTGCTGGAGCCGCACGCGAGCGCTCCCGGCCCGGCGCTCCAGCGGGCGGCCCTGCTGATCGAGCGCTGCCTCTACACGGAGGCGGGCTGGACCGAGGCCGAGGACGCGCTGCGGGCCGCCGAGGCCACGGCCGGGACGGACGACGAGCGCGGGGAGGCCGCGTGCGAGCGCGGCTACCTGGCCTACGCGGCCACCCTGCTGGGCGTGCGCGACCGCGGCGACGAGGCCCGGTCCGCGCTGGGCCGGGCGGCCGCGCTCATCCCCCCGGCCTCGCCCCGGCGGGCGCTCCTGGACTTCCGCCGGGGGCTGGTCGCCGAGAACATCGCGGGCTCCCCGCAGGCGGCCAAGGCCGCCTACCACCGCTCGCACACCGCGGCCGCGGCGCACGGCGACACCCTGCTGCTCTCGTTCACCTGGCGCCACCTGGCGGGGCTCGCCCTGCGCAACGGGGAGCTCGGCGAGGCCCGCAAGGGTTTCACCCAGTCCCTGCGGCTGCGCGAGGAGCTGGGCTACCTGATCGGCACCGCCCCGGCCCTCGCCGCGCTCGCGGAGGCCGAGGAGGAACCGGAGGCGGGGCGGCTGCGGGCCGAGGCCCGGCGGCTGGTCCAGCTGCTGGGCGGGGTACCGACCTGGCTGGCCGCGAGCCTCACGCCGGGCCCCGCCTGACGGCGGTACCGCCCTGACCGGCGGCACCGCCGTCCGGGGAGCGCCTCCGGGGACCCGGGGGCGCTCGGGTGCACCGTGCTCCTCCCCGGGCGCCGATGCGCCGCAAGATCAGTGTTTGTGGCTGCGGGGCTGATGGGCACCCTGCCAGGCATGTCAGTGAAGACGCAGTTCACGACCGGGAGCGCCCCCGGAGCGCTCCCCCTTGTCGGGCACGGACGGCAATTGCTGCACCGCCCCCTGCAGTTCCTCTCGGAACTCCCCCGGTACGGCGACCTGGTCGAGATCAAGCTCGGCCCGCAGACCGCGTACGTACCCTGCCACCAGGACCTTCTCCACCAGGTGCTGGCCGACGACCGGACCTTCGACAAGGGCGGGCTGCTCTACGAGAAGGCCCGCGACTTCCTCGGCAACGGGCTGGGCAGCTGCCCGCACGCGGAGCACCGGGCGCAACGGCGGCTCCTCCAGCCCGCGTTCCGCCCCGAGCGGCTGGCGCAATACGGCGCCGCCATGGAGCAGCGCCTCGGCCCCTTGCAGGAGTCCTGGTACGACGGCTGCACCATCGACGCCTTCAGCACCTGGTACCGCTTCACCCTCGGTACGGCCGTGCGGGCCCTGTTCTCGACGGAAATAGCCGACGCGACGGCCCGCCGCATCGAGCGGTCCTTCGACGTCATGCTCGGGAACATCTTCGCCCGGATGCTGGTGCCGGGCCCGCTCCAGAAGCTGCCCACGCGCGGCCGGCGCCGGTACGCCGCGGCCATCGCCGACCTGCACGGCGCCATCGACGAACTCATCGCCGAGTACAAGAAGACCGGCGAGGACCACGGAGACGTGCTCTCCGTGGTGCTGTCCTCGGGCGGGCGGATGGGCCGCGAGCCCACCCCCACCGAGCTGCACGACCAGATGGTCACCCTGCTGGCCGCCAGTTCCGAGACCTCCGCGGCCACCCTGACCTGGGCCTGCCTGCTCCTGGCCCGGCATCCGGAGGTCCAGGACCGGCTGCGGGCGGAGGTGGACGCGGTCCTGGACGGCGGTCCGGCCCGCTGGGAGCACGTCCCGGAGCTGGAGTTCACCAAGCAGGTGCTGACCGAGACCATGCGGCTGTACCCGGCGGGCTGGCTGCTGACCCGCATGACCACCGGCCGGGGCGCCGAGCTGGCGGGCCGGCGGATCCCACCGGGCAGCACGGTGGTCTTCAGCCCGTACGTGGTCCAGCGCCGGGCCGACCTCTTCGAGAACCCGGACTCCTTCGATCCGGACCGGTGGCTCCCGGAGCGGGCCGCGGGCCTGCCGCGGGGCGCGTTCGCCGCGTTCGGCGGCGGGGCGCGCAAGTGCATCGGCGACACCTTCGCGCTCGGCGAGACCGCGCTGGCCCTGGCGAGCACGGTGAGCCGCTGGCGGCTGGAAGTGGCGCCGGGCGCCGACCTGCGGCCGGCGCAGCTGGCGACCATCCTGCGGCCAAGGCGGCTGGGCATCCGGCTGCGTGCGCGGTGAGCACGATACGGAGAGATCCGGTGGACACCCGGGGCCACCTCCACGATCTGGACCTGCCCTTCCCGGAGCGGGTGAGTCCTGACGCGGAGCGGGCCCGGCGGCGCAGCCTGCGCTGGATGCGCGACCGCAGGCTGCTGTCCGCGCGCGACCTCGCGGCGTACGACGTGCTGCGGCTGGACCAGCTGGCCGCCCGCGCGTACCCCTTTGCGACCGGTCCGGCGCTCGACCTCATGACGGACTGGATGGGCTGGTACTTCGTCTTCGACGACCAGTTCGACAGCCCACTGGGCCGGGATCCGGCACGGGTGGCGGAGATCGCCGCCACCACGGTCGAGGTCATGGACGGCGGTCCGCGCAGCGGGCCGCCGGACCCCCTGCGGGACGCCTTCCGCGAGCTGTGGGAGCGGTCGGTGGACGGCATGTCGCCCGAGTGGCGGCGCCGGCACCGGGCCAGCTGGACCCGCTTCATCGGCGGGTACGCGGGCGAGGCGGCGGACCGGGACGCTCCCGGCCCGCCGGCCCCCGCCCGCTACATGGCGGTGCGCAGGGCCACGATCGGCACCGACTCCTGCTTCGACCTGGTCGAGCGGCTGACCGGGCGGGAGGTGCCGGCGGAGGTCCGGCGCTCCGCCCGGCTCACCGGCATGGCCGATCTGAGCAGCGAGGTGGTGGCGCTCACGAACGACCTGGCGTCATTGGGCAAGGAACTGGCCTCGGGCGAGTTCCACAACATCGTGCCGGTGCTGCAGCACGCCACCGGCTGTACGGCGGACGAGGCCGCCGCAGAGGCCGTCCGGATGGTCGCCGTCCGGGTCGCCGAGTTCCGGAGACTCGCCGCTGGCATTCCCGAGCTGTGCCACGAGTACCGGCTGACCGAGACGGAAGAGGAGGCGGTGTGCACCCTGGTGCGGTGCATGGAGGACTGGATGCGGGCGACCCGCGACTGGTCCCTGCTGACCGGGCGGTATTCCGAGGCCGGGGTGCGGGAGGCGGAACGCCCCCGGCCCTGGGCCCGCATCTACCGGGCGCTGTGGTGAGGCGGAGGTGAGGCCCGGGCCGGAAAGGAGGCCCGGGCACCGGCCGGGGCCCCGGGCGGCGCGGTCCGGGCCGCGGCCAGGGCCCCGGGCGGCGCGGTCCGGGCCGCGGCCCGGCCGGGGCTCGGCGGGCTTCCGCGGTCAGCGCGGTGCGCCCGTGAAGTGTTCCCGTACGAGTGATTCGACGACCGGGAGGTCCTGGGCGATCAGGGCCTCCAGGAGGGCGGAGTGCTCCGCCGCGTCCGCGACCAGGTCGGCCCGGCGGATCCGGGGGGCGCCGGGGGTGGGCCACTGGGCCCGCCGGTGCAGGTCGTCGGCGACCAGGACCAGCTGCTCGTTGCCCGCCAGGGACAGCACCGCGCGGTGGAAGGCCCGGTCGGACTCCGCATAGCCGGGCACGTCCCCGGCCGCGGCGGCGGCCGCGGTGGCCGCGGCGGCGGGCCGCAGCGCCGCCCAGGACTCCACGGGGGCCGTGCGCGCCAGCCGGAGCATCACCGGCACCTCCAGCAGGGCCCGCACCTCGACCAGCTCGGCGAGCTCGCGGGCGGTCCGCACGACCACCCGGAAGCCCCGGTTCGGCAGGCATTCGACGGCGCCTTCGAGGGCCAGCTGCTGCATCGCCTCGCGCACGGGCGTCGCGGAGACCCCGAAGCGCTCCCCCAGGGCCGGGCCGGAGTAGATCTCGCCGGGCACCAGCTCACCGTCCACCAGCGCGGCGCGCAGGGCCTCCAGGACCTGGCCGCGCACGGAGTGGCGGACCACCTTCTGGGCCGGGACGGATGCTTCGCTGTGCACCTTCCGAGGATATGGGACGACGTTGATAGGACCGGCCCGGATTCGGGTAAGGTAAGGCTTACCTGTTAACGATCGTGCGATTCGGTGGTCCCGCCCATGACCGTCCCGGCTTTGCTCCCCGTCACTTCCGCCCCGGCCGGCTCCCCGGTGGCGGATGCGTACGCGCGCATCGCCGGGGTCTATTCGGGCCTGAAGGTGGAGGAGCTCCCGGCCGGCGGACCGGTCCCGCGCGGTGCGGGCTGGGTCGGCGCGGCCGAGCTGGCGGCCGGCGGGGCCGCCCTGGACGCCTTCCTCGCCTGGGACCACGCCCAGGTGCTCACCGATTACGGCCGGCCGGCCCGGGCCGACGTGGTCGCGAGCTTCGGACTGCACCGGTACGCCTGGCCGGCCTGCCTGCTGGTGACCGCACCCTGGTTCCTGGACCGGCGGGTGCCGCACCTGGCGCCGGAGGCGGTCGCGTTCCACCGCGTCCGCGCCCGGATGGCGGTACGCGTGGAGACTTTCTCCTGCCTGCCCTCCGACCCGCTGGCCGGGCTCCCCGGGGCCAGGGTCGTGCCCGACGAGGAGGCCCTGCGCGCCGAGGTGCGGGCGGCGGTGTCCGCGCACCTCGGACCGGTGCTGGAAGGATTCGGCCCGCGGATGCGGCGGGGCCGCCGGGCCCTGTGGGGCATGGTGACGGACGAGGTGGTCGAGGGCCTCTGGTACGTGGCCCACCTGCTCGGCGAGGAGCAGCGGGCCATGGCCGAGCTGGCCCTGCTGCTGCCCGGCTCGACCGCCCCGTACACGGGCGGCGCGGCCTTCCGGAAGCTGACCGGCCCGCAGGGCGAGGAACTCGCGACCCGGGACCGGGCGAGCTGCTGCTTCTTCTACACCGTCCGCCCCGAGGACACCTGCACCACCTGCCCGCGCACCTGCGACGCGGACCGGATCGCACGGCTGTCCGCGGCCCCCGCCACGTAGCCCCCGGCCGCCCCACGCCACCCGCCCGAGTGGACTCGTTCGAACTCGACTACGAGTCTTCGAGCGGGAGTTCGACACAGATCACCCTATCCGGAGGGCCCCGCCCCCCGAAGGCGTCCACTTGCCCCGAAACCCGCATGCGGGCCTGATCCGATCCGCCACTATGGCGCCCGGAAAGCCGCAGTCGCGAGGCAAGGGACACCGGATGAGACTGACCGACATATCGCTGGACTGGCTGCTTCCCGGCAGCCTTCTGATCCTGGGCGTGCTTGCGGCAGTGGCGGTGCTGGCCCGCGGCAGGCGCGAGGGGGAGAAGGCGGCGGCGGAGGACAGCTGGGAGCGCAGCGAGGAGCGGCGCCGCCGCAAGGAGGCCGTGTACGGCACCGCCTCGTACGTGCTGCTCTTCTGCTGTGCGGCGGTCGCGGCCGCGCTCTCCTTCCACGGACTCGTCGGCTTCGGCCGGCAGAACCTGAACCTCTCCGGCGGCTGGGAGTACCTCGTCCCCTTCGGCCTCGACGGCGCCGCCATGTTCTGCTCGGTGCTCGCCGTGCGCGAGGCCAGCCACGGCGACGCGGCCCTCGGCTCCCGGCTGCTGGTGTGGATGTTCGCGGGCGCTGCCGCCTGGTTCAACTGGGTGCACGCGCCGCGCGGTTCGGGCCACGACGGGGCCCCGCAGTTCTTCGCCGGGATGTCCCTCTCCGCGGCCGTGCTCTTCGACCGCGCCCTCAAGCAGACCCGCCGGGCCGCCCTGCGCGAACAGGGCCTGATCCCGAGGCCGTTGCCGCAGATCCGCATGGTCCGCTGGCTGCGGGCCCCGCGCGAGACCTTCGGCGCCTGGTCGCTGATGCTGCTGGAGGGCGTGCGCACCCTCGACGAGGCCGTCGAGGAGGTGCGCGAGGACAAGAGGGAGAAGGAGCAGGACCGGCACCGGCGGCGCGAGCAGCACCGGCTGGACCGGGCCCGGATCAGGGCCCTCGGCCGGCAGCACCGCGCCTTCGGACGGCAGCGCGGCCGCCAGCTGGACCTCCAGGAACTGACCCAGGGGGCGGGCTCTGCGCCGGTCGGCGCGGAGCCCGCCATAACCGAGCCGGGACAAGTGCCCCAGCTCTCCCAGCTCCCGGTGGCCGGCGCCCCCGGAAGGCCCTCCCTGCAGGCCGTACAAGGCCGTAGCGGGGGCGGCACGGAGGGGCCGCGGACCGTGGACCTCACGGCCGAGGACGACACCCAGACGATCCCGCGGCTCGACTCCCTGGAGCGCAAGCTCAAGGACCTGGAGCAGCAGTTCGGCTGAACGGATCCGCCGGTCACGCGGCGGACCGGACGGCGGCCGGCCCCCGGGGGTCCGGCCCGGGCACCACGCCCGGGCCGGGCCCCTTCGGCTGTGCACACCGGCCCGCCGGCCGGGCCCCGGTGTCGGCCCGGGCCCGGTCCGGCGGTCCAGGCCCCCCGGTCGGCGGTCCGGGCCCGTCAGTCCCGGCCCTGCTCCTGGTCCGGGCCCGCGGGTCCGAAGCCGTCCAGCTCGAACCAGACGACCTTCCCGGACCCGAGCGGGCTGACGCCCCAGGCGTCCGCGAGCGTCTCCACCAGGAGGAGCCCCCTCCCGTGCGTACCGTCGTCGGCGGTCGGTACGTACGGCCGGGGCTGCCGGGAGGTGAAGTCCCGGACCTCCACCCGGAGCCGGGAGGCTATGAGGCTGGCGGTGACCTCGGCGCCCTGGTCGGTGTGGACCAGGGCGTTGGTCACGAGCTCGGTCGTGAGCAGCTCCGCCACCGAGGTGCAGGGGGACCTTCCGGCGTGCCGCAGGAGCTCCCGCAGGGCCCGGCGGACCTCGCCCACGGCCCGCAGGTCGGACCTCCGCAACGAGCGGTTCATCCGGCGGCCGCCTTGTCTGCCGCGGCTCCCCGACACCCCCTCCACTCCCTTGTCCTCACCCTCGGCCGGCTCACGCGCCGCCGGCCGTGCTCTCCTGGGCTGGCTTCCGGCTTTCGCCCCCACCCGCACGGCGACTCACATCCCCTTGGTCGAACAGGTCTACGGGATGCATGCCCCGCCCGGGCGGCGCCACTCCTGCGGGTAACGGCCTCGTCACGGCGCCGCCCGGCCTCCGGCCCGGCGGTTATGGCCTGGGCACATTCCGGAGGTTTGAGCGGGCCATCTGGATCATCCGCCCCACTCCCCCGTCGAGCACGATCTTCCCGGCCGAGAGCGCGAAGCCGGCGACCATGTCGGCGCTGATCTTCGGCGGGATGGACAGTGCGTTCGGATCGGTCACCACGTCCACGAGAGCAGGGCCTTTGTGGCGGAAGGCGTCCTTCAGCGCACCGGCGAGCTGCTTCGGCTTCTCGACCCGCACCCCGTAGGCGCCGGCGGCGCGGGCGATCGCCGCGAAGTCGGGATTGTGATTCGTGGTTCCGTACGAAGGGAGCCCGGACACGAGCATCTCCAACTCGACCATGCCGAGCGAGGAGTTGTTGAACAGGACCACTTTGACGGGGAGGTCGTACTGCACGAGGGTGAGGAAATCTCCCATCAGCATCGAGAATCCGCCGTCGCCCGACATGGAGACCACTTGCCGGCCGCGGTCGGTGAACTGGGCGCCGATCGCCTGCGGGAGTGCGTTGGCCATGGAACCGTGACTGAAGGAACCGATGATCCTGCGTTTGCCGTTGGGTGAAATGTAGCGCGCGGCCCACACGTTGCACATTCCCGTGTCCACGGTGAAAACGGCGTCTTCCGCGGCGAGTTCGTCGAGGACGGCGGCCACGTACTCGGGGTGGATCGGGGTGTGCTTCTCGACCTTGCGGGTGTAGGCCCGGACCACCCCTTCGAGCGCGTCGGCGTGCTTCTTGAGCATCCGGTCGAGGAAGCGGCGGTCGGTCTTGGGCCGCACTCGCGGGGTCAGCGAGCGCAGGGTCTCCCGTACGTCGCCCCACACGGCCAGGTCCAGCTTGGAGCGGCGGCCGAGGTGCTCGGGGCGCACGTCCACCTGCACGATCTTCACGTCGTCGGGCAGGAAGGCGTTGTACGGGAAGTCGGTGCCCAGCAGGATCAGCAGGTCGCACTCGTGGGTGGCCTCGTAGGCAGCGCCGTAGCCGAGCAGCCCGCTCATGCCCACGTCGTACGGGTTGTCGTACTGGATCCATTCCTTGCCGCGCAGGGCGTGGCCGACCGGGGCCTTGACCCGTTCGGCGAACTCCATGACCTCGGCGTGCGCCCCGGCGGTGCCGCTGCCGCAGAACAGGGTGATCCGCTCCGCCTCGTCGATCAGGCGGGTCAGCTTCTCGATCTCGCCGTCGCCGGGGCGGACCGAGGGCCGGGCGGTGACGAGGGCGTGCTCGACGGCCCGCTCGGGCGCGGGCTGGGCGGCGATGTCCCCGGGCAGGGCGACCACGGACACCCCGCTGCGGCCGATGGCGTGCTGGACGGCGGTCTGGAGCAGCCGGGGCATCTGGGCGGGGTTGGAGATGAGCTCGCTGTAGTGGCTGCACTCGCGGAACAGCTGGTCGGGGTGGGTCTCCTGGAAGTAGCCGAGGCCGATCTCGGCGGAGGGGATGTGGGAGGCCAGGGCGAGGACCGGGGCCATCGAGCGGTGCGCGTCGTACAGGCCGTTGATCAGGTGCAGGTTGCCGGGGCCGCAGGAGCCGGCGCAGGCCGCGAGCCGGCCGGTGACCTGTGCTTCGGCCCCGGCTGCGAAGGCGGCGGTCTCCTCGTGCCGGACCTGGATCCACTCGATGCCGCCGGTGCGGCGGATGGCGTCGACGACCGGGTTGAGGCTGTCGCCGACCACCCCGTAGAGCCGGCGCACGCCGGCGCGCACGAGGATGTCGACGAACTGCTCCGCCACCGTCTGCCTGGCCATGGAGGCGCCCCTTCCGGTCCGGTCGGCCTCCCGGCGGCGGGAGGCCCGCCTCCCATCCACCCACGGTCCGGGGGCGCGCGCCTCCCGGAGCGGGCGTACGGCCCTCGGCGGGCCCCGGCCCCTCGCGCCCCCGCCCGCCCCGACTGCCTCCCCTCAGGCCTCCCAGACGGCGGCCGCGGTCCGGTCGTCGGCGTAGCCCTTGAGGCGCAGGGTGGTGTCGGCGAGGAAGGCGGCGAGGCCGGGCGGCACCTCGGCGGCCGGGCTCCAGCGGGCCGCGAGCTCGGCGGGGAAGGCCGGCTCCTCGCGCATGGGGGCGGCCAGGCCCCCGGTGCACAGGAGCAGGGCGTCGCCGGGCCGGGCCACCGAGGCGCGGAAGCGGAAGCCGCCCTCGGCGGCGGCCGGGTCCTCCAGGTCCTGCCAGGCCCCCTCGCGCAGCCGGAACAGGCCGCCCTGGCCGGTGCCGAAGGCGATCCGGGTCCGGCATTCCGGGTCGATGGGCAGCAGCAGGCAGCGCAGCCCGGCCGGGGGCGGGGCGTCGGTGGCGCGCAACCGCCCGTAGCCGCGGTCGGTGAGCCGCTGCAGGCCGGAGCGCAGGTCGTCGCGGCGGCCGGCCCGGATGTCCGCGCCGAGCCGCTCCTGGCTGCGGCCGACGGCCCCGGCGATCCACCGGCAGAGCTCGGCGTCGGCCTCCCGGGCCCCGTCGGCGGCCCGGTCCCCGCCGGCCGCAGCGATCAGCACGAGGGAGTCGTCGCCGGTCCCGAAACGGGCGGTGAGCAGGAAGTCCCGGCGGGCCTCGCCCCGGTAGCGGGCGGAGTCCCCGCGCACCGAGACCGCGCGCAGGGTGTAGGTGCCGTGCCGGGCCCCCTCGAGCACGGTGTCGGGGACCAGGGCGTCGAGGTCGGCCGCGTCGGCGTGCGGCAGCGCCCCCGGCTCCCCCTCGTAGGTGGGCGGCCGCTCCCCCAGATGGCGTACGGCGTACCGGTCGCGCTGGGCGGGCACGGAGGGAGGCGCCGGCGGCGCGGGCGGAACGGTGAGGTGCCCGAGCGCGAAGCCGGTCCCGGCCGCGGCAGGCCCGTCGGTCCCCTGCTGCGCCGGAATCAGCGGCCGCCCCCCGGGCGGCGGCCCCGGCGGCAGCCCACCACCGGCCCCGGACACCGGCGGCACCTCCCCGGCCGGGGCCGGGGGCGGTGGCGGGGGCGGTACGTCCTCCGGTGCGGGCGCGGCCAGGGGCGGCGGTACGGGGCCCTGCTCGGGCTCGGCGGGGACCGCGCCGGGCGCCCGCCGGGGCGCGGGCGGCACCCGACCGGGGTCGGGCGCAGCCGCCGACCGCGGCGCGGTGGCCCGCTCGGGCGCGGCGGCCGTTCCGGAAGCCGGACCACGGGCGGGCGGCGCGGGCGGGGCGGCGTCCCCGGCGGCCGGGTCGGGCTGGGCTCCGGTCGCGTGCGAAGCCGGCGTACCAGGGACCGGTGGTACGGGCGGGGGCGCGGCTCCGGGCACCGGCGGCGGAGCAGGAGGACCGGGCGGGAAGGGCGGCGGCTCGGCGGCGCAGGTCCGGCCGCCGCCTGGGCGGGGGGCCTCGACGGGCCGGCCCGGCCACGGGAGGCCAGCACCCGCGGACCCGGCCGGTCCGGGGACCGGCGGCAGGGCCAGGCCGCCGTCGGGCAGGGTGGCCGACCGCACGGGCGGCTCGTCCGCGGCACCGGGCGCGCCGGTACGGCCGGACGAAGCCTGGGGCGTTCCGGGAGCCGCGGGCGGACCCTCGGGCCTTCCGGGCGGCGCGGGCGGCGACCCGAAAGCGTCTCCCGCGGCACCGGGCGCGCCCGAACGGCCGGGCGGTTCCAGGGGTGTTCCGGGAGCGGCGGGTGGCGTGGGTGGTGGCCCGGAGGGCTCGGGTGGGGCGGGTGGCGGCCAGTGGGGGCCTGCGCCGGGCCGCTCCGCTGGGCCCGCGGCCCGGGCCGGTTCGGCGGGGCTGGGCGGCAGGTCGGCCGAGCCGCTCCGCGGTGAGCCGGACGGTTCGGTCGTTCCGCCGTGGATCGGGGCGGACGCCCCTTCCGGTCCGCCACCGGGACGTCCGGGCCGGGCGCCCGAACCGCCGTCCGATCCGCGGCGGGGCAGGGCGGGCAGGCCGCCCCAGCCGCCTGCGGGGGTGTCCGACGGACCGTCATCCGGGGTGCGGGGCACGGGAGTGTCCGAGGGGCCGGACGGGCCCTGCGGAGCGCGCGCGTCCGACGGGGCGCCGGGGGTCGTCGAGGAGCCGTGCGCGAGGGTGCCGTGCCGGTGCGGCGGGGGGTCCGCGGGCAGCCCGGGGGGCGGGGGTGCAGCCCCCGGGTCCTCCGGGTCCGGGTCCGGGGAGACCAGGCGGGCGGCGGAGGCGAAGCGGGTGTCCACCGTGTCGGGGGCGGCGGGCCGGGGCGGGGCCGGCGCCCGGGGCGTGTCCGGGGCGGGCTCCTCGTAGAGCCGCCGCCACCAGTCGTCCGCGTCTCCCTGCTGACTCATGCCCTTATTGTCGGCCGCGCACGGCGGGTGAAAACGGGTCATCGCGAAAATCCGCGGCACCGTCCGGCCGCCGGACGGCCCCCGCCCGCGGAAGAGATCCGCCGGGCGGCCCCACCCCCCACGGGAAGGCCGCCCGGCGGATCCGCCTTGCGGTGCGCCGGCTCCTGGTCCTGGGTGTATGGATCACGAGCGTTGTCAACAGGCTCGTGATCCATACACCTAGGTCGTGTCTTTCGGATATTGCCGGTCAAGCCCGCGGCGTCTGGTGCCACTGCGTTCGCTGCGCTCACTCCGTCTCGGCTCTCTGAGCCTTCCTTCGGATGCCGAGCGCATCGCAAGGCGGAGGGTAGACCGCCGTACTGGACGTACTCGGTCTGCCCGGCAGCTCGGCATCCAAGGGCCTTCAAGAAGAGCCGAGACGAAGCGAGCGGAGCGAGCGCAGTGCCGCGAGGCGCGGTGCCAGGCGTCGCGGGTCAGGCAAGATCCGGAAGACGCGGCCTAGCGCACGTCGTACGCGCGCTGGACCGTCTGGGTGACGGTGGCGCCGTTGCGGTCGGTCAGTTCGGCCTTGAGGGAGACCTGCCGGCCGGAGGCCCCCGCGTGGTCGACGACCGCGCTCCACCTGCCGCCGCGTCCGGTCACCTTCGCCTCGGTCCAGTGTTCGCCGTCGTACGAGTACGAGAGCCTGGCGGAGGCGAGCGGCGCGGGGGTGTACCCCGCGTGTCCGCTGACGCTCAGTCCGATGACCTGCCCGTCCGCGGCCGCGAGGGTCTTGAGCCCGTCCTCGGGCAGCGCGTAGCCGGGGAAGAGGACCGGAAGCGGCTGCGAGAAGGCGGATGCGTCGAGCGCGGACCGGAAGGTCCAGGTGGTCTGCACGGCGGCGGACCGCTTCCAGACCCGGGCGGGGGCGCCGAACTTCTCGACGGACTGGGTGAGTTCGTACGTACCCGGCTCGGCGGGGACCTCGAACACCCCGGACGGGTAGCCGCTTTCGCCGAGGGTCTCCCCGTCCCGCTTGAGGACCAGGTTGCCGAGGTCGCCGAAGCCGCCCTGCTGTGCGTAGTGCCCGCCGTCCCCCCACGGGGCGGAGGCGAAGCCGATCAGGTTGCCCTGGCGTTCGGCGGCGAGCAGCGGCGCGCCCGCGGTGTCGCGGGGGGCGACGGGCGCGATCACGCCGTCGTACCAGCGCTCGGTGCGGCGCTGCCCCGGGGTGTAGGTGCGGTGCCGGTCGGTCATGAACTCGCCCCAGGGGAAGCTGGAGGAGAGCAGGTGCTCCCAGGCGGTGTCCCCGGCGGTGTAGTACTCGGTGCGCACCCCGGGTGCGGCCACCGTCTCCAGGCTGCCGAAGTACACGGCGTGGCCGAGCGGGCGGTACGCGGCGACGAGGTCCACGTAGTCGGCGGCGACGCCCATGGAGCCGTAGCGGGCGCGGACGGTGCCGAGCTCCCGGTCGTGCACCCGGTAGGTGCGGTCGGTCCGCACCGCGCCCTTCTCGGTCTGGGCGAGGCTGTAGACGTACGGGCTGTTCGCGGTGGCCTGCCAGGTGACGGCCGCCGGGCCCGCGGCCAGCCGGGCGAGGACGGCCCGGGCCTCGGTGCGTTCGAGGGTGAGGACGGGCAGGGGGCCGCCGCCGTATCCGGTGAAGCCGGTCCAGCGGCCGGGTGCCTCGCGGTGGGCGAGGACGGCCTTGGCCCCGGCGGCCCCGGCCGCACGGGCCACCTGGCCCAGGGAGGCGTCGGCGGCCTTGACGAGGACCACGGCGCCCGCGGCGCCGGCCGCGGCCAGCTCCTCCGGGGTGCCGGTGCCGGCATCGACGAGCGGGGCGCTGCCGGCGCCGTCGAGGTTGTCGCCGCCGAGCGAGGTGGTCAGCGGGTGCAGGGCCGGTCCGCCGGCCACCTTCAGTGCGGCGATCTGGGGTGCGGCGGCCCGCCAGTAGCTGCCGAACTCGAAGCTGCCGTCGGAGGCGCGGCCCTCGACGGAGGCGTAGTAGCCGCGGATGGTGCGGCCGCCCGCGGCGGTGCCGGCGTGCAGCCAGGTGTCCTTCCAGCTGCGGGCGAAGGACAGGGTGGTGGAGCGGGCCTCGGTGGGCCGGTCGGCGGCGATGCGCAGCCGGGCGGCCCTGCGGGCGTCGAGCACCAGGGTGGTGTCCTTGCGGATCTCCGTCTGGGGCCGGCCGAGGTAGGTGAGGGAGTCGGTCAGCTCGGCGCCCTCGCCGGGGTCGGGAGTGGCGACGAAGGCGGAGAGGAAGTACGCGCCGGGGCGGATCCGGTAGAGCTGCTGGGCGGCGCCCTCGTTGAAGCGGCGTTCGCCGGTGGCGTCGTCGGTGCCGATGAGGTCGAGGGAGGAGGGCCCGGTGGCGGGGTGCCCGGCGCGGTCGATCAGCTTCACGCGCAGGGTGACGGTCTCGGGTTCGACGTAGAGGGCGAAGGGGGTGGCGACGCGGATCCCGCCGGCGGTGGCGAGGACCCGGCCGGTGACGTCGCCGTACTGGGCGCGGTCGAGCCGGGCTGCGGGGTCGAGGGCCAGGGGGACCGTGACGGTGGCACCGGCGGGCACGGTGACGGTGCTGCGGCCGAGGCGGGCCACGGGGCTGCGGACGGCGGAGCCGTCGTTGCCGGTGACCTTCGCGAGGGAGAGGTGCAGGGTGACGGGCCGGGTGCCGTGGTTGGTGTACGGGACCTGCACCGTGGTGCGGTCGCCAGGGTGCTGCGGCCAGGAGTGGGTGCCGCCCTGGACGGCGGGGGCGCTGGTGACGGTGGTGTCCACGGCGGCCTTGACGTCGAGGCGGCCGGCGCCGGTCTGGCGCACGTCGCCGGGGACGGCGCTCTGCGCGGAGCCGACGAGGGCGGCCTTGATCTGCGGTCCGGTCCAGTCGGGGTGGCGCTGCTTGACGACGGCCGCGGCGCCGGCGACGTGCGGGGCGGCCATGGAGGTGCCGGACATGGACTGGTAGGCGTACACGCCCCGGCCGCCCGCGTTGGCTGCGGAGATCCCCACCCCGGGGGCGGCGATCTCGGGCTTGAGGGTGTGGGCGAGTCCGGCCGGGCCGCGGCTGGAGAAGGGGGCGGTGGCGTCGGTGCGGTCGACGGCTCCGACGGTCAGCACGGCGGGGGTGCAGCCCGGGGAGGAGACGGTGTTGTTGCCGGGGCCGGAGTTCCCGGCGGCGATGACGAAGAGGGTGCCGCTGTCCTTGGCGAGCTTCTCGGCGGCGGCGCTCATCGGGTCGGTGCAGTCGGTCTCGGAGGGGTTGCCGAGGCTCATGGAGACCACGTCGGCGTGCTGGGCCACGGCCCATTCCATGCCGGCGATGATCCAGGAGTCCTGGCCGTAGCCCTGGTCGTTGAGGACCTTGCCGCTGAGGAGTTGCGCGCCGGGGGCGACGCCCCTCTTGGCCCCGCCGCCGGCCGCTCCGGAGCCCCCGACGGTGGAGATGGTGTGGGTGCCGTGGCCCTGCCGGTCCTCGGGGGTGTCGGAGTCGGTGAAGTTCTCGGCGGCGGCGATGCGGCCCTTGAGGTCGGGGTGGCCGAGGTCGCTGCCGGTGTCGAGGACGGCGACCCGGGTCCCGGTGCCGTCGTAGCCGGCGGCCCAGGCGGCGGGGGCGTTGACCTGCCGGGTGGAGCGCTCCAGGGTGGCCTGCACCTTGCCGTCGAGCCACAGCTTCTTCAGCTGTCCGGCGGTGCGGGCGCGGGGGCGGGTGAGGTCGGCCCAGAACGCGGCGGCGCGGTTCTTGTCGGCGCTGAGGGCCACGCCGCCGACGGAGGGCAGGACGAGGGTGCGTTCGGCGCCGCGCGGGGCGGCCGGGGCGCTGCGGGCGGTGCCGGGGGCGTCCTCGTACACGGCGATGAGGGGGAGGCGTCCGGTGTGCGCGTCGTCGTAGCCCTGGCGGATGAGGCCGGTGACGTTGAAGAGCTCCTCGTCGACCGTGCCCGCGGCGAGGGCGGCCGCGGCGCCCTGCGGGTACACGTACAGGTCCTTGCCGGACTGCCGGGTCTGGACGAGCGGCTGGGAGCCGTCCTCGCGGGGCATGGCGGTGGCGGCGGTGCGGCCGGCGGCGTCGGTGGCGACCAGGATCCGGTCACCGGTGACGAGGGTCACGGTGACCGGGCCCGCGGGCTGCTTTCCGGCCGCGGCGCTGCCGACGAGTGGTCTCTGCCCCGCCTTCGCGTCGTACGGCTGTGCCGACGACGGGGCGACGGCGGTGACGGCGAGGACGGCGGCAGTCGCCGCTCCCAGTGCCGTACGCGGTATCGGGCGCATCGCTCTCCCCAGGTGAATTCCGGCCAATTGCTTCATTGCATGGCAAAGCAGCCGTGCAAGTGCCTTCCGGCCGGCGGATGTTGGTGCTGCGGTGGCTCGACCTTGGCAGAGGGGTGGGGGGTGCGGTGATGATGTCCCGAGGCGGGTTTGCGCCGTGGCCGTTTCCCGCCAGGCGAGAGTGCGAAGTGGGGTGGTCCGCATGTTGGGTGCGATCGGGCTGGACGAGGGGCAGGAGTCGGCCTACCGGGCCCTGGTGGCCATGGGGGCGGCCGAGGTGCCGGACCTCGCGCACCGGCTGACCCTGCCGGTGCCGCAGACCGAGCGGGCCCTGCGCCACCTGGAGCGGCACGGGCTGGCCGCGCAGTCCTCGGCGCGGCCGGGCCGGTGGGTGGCGGCCCCGCCCGGGGTGGCGCTGGGGGCGCTGCTGACCCAGCAGCGGCACGAGCTGGAGCAGGCGGAGCTGGCGGCGGCCCTGCTGGCGGAGGAGTACCGGGCGGAGGCCGCCGAGCCCGCGGTGCACGACCTGGTGGAGGTGGTGACGGGGGCGAGTGCGGTGGCGCACCGCTTCGTGCAGCTCCAGCTGGGGGCCGTCGAGGAGGTGTGCGCACTGGTCAGCGGGCGGCCGCAGGTGGTCACGGGCATGGACAACGAGGCGGAGGAGCAGGCCGCGCACCGCGGGGTGGAGTTCCGGGTGGTCATCGAGCGGGAGGTGCTCTCCCTGCCCGACGGGCTGACGGAGGCCTCGGCGGCGCTGAACCGGGGCGAGCAGGTGCGGGTGGTGGACGAGGTGCCGACGAAGCTGGTGATCGCGGACCGCAGCCTGGCGATGGTGCCGCTGACGGCCCGCGGGGCTCAGGCGGAGCCGGCCGCCCTGGTGGTCCATGCGAGCGGGCTGCTGGAGTCCCTGATGGGCCTCTTCGAGGCGGTGTGGCGGCAGGCCCTGCCGCTGCGGCTGGGGGCGCAGGGCGCGGTGGCGGAGGAGGCGGCGGCCCCGGACGCCACCGATCTGGAGATCCTGTCCCTGCTGCTGGCGGGCATGACGGACGCCAGTGTGGCCAAGCACCTGGATCTGGGGCTGCGGACCGTGCAGCGCCGGGTGAAGGGCCTGATGGAGGTGACCGGGGTGACCACCCGGCTCCAGCTGGGCTGGCAGGCGCACGAGCGGGGCTGGGTGGCCCGCTAGCGGAGGGTCGGCGTCTGGGTCAGGCTGGGCAGATGGATCTGCCTCAGCAATTCCTGGTGGGGCTGGTCATGCTGCTCGGGGTGGCGGGGGTGCTGGTGCCGGGCGTGCCGGGCACCCTGCTGGTGTGGGCGGCGATGCTGTGGTGGTCGCTGCACGAGAAGACCGGCCTGGCCTGGGTGCTGCTGGTGGCGGCGACCGGGGTGCTGCTGGTGTTCCAGGTGGTGAAGTGGCAGCTGCCGCCGCGCCGGCTGCGGGGCACGGGGGTGACCCGGCGGATGGCGGTGTACGCCGGGGCGGGGGCGCTGCTGGGGTTCTTCCTGGTGCCGGTGGTGGGGACGGTGCCCGGCTTCGTGGGCGGGATCTACCTGTGCGAGCGGCTGCGGCTGGGCAGCCACGGGGAGGCGGCGGCCTCGACGCGCACGGTGATGCGGGCGGTGGGCACGAGCGTGCTCGTGGAGCTGTTCGCCTGTCTGGTGGTGGCGGGGGCGTGGCTGGGGGCGGTGCTGTGGGGGTGACGGCGGACCCGTCCGGCGGCGGAGGACGGGGGTCCGGGACGGAGGACGGGGTCCGGGACGGAGGACCCGGTCCGGGACGGAGGACCCGGTCCGGGACGGAGGACCCGGTCCGGGCGAAGGACCCGGTCCGGGCGAAGGACCGGGGTCCGGCGGCGGCGGACCGGGCGAAGGACCGGGGTCCGGCGGCGGCGGACCGGGCGAAGGACCGGGGTCCGGCGGCGGCGGACCGGGGTCCGGGACGGAGCCCCGGACCCCGGCGCGGGTCAGCGCCCCAGCCCCCGCTTCGCGTCGTGGTTCGCGCGTCCCACGGCCGACTTCAGCCGCCAGTCGCGCCGGATCTCCGCCCGCAGCCGCGCGTCCGTCTTGGCCACGATCCGCTGGTTCTCGCGGAGCAGCTTGCGGTAGCTCTCCAGCCGCCGTTCCGGCAGCTCCCCGCTCTCCAGCGCCGCCAGTACCGCGCAGCCCGGCTCGCTCTCGTGGGCGCAGTCGTGGAAGCGGCACCGTTCGGCGTACTCCTCGATCTCGGAGAACACCTGGCCGACGCCGGCCTCCGCGTCCCAGAGCCCGACCCCGCGCAGTCCGGGGGTGTCGATGAGCACTCCCCCGCCGGGCAGCAGGAGCAGGTTGCGGGTGGTCGTGGTGTGCCGGCCCTTGCCGTCCACCTCGCGGGTGGCCTGGACCGCCATGAAATCGGTCCCGAGGAGGGCGTTGGCCAGGGTGGACTTGCCGGCGCCCGAGATGCCGAGCAGCACCGTGGTGCCGTCCGCGAGGAGCGCGGCCAGCACGTCCATGCCCTCCCCGCTGTGGGAGGAGACCGGCAGCACCTGCACACCGGGGGAGGTGGTCTCGACGTCCTGCACCAGGTGGGCCAGGACCACCGGGTCCGGCACCAGGTCCGCCTTGGTCAGGACGACCAGCGGCTGCGCCCCCGACTCCCAGGCGAGGGCCAGGAAGCGCTCGATGCGGCCGAGGTCGAGCTCGGTGGCGAGGGAGACCGCGATGATCGCGTGGTCCACGTTCGCCGCGAGGATCTGGCCCTCGGAGCGCTTCGAGGAGGTGGAGCGCACGAAGGCGGTCCGGCGGGGCAGGTACGCCTTGACGTAGCGCGGGGTGCCCGCGGGCTCGACGGCGGCCCAGTCACCGGTGCAGACGACCCGCAGCGGGTCGTGCGGGGTGACGAAGGCGGTGTCGGCGCGCACGGTGCCGTGCTCGGTGATCACGTCGCACTGCCCGCGGTCCACGCGGACCACCCGCCCGGGCACCAGGCCCTCGGCGGCGTACGGGGCGAACTCCGCGGCCCACTGCGCGTCCCAGCCGTACGGGGCCAGGGCGGCGCACTCCGCGGACGCGTCCGGGGAGGAGGTGGTGGAAACGGGGGAAGCAGAGGAAGCGGGAGAAGCAGAGGAGTTGAGCGTGTCGTAAGACAAGGGGAACCCTTCGGAGGGCGGCCCCGGCGCGATGGTTCTCGCTGGATTCGGTGTCAGCCGGAGGCCACGGAGGTGGTGAGGGAGGCTCGAATGCGGGCAGCGCCCTGCGTGGCAACACTCATCGAAGTCCCACCTCCTGGTTCCGGTCGCGCGGCACGGTCCTCGTGGACCGCCGTCCGCGGCAACATCCTCCGGGAGGCTACGGGGTGCCCCCGGGGCGGCGCCACCGAATATTCGCCGCCCTTCTCCGCCCCCCTCCGCACGAGGTCCGAAGCGCCTCCGCAGGATGTCCGAAGCGTTCAAGACCGGCCGGGCGGTGCGGCCGTAGCCTGCCGGCATGACTCCACGACTCGACATGATCGGCCTGGTCGTCTCCGACATGGCCGCCTCGCTCGCCTTCTACCGCCGGCTCGGCATCGGCATCCCCGCCGGGGCCGAGAAGGAGCCGCACGTGGAGGCCGTATTGCCGGGCGGATTGCGGGTGGCCTGGGACACCGAGGAGGTCATCCGGTCCTTCGACCCCTCCTGGCGGCGCCCCGAGGGCGGGGACCGGATCGGCCTGGCCTTCCTGTGCGACTCCCCCGCCGCCGTGGACGCGCTGTACGGGGAGCTGACGGCGGACGGGTACCGGGGGCACCTGCCGCCCTGGGACGCGGTGTGGGGGCAGCGCTACGCGGTGGTCCTCGACCCGGACGGTTCGGGCGTCTCCCTGTTCGCCCCGGCTGCGGCCGCAGGGGCGGCCGTGTAGGCGCCGAGAGTGGTCCCGGCCAGCCGCCGGGTCTCGCGCGCCAGGTGGGCCTGGTCCGCGTACCCGGTCCGCTGGGCCACCTCCGCGTACGGAACGCCCGCCCGGGCGAGGGCCAGGGCGCGGCGCAGCCGCAGGATCCGGCCCAGGGTGCGGGGGCCGTAGCCGAAGGCGGCCAGGGAGCGGCGGTGCAGCTGCCGCTCGCCGAGGCCGACGGCCGCGGCGAGGGCGGCCACGCTGCTGCCGGCCCGCAGCCGGGCGGTCACCTCGGCGGCGAGCGGGTCGGGCGGGCCGGTCTCCGCGGCGCGCCGGGCGGCCAGCCGCTCCAGGGCCGCCGCGGTGTCGGGGGCGGCGGCGATCCGGTCGGCGAGGGCCCGTACCCGCCGGGCGGGCCAGAGCTCGTCGAGGGCGGGGCGCGCGTCCAGCAGCTCGTACGCCGGTACGCCGAGCAGGGCGGGGGCGGCGCCGGGGGCGAAGCGGATCCCGGTGAAGACCCGGCCGGGGACCTCGCCGGCCCGGTGCGGGCCGGTGTCCGGCCCGGCCACGAGCAGCCGGCCGGCCACCCAGATCAGGTCCATGCAGCCGTCGGGCAGGACCGGGCCGCCGGGGCCCTCGGCGCGCCAGAGCACGGCGCCGGGCACGAGGGCGGACGGCCGTTCCGTGTACACGGCACCAGCGTAGGCCCGCACCGGCCTCCGGACCCCGCACACCGGCCTCCGGCTCCCGGGGCCCGGCCCCCGGCCGGACCCAAGGCCGGCCCCCGCCCCCTCCCCCTAGTGCGGATGCCGTTCCGTGTGCTTGCGCAGGCGGGACTGGTAGTCGTCGGGGGGGAGGAAGTTCGACCAGCGCTCCGGGAACTCCGAGGGCATGCCCGCGTCCTCGTCGTCCTCCGACTCGCCCTCGGCCAGGGCCCGCCAGGCCGCCGCCCGGGCGACCAGCTGGGCCGCCTCCGCCTCCCGTACCCGCTCGTTGGCCTCGCGGGCCGCGGCCGTGGCCACCGAGGGCCAGACCCGGTCGATGGCCGCGTTCACGGCCGCCCCGACCAGCACGGCGAAGGCCGAGATGCCGATCCACAGCAGGACGGCGACCGGCGCGGCCAGCGAGCCGTAGATGGTCGGCCCCTCGACGGTGTTGGTGAGGTAGATGCGCAGCAGGAAGCTGCCCAGCACCCACATGGCGAGGGCGACCAGCGCCCCCGGCACGTCCTCGATCCAGGGGGAGCGCACCGGAACGGACACGTGGTAGAGCGTGGTGAGGAAGGCGATGGACAGCAGGGTGACGGTCGGCCAGTAGAGCACCGCGATCACCTCGGTCCCCCAGGGCACCAGCCGGACCACGGCGTCCGGTCCGGCCACCATCAGCGGCAGCACGACGGCGCCGATCAGCAGGGCGACCACGTACAGCAGGAAGGCCAGCAGCCGGGTCTTGACGATGCCGCGCTGGCCGTCGAGCCCGTACATGACGGTGATGGTGTCGATGAAGACGTTGACGGCCCGGGAGCCGGACCACAGGGCGAAGGCGAAGCCGAGGGAGATGATGTCGGGGCGGCCGCGCCGGGTGACGTCGTCCAGGAGCGGCTTGGCGATGTCGTTGACGCCCCGGTCGGAGAGCACCGTGCCCACCGCCCGCAGGATGTTCTCCTCGATGCTGGCGACGGTGGTGGTGTCGGTCCAGTTGTCCACGTAGCCGAGGAGGCCGAGCAGGCCGAGGAAGAGCGGCGGCAGCGACAGCAGGGTGAAGAAGGCCGCCTCGGCGGCCAGGCCGAGGATCCGGTACTCGATGCACGAGTTGACGGTGTCCTTGAGCAGCAGCCAGGCCATCTTGCGCTTCGAGACGTTGCGGTAGAGGGAGCGGGCCCGGTGGAGCACGCCGGGGGGACGCTCGGGTGTTTCATTTGCTGGCTGCACGTCTTTACCGTATCGGCATGGCAGCCACCACCCATACCGTGAGCAACCAGGCCCCGCCGCTGGCGGGTCACGACGTCTACGGCGACGACCGCGTCCTCGCCGAGGGCATGGCCCGGCACCTGGCCGGAGCGCCCGCGGAGGTACAAGCGGAAGCGGCAGCGGAACTCGGCACGCTGGGTCGGGCGGCGGGCTCGGTGCAGGCGCAGGAGTGGGCGGCGCTCGCCGATGCGAACCCGCCGCGGCTGCGCACGCACGACCGGTACGGCAACCGGGTGGACGAGGTGGACTTCCATCCGGCCTGGCACCGTGTGCTGGGCAAGGCGGTGACCGCCGGGCTGACCGACGCCTGGGGGCGCGAGTACGGGCACCTGCGGCGCACGGCCGGATTCTTCGTCTGGTCGCAGGCGGAGGCCGGGCACGGCTGCCCGGTGTCGATGACGCACGCGGCGGTGCCCGCCCTGCGCACCGAACCGGAACTCGCCGCGGAGTGGGAGCCGCTGCTGACCTCGCATGTGTACGAACAGGGGCTGCGGCCGCCCGCACAGAAGTCCGGGGTGCTGTTCGGTATGGGGATGACGGAGAAACAGGGCGGCAGCGACGTCCGGGCCACCGCCACCCGGGCCGTGCCGCTGGACGCCGCCGGCGAGTACCTGCTGACCGGTCACAAGTGGTTCTGCTCGGCCCCGATGTCGGACGCCTTCCTGGTGCTGGCGCAGGCGGCCGGCCGCGGCGCGGCGGACACCGGGGCCGGGGCCGGGGCCGGCGGGGACCGGCTCACCTGCTTCCTGGTGCCGCGGGTGCTCCCGGACGGCACCCGCAACGTGTTCCTGATCCAGCGGCTGAAGGACAAGCTGGGCAACCGGTCGAACGCCTCGGCGGAGGTCGAGTTCGACGGGACCTGGGCCCGCCGGGTCGGGGAGGAGGGCCGCGGGCTGCGGACCGTGATGGAGATGGTGGCGGCCACCCGGGCGGACTGCGTGACCGGCTCGGCCGCGCTGATGCGGCAGGCGCTGACCCAGGCCGTGCACCACGCCTCGTACCGCAGCGCCTTCGGCGGGAAGCTCGTGGACAAGCCGCTGATGCGCAACGTGCTCGCCGACCTGGCGGTGGAGTCGGAGGCGGCGACCGTGCTCATGCTGCGGCTGGCGGCGGCGTACGACGCGGGGACGGACGAGGAGCGGGCCTTCCTGCGGCTCGCCGTGCCCGTGGCGAAGTACTGGGTGACCAAGCGGTGCACGCCGATGGTGGCGGAGGCGCTGGAGTGCCTGGGCGGCAACGGGTACGTGGAGGAGTCCGGGCTGCCGCGGCTGCTGCGCGAGTCCCCCGTCAACTCCCTCTGGGAGGGTTCGGGCAACGTCCAGGCCCTCGACGCGCTGCGCGCCCTCCAGCGGGAGCCGATGGCCCTGCACGCCTACCTGCGGGAGGTGGGGCAGGCCCGGGGCGCCGACCACCGGCTCGACCGGGCCGTCAAGGACCTGCTGACGGAGCTGGCCGACCTCCAGGGCATCGAGGCGCGGGCCCGGCGGGTGGCGGAGCGGATGGCGCTGGTGCTCCAGGGGGCCCTGCTGGTGCGCTGGGCACCGCCGGAGACCGCGGACGCCTTCTGCGCCTCCCGGCTCGGCGGGGACTGGGGAGGCGCGTTCGGTACGCTGCCGCACACGCTGGGTCTGGCGGCGCTGGTCGAGCGGGCGCGGATCCCTGGCTGACGGCGGCCCCAACCGCCGCGAGCCCGGATCCGGGCCCGGCACGGACGGGGGTGGCGCCGCGCCGACTCGGCGCCACCCCTGCCGTGGAGCCCCCGAGGAGGAGCTGCCGCGCCGCCCGGCGGCGCGTCCGCACAGTTTCGGTCGGGTGACCGGCACTTGGCGAGGGTTGCATGGCGTTGCAAGTCTGGGGACCGGTTCCGTCCCGTGGGGTGCGTGGGGAAGCGCACCCGCCGGTGGGCGGGTCCGGGTGCACGGCACGTCCGGTTCGTACGGGGAGGATCCGGTGACCAGTACCACGCTCGGCCTGTCGCAGCTTTCGGCCATGGACACCCGGCAGGCTGCGCGTCTGCTCAAGGGGGTCCGGGAGGCCGCGCTCACGGGGCGGCGGCCGCCCGCGGCCCCGCGCCCGGAGATCGCCGAGTCCTGGCGGCGGATGCTGGCGGGAGGGGTGCACCCGGACGTGGACGCCCGGTCCCGCACCCTGTCGGCGGCCGAGACCGAGCAGCGCCGGCAGGACTCGCCGCTGCGGGACCTCCTGCCGGTGCTGCGCGAGGGGCTGCTGCCCGCGCTGGACGAGGTCCTGCACATCATGGTGGTCGCGGACGCCGACGGGCGGCTGCTGTGGCGGGAGGGGCACGCCTCGATCCTGCGCAAGGCGGACCGGCTGGGCTTCGAGGTGGGCGCGCACTGGGACGAGGCGGTGGTGGGGACCAACGGGGTCGGGACGGCGCTGGTGACCCGGCGCCCGGTGCAGGTGTTCTCGGCCGAGCACTTCGTCTCCAGCCACCACGAGTGGACCTGCGCGGGGGCGCCGGTGCACGATCCGCGGGACGGCCGGCTGCTCGGGGTGGTGGACGTGAGCGGCCCGCTGGCGACGATGCACCCGGCGACCCTGTCCTGGGTGGCCTCGGTGGCCCGGCTGGCGGAGAGCGAGCTGCGGATCCGGCACCTGTCCTCGCTGGCGGGGCTGCGCGCGGTGGCGGCCCCGCTGCTGGCCCGGCTGCCGGGGCGGGCGCTGGCCGTGGACGCGCACGGCTGGACGGCGGCGGTGACCGGCATGCCCCCGGTGGACCGGGTTCCGCTGCCCCGGGACTTCGCCGCGGGTCCGGTGTGGCTGCCGAGCCTGGGCCCGTGCGTGGCCGAGCCGCTGCCGGGCGGCTGGCTGGTGCGGGTGGACGGGACGCCCACCGGCGCGGAGGCGGGCCGGGTGGTGCTGGACCTGTCGCAGCCGCGGCGGTGGACGGCGACGGTGTACGGGGCGGCCGGCAGCTGGAGCCAGGAGCTGAGCCCGCGCCATGCGGAGCTGCTGTTCCTGCTGGCCGAGCATCCGGCCGGGCTGAGCGCGGCGGAGCTGGCCGGGGAGGTGTTCGGGGATCCGAGCCGGACGGTCACCGTGCGTGCCGAGATCTCGCGGGTGCGGCGGCATCTGGCGGGGGTGCTCGCGCACCGGCCGTACCGGTTCGCGGACGGGGTGGAGGTGGAGGTCAGGCGGCCGCGGGAGCCCGTGGACCTGCTGCCGCACTCGCAGGCGCCCTCGGTGGTCGGGGCCCGCTTGGGGGCCGGCGGGCGGGCGTGATTCCCTGACGGGTATGGACACCGATCTCACCACCTGGTCGCTGGAGCAGACCTCGCCGGCGGACCTGCGGCCCGCCGTCGAGCCGGACGGCGACATCCGGATCGAGCGGGCCGCGGTCCCCTCGCCGGAGTTCAGCCGCTTCCTGTACGCCTCGGTGGGGGGTGACATCCACTGGACGGACCGGCTGGGGCTGACGTACGCCCAGTGGCAGGAGCACCTGGCGCGGCCCGGGGTGGAGACGTGGGTGGCGTACGACCGGGGCACCCCGGCGGGGTACGTGGAGCTGGAGCCGCAGCCCGAGGGCACGGTCGAGATCGTCTACTTCGGGCTGCTGCCCGCCTTCCGCGGCCGCCGGATCGGCGGGCACCTGCTCTCGGTGGGCACGGCGCGGGCATGGGACCTGGCCGAGCGCTGGCCGGAGCTGGAGCCGACGAAGCGGGTCTGGCTGCACACGTGCAGCTGGGACGGGCCCACGGCGATGGACAACTACCTGCGGCGCGGGTTCCGGGTCTTCCGGACCGAGACCGAGGCCAAGATCCAGCCCGCGACCCCGGGGCCCTGGCCGGGCGCCTGAGCCGGCCTCGGCAGCCCTGCGCGGGCTGCCACGAAACACCCGCAATCCGATCGAAAGCCGCTGGTGCGGCGTCCGTCGCCGGGCCGGCGGCGGGCGCCCGGGGCGGCCCCGGGGGGACGTCTTCCCAGCTCGCGGCCCCTTGGACCACCGGCGCCCCACAAGGTGACCCAGACCACAGCGTCCCATAAATCGAGACGCTTTGGTCCGAATAATGGACACTAGTGGACTCCTCCAAGACCCGCATGCCACGCTTCGGGCATGAATGGAGCTGGAATTGCCTTGGTGAGTCGGCGGCACGTCGACCTCGGCCGCATGGCCAGCGCCATCTGTCCGGCGAGCTGACGGAACCAGCACCGCCGCACTCCTCGCCGTCCCCGCCGTCGCGGACGCGTCGAACCCCTGAGGCCGCAAGCTGCCCCGCACACCGCCGGGGGGCCTCGCTTTGCCGCACCTGCAGCACATTCTCGCAGGTCACCGCAGTACAGGGGTCGTCTCAGCACTCCCTTGCCCCTGCCTTGAGCCGCCACCGAAGGACGTATCGCCATGGCCGCCACCCCCGAGAAGCCGACCGCTGCAACGCGCCGCAAGACCACGCGTCACCGCGGCGAAGGCCAGTGGGCCGTAGGCCACTTCACGCCCCTCAACGGAAACGAGCAGTTCAAGAAGGACGACGACGGTCTCAACGTGCGGACACGCATTGAGACGGTCTACTCCAAGGCCGGATTCGACTCGATCGACCCCAACGACCTGCGCGGCCGCATGCGCTGGTGGGGCCTCTACACGCAGCGCCGCCCCGGAATCGACGGCGGCAAGACCGCGATCCTGGAGCCGGAGGAGCTGGACGACGAGTTCTTCATGCTCCGCGTCCGCATCGACGGCGGCCGGCTGACCACCGAGCAGCTGCGCGTGATCGGCGAGATCTCCGAGGAGTTCGCCCGCGGCACCGCCGACATCACGGACCGCCAGAACGTGCAGTACCACTGGATCCGCATCGAGGACGTCCCGGAGATCTGGAACCGCCTGGAGGCGGTCGGCCTGTCGACCACCGAGGCCTGCGGGGACACCCCGCGCGTCATCCTCGGCTCCCCGGTCGCCGGCATCGCCGAGGACGAGATCATCGACGGCACCCCCGCCATCGACGAGATCTACCGCCGGATCGTCGGCAACAAGGACTTCTCCAACCTGCCGCGCAAGTTCAAGTCCGCGATCTCCGGCTCGCCGCTGCTCGACGTGGCGCACGAGATCAACGACATGGCCTTCGTGGGCGTGGTCCACCCCGAGCACGGCCCCGGCTTCGACGTCTGGGTCGGCGGCGGCCTCTCCACCAACCCCAAGCTGGGCGTGCGCCTGGGCGCCTGGGTCTCCCTGGAGGAGGTCCCGGACGTCTACACCGGCGTCATCTCGATCTTCCGCGACTACGGCTACCGCCGGCTGCGCACCCGCGCCCGCCTGAAGTTCCTCGTCGCCGACTGGGGCGCCGAGAAGTTCCGCCGGGTCCTGGAGGACGAGTACCTCGGCCGCAAGCTGGCCGACGGCCCGGCCCCCGAGCAGCCCGTGCAGCAGTGGCGCGACCACGTCGGCGTGCACCGCCAGAAGGACGGCCGCTTCTACGTGGGCTTCGCCCCGCGCGTCGGCCGGGTGGACGGCGCCACGCTCACCAAGATCGCGGACATCGCCGAGCAGCACGGCTCCGGCCGGGTGCGCACCACCGCCGAGCAGAAGATGATCGTGCTCGACGTCGAGGAGCCGCAGGTCGAGTCGCTGGTCTCCGCCCTGGAGGCGCTGGACCTGCGGGTCAAGCCGTCCCCGTTCCGGCGCGGCACCATGGCCTGCACCGGCATCGAGTTCTGCAAGCTCGCCATCGTCGACACCAAGGGCCGCGGCCAGACCCTCATCGAGGAGCTGGAGCGCCGGCTGCCCGAGTTCGACCAGCCGCTCACCATCAACATCAACGGCTGCCCGAACGCCTGCGCCCGCATCCAGGTCGCGGACATCGGCCTCAAGGGCCAGCTGGTCCTGGACGAGGACGGCAACCAGGTGGAGGGCTTCCAGGTGCACCTGGGCGGCGCCCTGGGCCTGGAGGCCGGCTTCGGCCGCAAGGTCCGCGGGCTGAAGGTCACCTCCGCGGGGCTGCCCGACTACGTCGAGCGGGTCGTGCGCCGCTTCGAGGCGGAGCGCGAGGACGGCGAGCGGTTCGCGACCTGGGTCGGCCGTGCGAGCGACGAGGCCCTGTCATGAGCGAGCGCGCCGCACCGTTCTACTGCCCGTACTGCGGCGACGAGGACCTGTTCCCGAACGAGCAGGGCCACGGCGCCTGGGAGTGCCGGGCGTGCAATCGGGCCTTCCAGCTGAAGTACCTCGGGCTGCTGGCCCGCGGTTTTCAGTCCAACGGCACTGGCGGGGAAGAGATATGACGAGGACTCAGAATGCCGAGGCGCTCCGGGGACTGGCCGAGCAGGCGGGCCGCGACCTGGAGGACGCCCCCGCGCTGGACATCCTGAAGTGGGCCGCGGAGACCTTCGGTGCGAAGTTCTGCGTGACCTCCTCCATGGAGGACGCGGTCGTCGCCCACCTCGCCTCCCGGGCCTTCCCCGGCGTGGACGTGGTCTTCCTCGACACGGGCTACCACTTCGAGGAGACCATCGGCACCCGCGACGCGGTCGAGGCCGTGATGGACGTCAACGTCATCACCCTCACCCCGCGCCAGAGCGTCGCCGAGCAGGACGCCGAGTACGGGCCGAAGCTGCACGACCGCGACCCGGACCTGTGCTGCGCCCTGCGCAAGGTCAAGCCCCTCGAAGAGGGCCTGGCCGGCTACGACGCATGGGCCACCGGCCTGCGCCGCGACGAGTCCCCCACCCGGGCGAACACCCCGGTGGTCGGCTGGGACGAGAAGCGGCAGAAGGTCAAGATCTCGCCGATCGCCCGCTGGACCCAGGACGACGTGGAGGCCTACGTGGCCGAGCACGGGGTCCTGACCAACCCGCTCCTCATGGACGGCTACGCCTCCGTCGGCTGCGCCCCCTGCACCCGCCGGGTGGCCGAGGGCGAGGACGCCCGGGCCGGCCGCTGGGCCGGGCGGACCAAGACGGAATGCGGGCTGCACGGCTGATGACGACGACCGAACGTACGGACACCACGGAGAACCAGATGAGCGTGACCGGCCAGGGAGCCACGGTGTGGCTGACCGGTCTGCCGAGCGCCGGCAAGACCACCATCGCGTACGCGCTGGCCGAGCGGCTGCGTGCCGAGGGCCACCGGGTGGAGGTCCTCGACGGCGACGAGATCCGCGAGTTCCTCTCGGCCGGCCTCGGCTTCACCCGCGAGGACCGCCACACCAACGTGCAGCGGATCGGCTTCGTCGCCGAACTCCTCGCGCGCAACGGCGTCAAGGCGCTGGTGCCGGTGATCGCCCCCTACGCCGACAGCCGCGAGGCCGTCCGCAAGCGCCACGCGGCCGCCGGCACCAACTACCTCGAAGTGCACGTGGCCACCCCGGTCGAGGTGTGCTCCGAGCGCGACGTCAAGGGCCTGTACGCCAAGCAGGCGGCGGGCGAGATCTCCGGTCTGACCGGGGTGGACGACCCGTACGAGGCCCCGGCCGACCCGGACCTGCGCATCGAGTCCCACACCCAGACCGTCCAGGAGTCCGCGGCATCGCTGCACTCGCTGCTCGCCGAGAAGGGCCTCCTGTGAGCGACGCACGTGCGGCCACCGGGCCGCAGACGACCATGACTGCCGCAGCTGCGCGCCGCGCGGGCGGAGAAGCGAACGAAAGGGGTACGGCATGACCACCGCCGCGCACCTGCACACCGAGTCCGGCTCGGACGCCCCGTACGCGCTGTCCCACCTCGACGCCCTCGAATCCGAGGCGGTGCACATCTTCCGCGAGGTGGCGGGCGAGTTCGAGAAGCCGGTGATCCTGTTCTCCGGCGGCAAGGACTCCATCGTCATGCTGCACCTGGCGCTGAAGGCGTTCGCCCCGGCGCCGGTCCCCTTCTCCCTGCTGCACGTGGACACGGGCCACAACTTCCCCGAGGTCATCGAGTACCGCGACCGCACGGTGGCCGAGCACGGCCTGCGCCTGCACGTGGCCTCGGTGCAGGACTACATCGACCGCGGCGTCCTCAAGGAGCGCCCGGACGGCACCCGCAACCCGCTGCAGACCGTCCCGCTGACCGAGGCGATCCAGCAGCTGAAGTTCGACGCGGTCTTCGGCGGCGGCCGCCGCGACGAGGAGAAGGCCCGCGCCAAGGAGCGGGTGTTCTCGCTGCGCGACGAGTTCTCCCAGTGGGACCCGCGCCGCCAGCGCCCCGAGCTGTGGCAGCTCTACAACGGCCGCCACGCGCCCGGCGAGCACGTCCGCGTCTTCCCGCTGTCCAACTGGACCGAGCTGGACGTGTGGCAGTACATCGACCGCGAGGGCATCGAGCTGCCGGAGATCTACTTCGCCCACGAGCGGGACGTGTTCCTGCGCAACGGCATGTGGCTCACGGCCGGCGAGTGGGGCGGCCCGAAGGACACCGAGACGGTGGAGAAGCGGCTCGTCCGCTACCGCACCGTCGGCGACATGTCCTGCACCGGCGCCGTCGACTCCGACGCCACCACGCTCGACGCCGTGATCGCCGAGATCGCCGTTTCCCGCCTCACCGAGCGGGGCGCGACCCGCGCCGACGACAAGCTGTCCGAGGCCGCGATGGAAGACCGCAAGCGCGAAGGGTACTTCTAGCCATGACCAGCACCACCGAGCAGCTCAGCACCACCACGCTGCTGCGCTTCGCCACCGCGGGTTCCGTCGACGACGGCAAGTCCACCCTGGTGGGCCGTCTGCTGCACGACTCCAAGTCGGTCCTGGAGGACCAGCTGGAGGCCGTGGAGCGAGTGTCCGCCGACCGCGGGCAGGACGCCCCGGACCTGGCGCTGCTGACCGACGGCCTGCGCGCCGAGCGGGAGCAGGGCATCACCATCGACGTCGCGTACCGGTACTTCGCCACCGCGCGCCGCCGGTTCATCCTGGCCGACACCCCCGGGCACGTGCAGTACACCCGGAACATGGTCACCGGCGCCTCGACCGCCGAGCTGGCCGTGGTCCTGGTCGACGCGCGCAACGGCGTGGTCGAGCAGACCCGCCGGCACGCGGCCGTGGCCGCCCTGCTGCGCGTCCCGCACGTGGTCCTGGCCGTGAACAAGATGGACCTGGTCGGCTACGAGGAGGCGGTCTTCGCGAAGATCGCCGAGGAGTTCACCTCGTACGCCTCGGAGCTGGGCGTCCCGGAGATCACCGCGATCCCGATCTCGGCGCTGGCCGGCGACAACGTGGTGGACCCGTCCGCCCACATGGACTGGTACGGCGGCCCGACGGTGCTGGAGCACCTGGAGACCGTCCCGGTCAGCCACGACCTGACGGCCTGCCCGGCGCGGTTCCCGGTGCAGTACGTGATCCGTCCGCAGACCGCCGAGCACCCCGACTACCGGGGCTACGCGGGCCAGATCGCCTCCGGCGTGCTGCGCGTCGGCGAGGCCGTGACCGTGCTGCCCTCGGGGAGGACCAGCGTCATCGAGGGCATCGACGCCCTCGGCGAGAGCGTGGACATCGCCTGGGCCCCGCAGTCCGTGACCGTGCGCCTGGCCGACGACATCGACATCTCCCGCGGGGACCTGATCGCCCCGACCGCGAGCGCCCCGGCCACCACGCAGGACGTGGTCGCGACGGTCTGCCACGTCGCCGACCAGCCGCTGGCGGTCGGCGCGAGGGTGCTGCTCAAGCACACCACGCGCACGGTCAAGGCGATCGTCAAGGAGATCCCCTCGCGGCTGACCCTGGACGACCTGTCCCAGCACCCGGACCCCGGGCAGCTGGTGGCCAACGACATCGGCCGGGTCGTCGTCCGCACCGCGGAGCCGCTCGCGCTGGACGCGTACGCCGACTCCCGCCGGACGGGTTCCTTCCTGCTGATCGACCCGGCCGACGGCACCACGTTGGCGGCGGGCATGGCGGGCGAGTCCTTCGCCTCCAAGGCCCGGGAGACCGCGCAGGACGACGAGGGATGGGACTTCTGACCATGCCCGCCGACATCTACTCGACCTTCGCCAAGGAGGGCGGCCGCATCGGCAGCGGCGCCCTCGGCAGCGGCCAGGGAGGGGTGGCCCGATGTGCGTGCTGACCGCCTCCGCCCCCGCCCCGCTCCACGAACGAAGACGTCGGAAAACCTGACGTACCGAGAGGAAACCCTCCCGTGTCTGCTCCCCGCACCACCCTGCACCGCGGCCTCGCCGCCGCTGCCGCCCTGCCCCTGCTGATCGCCGCCCTCGCCTCCTGCGGCTACGGCTCCGAGGCCCCGGCCGAGGAGAAGGACGCGAAGTCCAATGTCTCCTCGACGGGGAAGAAGCTGTCGGCGGACAGCGTGCGGATCGGCTACTTCCCGAACCTGACGCACGCGACCGCGCTGGTCGGCATCCAGGAGGGGCTGATCGCGAAGGAGCTGGGCGGGACGAAGATCGCTCCGCAGACCTTCAACGCGGGCCCGTCGGAGATCGAGGCCCTCAACGGCGGGTCCCTGGACATCGGTTTCATCGGCCCCTCGCCGTCGATCAACGCGTACGTGAAGTCCAAGGGCAAGAACCTGCGGATCATCTCGGGTGCGGCCTCCAGCGGGGTGAAGCTGGTGGTCGACCCGGCGAAGATCAAGACCCTGGACGACGTCAAGGGCAAGCGGATCGCCACTCCGCAGAAGGGGAACACGCAGGACGTCGCGTTCCTCAACTGGATCGCGGAGAAGGGCTGGAAGGTCGACTCCGAGAGCGGCAAGGGCGAGGTGTCGGTGGTGCGCACCGACAACAAGGTGACGCCGGATGCCTACAAGTCGGGGTCGATCGACGGTGCGTGGGTGCCGGAGCCGACCGCGTCGAAGCTGGTGGCCGGTGGTGCGAAGGTGCTGCTGGACGAGACGAGCCTGTGGCCGGAGAAGAAGTTCGTGATCACGAACGTGATCGTGTCGCAGAAGTTCCTGGCGGAGCA